>JASJCA010000102.1 GCA_030066215.1 Rhodobacter sp. | reverse complement strand
CGGATTTGAGCAAGGCCTATGGCGTTTTTTGGCAGGTTCAAGCGGCGGCGCGGCTCTTGACCGGATCAGAGCTTGAGCTGGAGGATTTGGGCGAGGGCGGTCGAGGATTTGTGCTGCGCCAGACCGGAGCGGAGAGCTTCGAAGGTCTCTCCGCCCGGATCAACGCGCAAAGCGACCGCGCCGCTTCGATTGTCGAGGCGGCCCTGGCGCGGGTGCCTGGGGCTGTGGAGAAACGCGCATGACGCTTGATGAGATCGACGCCAGCGGCCTGATCCGCGAAGCATATCGGATTGACGGCATCGGTCCGGCCGAGTGCCGGACGATCTTCGTCGACTGGGCGATCAAGTTGCCCGCCGGAGTTGCCCCGACAGCAGCGATCCGCTGCCTGTTAGCGGAATACGGGGGCGACACTGCGCACCCGATGACCGCGGTATTGCGAGAGGGACTGACCGCCCCGCCGACACCAAGCCGCCGTGGTGGCCGCCGCGGCCGCCGCCCGGAACACCTAGCCTGATCCAGCGGGGGCGCGCGTTACGTGCTCCCCTTCTCCGCCTTCGGCCGCGATGGGCCCCGCTGTGTGTAAGTGGATATCGTGACAGACAGCCACTTGGCGCGTGACACCATCGGAACCACGTCCTAGCCTACTACCGCAAACGTAGGCACAAGGAGAGATTTATGTCCGAAGTTGTATTGATGATTGACGGCAAGACCGAGGCACGCATCACTGTCCCGTCAAGCCGGACTGCGCAAATTTTGAAGGCCCTGGAAGCCCTTCGAAAGAAGGAAGATGAGAAGCGTATGATCCAGGTGACCAAAAAGCTGTTCCCCTGGCTGTTTTTCAACATAGACGACATTGATTTCACAGATCCAATACCCGACCTCCCGGGGCCGCCGCCCGAGCCGATTGAAGAGCCGGCAGCCCTGAATCTGTCCCTGGCGTCCGTGCCCGGGGAAGGCAATGCGATGCTGGCAATCAACGGCACGGTCATGGCCCTGAACGGCAAAGGCTATTGATATCGCGAACCAACGCTGTGCGATCAATCCATGCCATAAAGACGGTTTGCGGCGGCTGCGGTCGGCGGGCTATCCCGCCAAAACCGCCGCCTCCCGTGCGAGCGCTTCGATACCGGCCCAGTCGCCGGCGTCGACCATCGCCGTAGGCGCGACCCAGGACCCGCCGACGCAGGCGACATTCGGCAAGCCGAGGTAATCGCCCGCATTGCCCGGGCCCACGCCCCCTGTCGGGCAGAAGGTCATCTGTGGCAGCGGCGCGCCGAGCGCCTTCAGCGCCGGCGCGCCGCCCGCCGCTTCGGCAGGGAAAAACTTTGCCGTGGTATAGCCGCGCTGCAAGAGCCGCATCGCCTCGCTCGCTGTCGCCGCGCCAGGCAAGATCGGCAGGTCCGCCGCCTCACAAGCGTCGAGCAGCGCATCCGTGGCGCCCGGCGACACCGCGAACCGAGCGCCCGCCGCCTTTGCCGCCGCCACATCGCCTGCGTTCAGCACGGTGCCGGCCCCGACAACGCCGCCCGGCACGCCCGCCATGGCTGAAATCGCCTGCAGCGCTGCGGGCGTGCGAAGCGTGACCTCCAGCACCGGCAGCCCGCCGGCCACAAGCGCCTCAGCCAGGGACTGCGCCGTCGCCGCATCCTGGATCACAAGAACCGGGATCACCGGCGCCATTCGGCACAGCTCCAATGTCCGCACGCTCGCCGCTTCGGGTGTGATCATTGCACCGGCTCCCTTTTTGGCCCGCCTGACATATCACCGACGAGAAAACAATTCTGTGGTCTCACATCCACCACCCCCGAAACCGGCGGCCGCTATACGACCACCCCAGCGCCATGTTGTGCATCGCCCACCGTCCGTCGGAACATACCGAACATCTCGCGACCGACGCCTTCAGCATTTGCCGACAAATCGACCGAAACTGGGGCGCGCGCCGGTAGATCGATGCCGAGCACGTCAAGTCGTCCGTCTGCCGCATCGACCCGCACCAGATCCCCATCGCGCAGCCGCGCCAAAGGTCCCCCGGCCGCCGCTTCTGGGCAGACATGGATTGCCGCCGGGACCTTGCCGGAGGCGCCCGACATTCGCCCATCGGTGACCAGTGCCACCTTCAACCCGCGGCCCTGGAGCACCGACAGCACCGGCGTCAGCGAATGCAATTCCGGCATGCCGTTCGCTTTCGGCCCCTGAAACCGGACAATCACCACGACGTCTTCGGTGAACTCCCCGGATTTGAACGCTTCCTTCACCGCCTCCTGGTCGTCGAACACACGTGCAGATGCTTCGACGACCTGATGCTCGGGCTTGACCGCCGAGACCTTCATCACGCCGCGTCCCAGGTTTCCGGTCAATTCGCGAAGCCCGCCGGTTGGCTGGAACGGATCGCGGACGGGGCGCAGGACTTTGTCGTTCAGGCTCTGGGGCGCGCCGCCGAGCCAATGCAGCGCGCCATCGAGCAGTTTCGGCTCGCGGGTATACCGCTCCAGTCCGTCGCCAGCGACGGTGCTGGTGTCGGGATGCAAGAGCCCGGCGTTCAACAACTCGCCGATCAGAAAGCTCAAGCCCCCTGCAGCATGGAAATGGTTCACGTCGGCCAGGCCATTGGGATAGACTTTGGCCATCAGGGGCACCACCGCGCTGATTGCATCGAAGTCATCGAGTTCGAGGATCACCCCCGCAGCTCGCGCCATCGCCGGCAAATGCAGCACGAGGTTTGTCGAGCCGCCGGTCGCCATCAGCCCAACGATGCCGTTGACAAAGGCCTTTTCGTCCAAGACCTCGCCGGCCGGTCGGTAGTCGTTCCCCAAAGCGGTGATCTCGAGCGCCCGCTCAGCGCCCGCCACCGTCAGAGCCTCGCGGAGCGGCGTGCCGGGATTGACGAAACTGGCGCCCGGCAGGTGCAGCCCCATGACCTCCATCAGCATCTGGTTGGTGTTGGCTGTACCGTAGAAGGTGCAGGTGCCGGGACCGTGGTAGCTGGCCATCTCGGCCGCCATCAACGCGTCACGCCCGACCTCACCGGCCGCGAATTGTTGGCGAACCCGCGCCTTTTCGTCGTTCGGCAGGCCGCTGATCATCGGCCCGGCAGGCAGGAACACCGCCGGGATGTGCCCGAACGTCGCCGCCGCGATGACCAGTCCCGGCACGATCTTGTCGCAGACCCCAAGGTAAACCGCCGCATCGAAGCAATTGTGCGACAGCGCCACCCCGGCTGCCAAGGCGATCACATCGCGGGAGAACAGCGACAGTTCCATCCCCGGCCGACCTTGCGTGACCCCGTCGCACATTGCCGGCACGCCGCCGGCCACCTGGGCCGTGGCGCCCGCCTTGCACGCAGCTTCTTTGATCAAAGCCGGATAGGCTTCGAACGGTTGATGCGCCGACAACATGTCGTTGTAGGCGGTCACGATCCCGAGGTTCGGCGCCCGCGCCTGGACGAGCGCATCTTTGTCGGGGCCCATTGCCGCATAAGCGTGGGCCTGGTTGCCGCAGGCCAAATGCGCCCTCGCGGGCCCGTCCGAGGCGGCCGCGGAGATCTTCCGCAGATAGGCCGCCCGAGCGTCGCGGCTGCGTACGACGATCCGCTCGGTCACCCTCGCGATCTCTGAGTTCAGCGCCATCGGTCAAGACCTTCTCTTCACTGTCCCGCCGGCCGATAACAGGAATTGTTAGCGCTAACAAGAGGAAGTCCGTTCGGACTGGCGGCATTGCGCGTGCTGCATGCCGGGATTGCCGATTTGGCCGTCGCGAAACTCCCGTCGATCACATAGCTCATCGATCAGGGAGGCGGACCAAGGGACGTCAAGGACACCGATTATGCAGCCTATCCAGACCCACGAGTACTATGAGATTCGCGCCCGACAATTACGCGCCGAGGCTACCGCTCACGCTTTCCGAGTGCTCGGCGAGTGGTTGCGCAAGCGCTTTGGGCACCGACCGCGGCCCCACGAAAAGCCGGCCTGAGACCCTTCGAATCAAGCCGTTAAGGTTAAGAAATCCCGGAAAATGCTCCGGGATTTTCTCATTTCCGCCGTATTTCGCGCCGATCTTTCGGCCACCGAAAAAGAAAAGGGCCAAAGCCCCAGGAGGTGGTCATGACCACGAACAGCACACGAAATCTTCGTCCTGTCATTGCGCTCGCCGCGGCCCTCGGGCTCAGCGCCTGCGCCGCGACGGAAACTGCGACTTTCGACGTTCCCGCCTCGCGGAACATCGCGCCCACGACGGCAGTAAACGCTCCAGTCGAGGCGCCCGAGGCCGCCATCGCGCCGAGCTACAAGGTGGTGGCGACATATGTCACCGTGCCCGAGACGCTGAAAGTCAGCGAGGCCAACCGCTACTATCCCAGCGGCGACATTGTCTGGCGCGAGGACCCGCCGGGCAACCGCCACGAACAGGTCAAGGCGATCGTCGAGGCCGGCTTGAAAAAGGGCACCGATGAATTGGACGGCGACCGCGCGGTGGTGCTCGACGTCGTGGTCAGCCGGTTCCACGCGCTCACCGAAAAAGCCCGCTATACGGTCGGCGGCGTGCACGCGGTCCAGTTCACCATGATGGTCCGCGATGCCGAGACCGGCGAGGTTCTGATGGATCCGCATTTCGTCAAGGCCGATTTCCCCGCCCTCGGCGGGCAGGAGGCCGTCGAGGCCGAAGCCAACGGCATCACCCAGAAGGTGCGGATCGTCGACCACCTGGCCTTCGTGATCGGCGAGGAACTCGGCAAGGCGGCCGGATACGCCGAACGCGACAACGGCCTGGTCGGCGCGATCAACCAGCTTTGAGGGCTTAACCCTCAGCCAGGGACAGTCTAGGAGGACGGCCATGTCGCCGTCCTCTTTTCCTGTTGTGCGCCTGCGGCCCAAGGCCGAGGCCCGCGCGATCCGCCACGGCTTTCCTTGGGTCTATGCCGACGAGGTGGTGACCGACCGTCGCACCAAGGCGCTGGCGCCGGGCAGCCTGGCCGTTTTGGAGGATGCCGCGCGCAAGCCCCTCGGCCTGGTCGCGGTCAATCCCGGCTCGAAGATCTTCGCCCGCATGCTCGACCGAGACCCCAGTGCGGTGATCGACCGGGACTGGTTCGCAGCGCGGATCGGTGCGGCTCTGGCGCATCGCGCCCGGCTCTACGACCGGCCGTTCTACCGCCTGATCCATGCCGAGGCCGACGGCCTGCCCGGCGTCGTCGTCGACCGGTTCGGAGAGGCCGCCGTTTTGCAGCCCAATGCCGCCTGGGCCGAGCGTCTGCTGGACCCGCTGGCAGAGGCGCTGCGCGAGGCGACCGGCATCACGACGCTGGTGAAGAATGCCGCGGGCCGGACCAGGACGCTGGAGGGGCTCGACGAAGTGACCGAGGTGCTGTTCGGCGCCGTGGACGGACCGGTCCAGGTGCCGATGAACGGCGCGACCTATTCCGCCGATCTGACCGGGGGCCAGAAAACCGGCCTATTCTACGACCAGCGTGACAACCACGCCTTTGCTCAGCGGCTCGCCAAAGATGGCCGCATGCTCGATGTGTTTTCCCATGTCGGCGGTTTCGCGCTCGCCGCTTTGGCGGGCGGGGCCACGAGCGCATTGGCCGTGGACAGCTCCGCGGCGGCGCTCGATCTGGCCGGGCAGGGGGCGGACGCAACCGGTGTCGGGGGACGTTTCGCCACGCAACGCGGCGACGCGTTCAAGGTGATGGAGGCGCTGGCAGAAGAGGGCCAGACCTTCGATCTCGTCATCTGCGACCCGCCCGCCTTTGCGCCCTCACGCAAGTCGCTCGATGCAGGGCTCCGTGCCTACGAACGCGTTGCTCGCCTCGCGGTGCGCCTTGTTGAGCCCGGCGGCTATCTCGGCCTCTGCTCCTGCAGCCACGCCGCCGACCTACCGCGGTTTCGCGCCGCCAGCGTCCGGGGGATCGGCAGGGCCGGCCGGCGCGCGCAGCTGATCCACACCGGTTTCGCGGGCCCCGACCATCCGCAGCTACCGCAACTGGCCGAAACCGGCTATCTGAAGGCGCTTTTCTTCCGGGTTCTGCCGTGACCGGCGACGCTGACCTGTCTCCGGGAGCGGACGCATGAAAGCCCTGCTCGACGCCTGCGTGCTCTATCCGACGGTGATGCGCGAGGTACTGCTTGCCGTAGCCGGGCAGGGGCTGTTCACGCCGCTTTGGTCTGACCGCATTCTCGAGGAATGGGCCCGCGCCGCCCGCAAGCTGGGGCCGGAAGGCGAGACGCTCGCCCGCGGCGACATCGCGCTGATCCGCGCCGCCTGGCCCAACGCCACCATTCCGCGCGCGCCGGGGATCGAGGCCCGGCTTTGGCTGCCCGACCAGCATGACATCCATGTCCTGGCGTCGGCCATCGCCGGCTCCGCCGAGGTCCTGCTGACCGTCAACGCCCAGGACTTCCCGCAGAATGCGCTCGCCGCAGAGGGCCTGGTCCGCCGTGATCCCGACAGGTTTCTCTGGCAGCTTTGGTCTGAGCACCCTGACCGTGTCGCCGACGCCGTGGCGCGGGTGCAAGCCACCGCAGAGCGTCTGTCGGGCGAAGCACAGCCGTTGCGCAAGCTTCTTAAAAAGGCCCGCCTGCCACGCCTCGGCAAAGCTCTGTCCTGACCCGCGGCCCCAGTGTTCTCGGAAATGTCAGGCAATTGCCTTCGAAGGAATTTGCGCGCCTTACGCCCGCCGCCGCCGCCGTCCACCCCGGCCGCTGCCCGCCGCCGCCGAGGCCTGGCTGGCCTCGGGAAAGGGCGTGCCCTCCTTCACCGCGTCCAGGACCCTGGAAAACTTGATCCATTCCGCCCCGTTCGCGTCGTGATTCATCAAAAAGTTCGCCGCCCGGATCGCCTCCATCTCAACCGGCCGCACCGGGTTCATGATGGCGCTGGTCATCCCCGCCCCGATCGCCATCGGAAGGAAGGCGGCGTTGATGCCGTGCCGGTGCGGCAACCCGAACGAGATATTCGAGGCGCCGCAGGTGGTGTTGACCCCCAACTCCTCGCGGAGCTTGCGCACCAGCGCGAAGACCTGCCGCCCCGCCGTCGCCATCGCGCCCACCGGCATCACCAGCGGGTCGACCACGATGTCATGCGCCGGGATGCCGAAATCGGCCGCGCGTTCGACAATCTTCTTGGCCACCGCGAACCGCACCTCGGGGTCCTCGCTGATCCCGGTGTCGTCGTTCGAAATCGCCACCACCGGCACGTCGTACTTCTTCACCAGGGGCAGGATTGCCTCCAGCCGTTCTTCCTCGCCGGTCACGGAGTTCAACAGCGGCCGCCCGCCCGCCACTTCCAGGCCGGCCTCCAACGCCCCCGGAACAGAGGAATCGATACATAAAGGAACGTCCACAAGCCCTTGAACAAGCTCGATCATCTTGGTCATCAGAGGCGGTTCGGTCTGGTTTGGATCGGGGTTCGAGTTGTAGACCACGCCGGCATTGACATCGAGCACCATCGCCCCGCAGGCCACCTGCTCCAGCGCGTCGCGTTCGACGGTCGAAAAGTCCCCGGCCTCGAGCTGCGCGGCCAGCACCTTGCGCCCCGTGGGGTTGATCCGTTCGCCGATCACGCAGAACGGCTCGTCGAAGCCGATGGTGACGGTCTTCGAGTGCGATGCGATGACGGTGCGGGTCATGCCGGGGCTCCTGCTGGGGCGACGAGCAAGGGCTCGAGCGCGGGATCGGTAAAGTCGGTGGCGACGTGGTGGGCGCCGGCGGCGCGCAACGCGTCCGGAGATAGCGACGAGGGCAGGCCGACCACGGTGCAGCCCGCGGCCCGCGCCGAGGCGAGGCCCGAGGGGCTGTCCTCGAAGGCCAGGCAGCGCGCGGGAGCTACGCCGACCGCCGCGGCGCCGGCGAGATAGGGCGCCGGGTCGGGCTTGCCGGCCGGGCAGTCCTCGGCCGAGATCACGGCACGGAACATGTGGCCGAGGCCCAGCACGTCGAGCATCGCCGCGGCGTTCAGCCGGCAGGCATTGGTGACCACGGCGCAAGGCAGCCCGGCGGCATCGGCGCGGCCAAGAAACGCCACCAGCCCCGGCGTCGGGTCGGCCCCACGCACCTGGATCAGGTCGCGGAATCGCGCCTCCTTGTCCCAATCGGCCCGGTCGCGGTCGAGCCCCGGCGTCAGCTCGGCAAAGAGATCGCGGTTCAACCGGCCGTGGATCCGGTCGCGGTAGAACGCCGCGTCCACCGCATAGCCGAACGGCGCAAGGATCTCGGCGAAGACCTCGCGGTGCAGCGGATCGCTGTCGAGTAGCGTGCCGTCGAGATCAAAAAGCAGCGCGTCGGGCATCAGGCGCTGGCGCGCATCGGCTGGGCGGCGGCGCCGCCGTTGTCGCGTGCCCAGGCGGCGCAGGTCTTGATGCCGCCGAGCGGGAAAAAATGCACCTGTTCAATGCCAAACGCCGGGTTGGCGGCCTTGTGCGCGGCGAGTGCGGCGACTACGTCGGTCGGTTCGTAGGGCAGGACCAGCTTGGTGACGTCCATCGCCCGGCGCTGCAGCACCTTCAGCGACGGCCCGACGCCGCAGGCGATGGCGAATTTGATCAGCGTCTGCAGCTTCGCGGGCCCCGCGATGCCGATATGGACCGGAAGCGCAATGCCCTCGCGCGCCAGCCGGTCGACCCAGGCGATCACCGGCTGCGCCTCGAAGGCGAATTGCGTGGCGATTGCCATCGCCGCGTCAGTGCGTTCCGAGAACTTCTGCTTCCACTGCAGCGCCTCGCTGACGTTCCAGTCCGAGCCGTCGGGGTCGATGTCGCGATTGCCCTCGGGATGGCCGGCCACATGCAGGCGCTTGAACCCAGCCTTGTCGAACAGACCGGTCTCCATCAGTTGCATCGAGGAATGGAACGCGCCCACTGGCTCCTTCACGCCGCCGGCCAGCAGTAGAGCCTGGTCGACGCCGGCCTCGCCCTGGTAACGCGCGATCCAGTCGGCCAGCGTCGCGGCGTCCGGAATGATCCGCGCCGGAAAATGCGGCATCACGTCGTAGCCTTCGCCCGCGATCCGCCTGGCCGTCGCCACCATGTCTTCGATCGGAGTGCCCTCGATATGGGCTATATAGACCCGGGTGCCCGCCGGCAGGATCGCGCTGAAATCCTCGACCTTTTCGGCGGTGCGCGGCATCACCTCGATGGAGTAGCCCTGCAAGAACGCCTCGACGTCGAGGCCGGCTGTGGCGGGCGCTGCATCGCGCTTTTTGAAGTTCAGCAAAGCCATTGCGGCCCTCCATATACCCTTGGGCGTTACGCCCATCCGTCGTTTGCAATCAGCGCCTTCAGGCGCGCGTCGTCGTACTCGGCCTCGATCCGCGCGGCTTCGGACGCAGCCACATCAGCATCGGTGCCCGCAACCTCCACCGGCGCCGCCTTGCGCCACTCGGCCAGATAGGCGTCGGTGTCGCGCGCGCCAACCTTCATCGCCGCGCGGTCGATCGCCTGTTCGAACCGTTCCGGTAGCGCGGCCTTGGCGCCACGGCGGCCCTTGCCGGCAATCACCTGAGCCGGGATGTCGCGCCAGTAGACGATGGTAACCTGCGCCATGGAGTTTTGATTCCTTCAACTTGACCGCTTCTAAACTCCGTGGCCCGGCAATCAGCGCCGGTTTTCGACATGTGAGCCCAAACAAACGACGGATGTATTCAGAGCTAACCCGCGGTCCTTGCCGACGCCACCGCCCTGGACCGGAAAAACCCTCATGAAATTCATGAGCCGCGGCACAAGACTTTCCTTGCGCGACTCTCCATCGGCCCCTACGCTGTCCGCAACCAGTTTGGAGGGCGATCCCCATGGCGCCCAAGCGTCCGATAGGTGCGGGCGCGTTCCCGGTTTCGGTAGAGCCACCCGCACCGCAACGATCCGACCCCGCAGCGCTCTACGCGGCGCTGGACCTCGGGACTAATTCCTGCCGCATGCTGATCGCCCAGCCCAAGGGCAGCCAATTCCACGTCGTCGACAGCTTTTCGAAGTCGGTGCAGCTGGGCTATGGGCTGGAACGCTCTGGCCGGCTGAGCCGCGGCTCGATGGCGCGAACCGTGCAAGCGCTTCGGATCTGTAAGAAAAAGCTGGAAAAGCACGATGTGCGCCGGATGCGCCTTGTGGCGACCGAGGCCTGTCGTCGCGCCGGAAACGGCGACGAATTCATGGCCTATGTCAAAGGCGAAACGGGCCTGAAGCTGGAGATCATTGAGCCCCAGGAAGAGGCGCAATTGGCCGTCGTATCCTGCGCGCCCCTTGTGTCCACGAAGACCGAGCAACTCTTGGTCGTCGATATTGGCGGCGGCTCGACCGAATTGGTGTGGATCGACCTTACCCGGGTGCCGAAACACGACCGGCCGCGGGCGATCATGCGGCTGCACAACGGCTTCAAGCCTGCCGACAGCCCGTTCCCGCACGCCAAGGTGGTGGATTGGATTTCGGTGCCTTTAGGCGTCGCCACGTTGCGCGACCAGTTTCACGATGTTCAGGACGACGCAGGACGATTTGCGCTGATGAGTTGGTTCTTCGAGGAAAACCTCGCCAGCTTTGCACCCTACGATCTGATCCAGGAGAAAGAGGGTTTTCAGATCATCGGCACCTCCGGCACCGTGACCACCGTCGCGGCGAGCCATCTGGGCCTGAAGCGGTATGACCGCAACAAGGTCGACGGGCTGCGCATGACCTCGGACCAGATCGACCGGGTGATCCGCGACTACCTGCGCCTGGGCCCCACCGGGCGGCGCAACGACCCGCGCATCGGCCGCGACCGGCACGCGCTGATCATGTCGGGCGCGGCGATCCTGCAGGCGCTGTTGCGGGTCTGGCCCACCGACCGCCTGTCCGTCGCCGACCGCGGTTTGCGCGAGGGGCTACTCTACGCCCAGATGAGCGCCGACGGCGTGCTCGAAGACGGGCCGTACTGACCGCCGGTCGCGACTTATGTCTGGGCTGCCCCGGGATTTTCGGTTTGAGACCGAGCGCCTGCGCGTGGAGGCGGTGCCGGATGTCGGGCACCCATCGCGGCTGTCCTTTGAGGTCGCGGGCATCCTGTCGCCGGAGGTAACCGCCTTCCTGCCGCCCAATCTGCAGGTCCCTCCAGTCGGTATCGACGGCGCCGCCTGGCTGGCCACTGCGACCGCAGACGCGACAGTGCTGGCAGCCCGCGACGAACACGGCGCGCTAATCGGCCTGGTTCTGCTGCATCCCGGCGGCTCAGAGATCATGTTCGGCTACCTCTTGGCGCAACACGCCTGGGGCCGGGGCTACGGCACCGAACTGGTCCGCGGCCTCGCCACCGCGCTTAGCACCGCCTCGGCCTGCGACCGGCTCGTCGGCGGCGTCGACCCGGCCAACGCCGCCTCGATCCGCGTGCTAGAGAAGGCGGGGTTCGTGCGCCGCCCGGGGCAGGGGCCCGGCGGCAGCCTATTCTACGCCTGCGCGCTGAACGACGGCTGACCCGCCGCCTTGCCGTGTCGTGCCGCAGCGGTTATCCCGCGCCCCGAAAGGACCGATGCCGTGGCAAAGAATACTTCCGGACGCGGCCGGCGCGACCTGCGCACCAAGGTCAGGACCGCGCGGGGGCGCAAGCTGTCGTCGACCCGCTGGCTCGAGCGGCAGCTCAACGACCCTTACGTCAAGCGCGCCAAAGACGAGGGCTATCGCGGGCGCGCCGCCTACAAGATCCTGGAACTCGACGACAAGTACGGGTTTCTGGTGCCCGGCGCCCGGGTGGTCGACCTGGGCTGCGCCCCGGGTGGCTGGTGCCAGGTGGCGGTCCAACGGGTCAACGCCCTGGGCGAAACGCCGGGCAAGCCCGTCGGCCGGGTCCTGGGCATCGATCTGCAGGCGGTGGAGCCGATCGCCGGCGCCGAGATCCACCGGCTCGATTTTCTCGACCCGGGCGCGGACGACGCGGTCAAATCCTGGCTCGACGGGCCGGCCGACGTCGTGCTGTCCGACATGGCCGCAGCGTCGTCGGGCCACAAGCAGACCGATCATTTGCGCATCATAGCCCTCTGCGAGGCGGCGGCCGAGTTCGCCTTCGACGTGCTGGCCCCGGGCGGCGCCTTCGTCGCCAAAGTCCTGGCTGGCGGCGCCGAGGGCGCGCTGCAGCAGCAGCTCAAGCAACGCTTCGCCAGGGTCGCCAACGTCAAGCCGCCAGCGAGCCGCGCCGACAGCTCCGAGAAATTCGTGGTCGCCACGGGTTTTCGCGGCGCCGAGAAGGTCGGGTGAGGGGGCGCTCGTCAGCCCCTCTGGGGCGCACTTTGCACGCGGCCCGACCTGCGAATTCGCAAACGACGCCTGAAATGGCGTAATGAGCGGCGTGGGGGAGGTTCACCCTTTCTGTGGCACCTGCGCCCAGCGGATCTCCATCTTCTCGATCGCCGCGATGCGCTCGGCGGTCTTGGGGTGGCTCATCAGCCAGGCCGGCACCGCGCCCATGTTGGCCGCGGTCAACGCCTCGAGCTTGCGGAACAGCGACTTCTGCGGGTCGGTGCCGATCCCGGACTTGACCAGCAGCGCGGCGGCATAGGCGTCGGCCTCGTATTCGTCCGACCGGCTGAGCCGCGCCGCCAACAGCGTGGTCAGCGCGTTGGCGATATAGACGCCGATTCCGGGCAGGAACCGGCTCAACACCATCGCCAGCGCGGTCCTGAGCGCGTTCTGCCCCGAAAAGTCGATCATCCGGCGCCGCGAGTGGCCGAGGGCGACATGCCCCAACTCGTGCGCGATCACGCTGGCCATCTCGTCGGCGCTGACCTCACCGGCGCGGTACTTCTTGAAAAACCCGCGGGTGATGAAGATGCGTCCGTCCGGCGCCGCCAGCCCGTTGACCGGATCGACCTCGTAGATATGCACCCGGATCCGCGGCAGATCGAGCGCGCCGGCCATCCGGTCGGTCAGCGTCTTCAGCATCGGATCGGCCAATTCGGTCGATTTGGCGTCAAGCTCGCGCCCCGTGCGCCAGGCCGAAAAGCGGTACATCGCCAGCGCATAGAGGATCGCCAGTAGGATCGGGGTGAACTTCAGCATGGGTCGAATATGGGGGCGCGCGGGCGCCGCGGCAATGCCGAAGGGCCTGCGCACGGTCCCGTGTCCGGCCAGATGTGCGGAATTGCCACCAGAAGACCGGCTCAGCCGAGCGTCAGGCGCATCAACGGCTTGTCCTTGCCCGTGCGCCAGACCTCCTCGAAACCGAACCGGCGGAAGGTCGAGGCGCGCCCGCGATACAGCGCCATCCCCGACAGCCGGCCTTCGGCGTCGTTCGGGTAGGCCTCGACCGCCCGCGCCCCGCCCGCCCTGGCGTGCGCGATCGCCGCGCGCAGCAGCACTGCGCTAAGACTGCGGCCGCGCCAGGCCCGGCGGATCACGAAACACGACACCGACCAGATCCCGCCGATGTCCTCCGTAACGCCATAGAGCCGCGACCGCGCCAGCCCGGGGTGACGCGCTCGCGGCATCACACGGACCCAGCCGACCGGTTCGTCGCCGTCGTAGGCCAAAAGCCCGGGCGGCCCTGCGGCGATCACCTCCCGGAACGCGGCCTTGTTGGCGCCCTTGGACCCGCCGATGGTGCCGCGGTTGAAGGCCTCCATCCGGTCGGTCAGCCAATACATGCACCAGCAGCCGCCGATCCCGCCGCGGCCGAGCACGGTCTCGAAATCCCCGAAGCGCTCGGGCGTCAGCGGATACATGTCGTAGCCCTGGATCCTCATGGGTCCCACGCCACCGGAACCTCGAGCGGCCCGCGGAACGCCCAGCCCGCAAACGGCACCTTGCCCGTCAGGCGCAGTCGCGGCAGGCGCTGAAACAACATCGGCAGCGCGACCTCGGCGATCAAGGCCCGGCTCGCCGCCGCGCCGGCGCAGAAATGCGGCCCCGCGCCGAAGGCCAGCGAGGCCGAACAGTCGCGGGTGATGTCGAAGGCGTCCGGCCGGTCGAACACGGACGCGTCGCGATTGCCCGCGCCGAACATGAAAAACACGCGGACCTCGGGCGCGAAATCCACCCCGCCGACCCGATCCGCCCGCGCCACGCGCCGCGGCGACATGCCGATGGGCGAGATCCAGCGGGCGTATTCCTCGAAGGCCGCGCGCCAGTCGGCCCGGCCGGCCCGGATCAGGGCGAGCTGTTCGGGAAAGGTCAAAAGCGCCCAGGCCGCCCCGGCGATGGCGTCGCGCGGCTCGTTCTGGCCGCCCGAGATCGCCAGCTTGACGTTTGCCTTGAGGCTGTCGACCGGCAGCCCGGCCTGGTCCTGCACGGCAATCAGCGACAGGTCGGGGGCGGCGCGCAACGCCGGCAGGCGGGCGTCGATGGCGGCGTCGATCTCGGCGGTCGCAGCGCGGCAGGTGGCCTCGACCCCGGGGTCGCCGGCGTAGTTGGCGATGCCGTCGATCATCGCCTGGCTTGAGCCGTCAAGCTCCGCAT
>JASJCA010000033.1 GCA_030066215.1 Rhodobacter sp. | reverse complement strand
CAAAGGCTGGATCACTGCCCACTCTTGGTCGCTCAAATCATGCCTGCTCATCACCGCCTCCGTTTTCGGAAGAGTGAATCAGAACCATATCGCGTTGTGAATCCCCTTAATGGGGACACGTCCTAGGCCGGCAAGCGCCGGCAAATCGGACCAGCGGACCGGCAAACTCACGACCGGCTGACCGTATATGCGCTCGGCCTGCTCGGGCCCCTCTGCGCCGCCCTGGCGGCGGTAGAATGCGCGGGTGGCGGTGTTTTCGCGGATGACGGTGAGCCAGAGTGTCCGGTGGTCCTCGGCCGCCAGCGTGGCGGCGGCGTGGGCCATCAGCGCACGGCCAAGGCCCCTGCCCTGCGCCTTGGCCGCGACGTGGAGGTTGTCGATGTAAGGTCCGCCGTCATGGGCGCGGTCGATGGCGACGAAGCCGGTGAGCGCGTCGGCGTCCCAGGCGGTGTCGATCAGCCAGTTACGGCCCGGCGAGGCGGACCAGCGTTGGGTGAGCACCTCGGCGAGCGGGTCGCCGAGGAAGCTGTCCGACAGGATGCCGCGGTAGGTGCGGCGCCAGCTCGCGATCTGCAGGTCGCGGATCGCCGGTAGGTCGGCCTTGGTCGCGGGGCGGATCACCGAGGCGGCAGCGGGATGAACTCTGCATTGTCGCCGGGCGGCAGGTGAAAGCGCGGATTGTGCGCCCAGTCCTCGGCGCGCCAGGCCTCCTTGGCTTCGTCGATTCGCTCTTTCGACGAGGCGACGAAGTTCCACCAGATGTAGCGCGGGCCTTCCAGGGTCTCGCCGCCCAAAAGCATCAGCCGCGCGCCTTGCGGGCCGGCCTGCAGCGAGACACGGTCGCCGGGGCGAAAGACCATCATCTGGCCGGCGTCGTAGGTGTCGCCCGCGACGCTGACGGCGCCCTCCACGACATAGACGCCGCGGTCTTCGTGGTCGTCTGGCATCGGGAGAGTCGCACCGGGCTGCAGGACGGCGTCGGCGTAGAACATCTCTGACGCCGTCTTGACCGGAGCCTTCTCGCCGTAGGCTGACCCCAGGATCAGGCGGACCTGTTTGCCCTCGCCGTCCATGACCGGCAGGTCGTCCTTGGCGGCGTGGATGAACTCGGCGGGGCGATCCTCGTGGTCTTTCGGCAGCGCGACCCAGGTCTGGATACCGAAAAACGGCATCGGGTCAGTCTGGGTTTCATCGTCGGTGCGTTCGGAATGGGTGATGCCGTGGCCCGCGACCATCCAATTGACAGCGCCCGGTTCGATCCAGGCGTCGGTGCCAAGCGAGTCGCGGTGGTGCATGCGGCCGCGGAACAGGTAGCTGATGGTGGCGAGGCCGATATGCGGGTGCGGGCGAACGTCCATACCTTTCGTGGGCAGGAACTCGGCCGGACCCATCTGGTCGAAGAAGATGAACGGGCCGACCATCTGGCGTTTCGGCGCAGGCAGCGCGCGGCGGACCTCGAAATTGCCGAGGTCGCGGGCGCGCGGGATGATGACGGTGTCGATGGCGTCCACGGCGTCGCCGGTGGGGCAATCGGGGTCGAGGGTGGGGTTCCAGCTCATGGCGTGTCCTGTGGCTTGCTTGAGCCATCAGATAGGCCGCCCCAGCGAGGCACAAAACATAGGCCAGAGGACAGATCATGTGCGTCCACGCACAGCGGCCCAGGCGAATCAAGCACGGCATCGGCGCAATCCGAACCTACAGAATGCAAGCCAGGGGAATCCACCCAAACCCGCGCACAACCTTACCATGTTAACAAAATCGGCAATCGTTCACCTAGGTTAACGAAACCCCGCCCCGCCCGCGCGTTGGCAGAAACCGGATCAGCGAAGATTTGCTGTTATTTCAGGGTGTTTCGCCCGGAATCCGGCGGGGCTTCGCGCAAATGTCGGCCAGGTGACTGACACATATCTTTCGTGAAGACAGGCGCAGAAATCATGTTAACGTCATCCGCGGATTTGCATTTTCAAAGCGGGGGGCTGATTTCCATGTCCACGATTAACGGCACCAACGGCGACGACCTGATCGACGAAAGCGGCGCGACCAGCAAAGTCAAAATCAAGGGCAAGGACGGCGACGACACTCTGATCGGCGGATCCGGCAATGACGATATCAAAGGCCAGGACGGCAATGACGAGCTGATCGGCAACGCCGGCAACGACAAGCTCAACGGCGGCGACGGCGACGACACCATCGAAGGTGGCGACGGCGAAGACGACATCAAAGGCGGCAAGGGCAAAGACACGGTCCTCGGCGGCAAGAACGACGACGAGATCGATGGCGGCAGCGGCGACGACTTTCTCGACGGCGGCGAAGGCGACGACGAGGTCGAGGGCGGGTCGGGCAACGACACCATCGACGGCGGCCTGGGCAATGACGAGCTGGAAGGCGACGGCGGCGACGACGTGATCACCGGTGGCGCAGGCGACGACGAGATCGAAGGCGGCAGCGGCGACGACACGCTCGAAGGCGGCCTGGGCGACGACACCATCGACGGCGGCAGCGGCACCGACACGGCGGTGTTCGAGGGCTCGATCCTAGACTTCGCCTTCAGCACGCCCGGCGGAAGCAGCGACGACGATGATGACGACGACGACGATGACGATCTGCTGGTCACCGACACCAACCCCGCGGATGGCGACCAGGGCACCGATCTTCTGCAGGACGTCGAAATCCTCCAATTCGACGACTTCACGCTGGATCTTGAGAACAACAACGCCCCGCTCGTGGTGGCGGCCAATCAGACCACCGGCGAAAACTCCACGCTTGGCTTTGCGATCCAGGTCTACGACTTCGACGGCGACACCGCGGTCCTGACCGCGTTCTCGATCACCGGCGGCGGCAGCCTGACGCTCGACGGCGCGCCGACGGCGATCCCCTCGCCTCTGGGCGCAGGGTTGGAGTTTGGCTTCAGCTTCGATCCGGGCACCGTCTATGACGCGCTGGCGGTGGGCGAAAGCACGGTCGAAACCGTGTCTGTCACGCTCGACGACGGCAATGGCGGGATCACCACGAAGACCTTTGACCTGACGATCACCGGCGAGAACGACGCGCCGGTCGCGCTCGACATCGCTGCCGCGGCGAACGAGGACGGCCCGGCGGTCGACCTGACCGCCGACGCCACCGACCCGGATACCTCGGACACGCTGACCTACAGCGTCGACGACACCGGCACCCTTGGCACCGTTACAAACAACAACGACGGCACCTTCACGTATGACCCCGCGGGCGCCTTTGAATCGCTGGCAGACGGCGAGACCGCGACCGACACGTTCACCTACTCGGCGGACGACGGAAACGGCGGTACCTCGACGGCCACAGCGACGGTGACGATCACCGGCCAGAACGACGCGCCGACGGCGGGTGACGATGCGGCGTCGACGGATGAGGATTCGTCGGTCGTGATTGCCGGAGCGACTTTGCTGGCGAACGACACCGATCCCGATGCCAGTGACGTGCTGTCCATCGCGTCGATCGACACCACCGGCACCACCGGTACGGTGACCGACAACCTCGACGGCACCTTCACCTACGATCCTGGCAGCGCGTTCAACGGGCTCGCCGTGGGTGAGAGTGCGACCGATACTTTCGACTACACCGTCGCTGACGGCAACGGCGGCACCGATGTCGGCACCGTGACGGTAACCATCACCGGCGTCAACGACGCGCCGACCGCCCAGCCGATCGCTGCCGCGGCGAACGAGGACGGCCCGGCTGTCGACCTGACCGCCGACGCCACCGATCCCGATACCTCGGACACGCTGACCTACAGCATCGACGATACCGGCACCCTCGGCACCGTCACAAACAACAACGACGGCACCTTTACCTATGACCCGGCCGGCGCCTTTGAATCGCTGGCGGACGGCGAGACCACGACCGACACGTTCACCTATACGGCGGACGACGGAAACGGCGGCACCTCGACGGCCACGGCGACGGTGACGATCACCGGCCAGAACGACGCGCCGACGGCGGGTGACGACGCCGCGTCGACGGACGAGGATTCGTCGGTCGTGATTGCCGGAGCGACCTTGCTGGCGAACGATACCGATCCCGATGCCAGTGACGTGCTATCCATCGCGTCGATCGACACCACCGGCACCACCGGTACGGTGACCGACAACCTCGACGGCACCTTCACCTATGACCCGAACGGAGCCTTCGAGACCCTGGCGGGCGGCGCCACCGGCACCGATACCTTCGACTACACCGTCGACGACGGCAACGGCGGCACCGATACCGGGACGGTTACCGTGACCATCACCGGCGTCAACGACGCGCCCGTCGCAGCAGGCGGCCTGGCCGACCAGACTGCGGACGACGCCGAGACCGTGTCGATCCCAACGGCCGGCGATTTCAGCGACATCGACGGCGATACGCTCAGCTACTCGGCTTCCGGCCTGCCTGCCGGGCTAAGCATCAATTCCACGACCGGCGTGATCTCGGGCACCATCGACAACTCGGCCAGCCAGGTCGGCGGCGGTATCTACACCGTCATCGTGACCGCCAGCGATGGGTCCCTGACGGCCGACAGCAGCTTCACTATCACCGTCTCGAACCCCGGTCCGACGGCGAATGACGATGGCGGGGCGCTGTTCACCACTGACGAGGACAGCTTCTTCACGACCGGGTCGGTCCTGACCAACGACGTCGATCCCGACGGCGACACCCTGTTCGTCGACGGCCTGGACACGACCGGAACTCTGGGCACGGTGCTCGACAACGGTAACGGCAGCTACCTTTACGATCCGAACGGAGCGTTCGATACGCTTCCCGGTGGCGCGACCGCGACCGACACCTTCAGCTACACGGTGAGCGATTTCGAAGGCGGAACCGACACGGCGACCGTGACCATCACGATCACCGGCGTGAACGATGCGCCAAGCGCTGCCCAGGCGACGTTCGACACCATCGAGGACCAGGAAATCGAGGTGATCGACCTCAATACCCTGGTCACCGACCCCGACACCGGGGACGTTCTGACGATCTCGAATGTCACCCTTTTGCCCGGCGGCGCGATCAGCTCGATCAATGAGGAAAATGGCGTCGTCAGCTTCGACACCTTGGCCTTCAACAGCCTCAGCGTCGGTGACAGCGAAAGCTTCCAGATCCAATACACGGTGACCGACGACAGCGGCGCGGCGAATAACAGCGCGGTCGAAACGCTGACGGTCAACATCAACGGCTTGAACGACCGGCCGGTGGCGGGCGACTCGACCGGTTCCGCCGACGAGACGACGTCGACGCCGTTCTCGATCGATCTGTCGACGATCGCGTCCGATCCGGATGCCAACGACACCTTGTCCTATAATCTGGACGCCGTTTTGGCCGCCGCGCCCATCGAGGGCACCGTGGCGCCCGAGACCTTCACCACCTTCACCCTGACCGACTTCACGGTGGGCGGCACCACCTATGCGCCGGGCGACCAGGTCGGCCTGACCGAGGGCGACCTCGTCGTCGAAGCCGACGGCTCCTACAACTTCGTTCCGGTGCTGAACTACGTCGGCCCGGTGCCGACGGTCAGCTTCAACGGCTCGGGCACGGATCTCGAGAACCTGGCGTTCCGCGGCGACGCTACCGAGACCGGCAATCTGGACCTGCCCGGCGGCTTCGCGTTGACCACCTTCAACGTCAACGGCTTCACTTATACCGCCGGCAGCATGGTCACCACCCTCACCGGCACGCTGACGGTGAATGCCGACGGCAGCTACACCTACGTGCCGACGATCGCAGCCTCCAACACCTTCGCGGTGACCTATACCGCGACCGGCACTGGCAGCCTCGACCTCGCGGCGGACGGCACGACGCGGGAAATCCCGGTCTTCAGCACCCTCGTCGGCAGTGTTCTGACCATCGACGCAGCTGAATTCGGCTTGAAGCTGGGCGAGGAACGCGACTTCATCGTCCAGTACACGGCCACCGACGACAGCGGCGCGGTCAATAACTCCGACAGCGGCGAGATCATTGTGACCGTCACCGGCGAGGATGGCGGCCCGGCCGACCCGACCAACAACCAGCCGGTCGCCGACGACGCGCTGCTGGAAGAGGACGACGAGACCGAGATCAACGTCGATCTCTTGGCTCTGGTCACCGACGCCGACGCAGGCGACGAACTGTCCATCGTCTCGGTCGTCATCGAGGCCGAGGGCCGCGAGGATCCGGTCGAGTTCGAGGTCGGCGAAGACGGCACACTGACCATCGACCCAACTCAACTTGGGCTGGCGGATGGCGAGCAGCTGACCCTGGTGGCGACCTACACGGTCGATGACGGCAGCGGTCAGTCCAACAGCTCCGACAGCGGGCAGGTCACGATCGTGATCACCGGCACCGCCACGGGCAACCCCAACAACATGCCGGTGGCGCAGAACGATACCATTGACGTCAACGAGGCCGACGGCAACGTTGTCGTCGACCTCAATGCGCTGATCAGCGATGTCGATGTCGGCGATGTGCTGACGATCACCGACGTGGCCTTCGGCGGCGAAGAGGGCGAACTCGAAGCCGATTTCACCCTGGTGAACGGCGTGGTCACCGTCGATCCGACCCAGTTCGGCGCGGTCGAGGGCGAGACCATCACGGTGTCCTTCGGCTATACCGTCGACGATGGCTCCGGCGCGCCGAACAGCTCGGCCACCGGGCTGGTGACGCTGAACATCACCGGCGCCCCGGCGGCCAACGCGGCGCCGGTGGCCGAGGACGACACGCTGTTCTTCTCGACCGCGGCACAGACCGGAGTGTCCATCAACCTCGCCCAATACCTGTCCGATCCGGACGGCGACCCGGTCTCGGTGGTGAACGATGCAACGCTGCAGCTTCTGGTGGGCGGCATACCGGCGACGACGCAACCGAACCTGGTCGGAACCACGGTTTTCGTCGACTTCACCCAATTCGCGCTTGGCGAAGACGACGCGCTGACGGCGGTGATGGAATACAACGCGACCGACGGCAGCCTGACCGACGCGGGCGAGATCACTTTCGAGCTGGTCGGCAACGCGGCTCCAGAGGCGACGCCGCTCACGGTCAGCTACAACCTCGACGTCGACACCGGCAACATCTCGATCGACCTCAACGCGCTGGTCTCGGACCCCGACCCGGCGCCGGGCGATACGCTGACCATCAACGTGATCTCCTTCGAGGACACCGAAGGCGGCGGCGCGGTCAGCTTCACCAATGTCGGCAACGTGATCGAGCTCGATCCGACTCAATTCGGCTTGGTGGACGGCGAGTCGACCACGGCGGCGCTGGAGTTCACCGTCGATGACGGCAACGGCTTCTTCAACAGCATCACGAACGCGGCGGTGACGGTCAACGTGACCAATCCCGAGCCGGTGGCGACAGACGTCACGCTGCACTTCGACGATCTGGACGACGGCGAGCCGAACAACTTCACCATCGAGATCGGCAGCTACGAGGGCTTCGTCTTCGGGCCGAATGCCGTGGTGATCCAGACCGACGAGGTGCCGGGGCGCGGCGCGCCGATCCCCTACACCAACGGCGATGTGTCCGAGTTCAACGTGCTCAGCAACCTCAACGGCGACATCCTAGAGATCTACGGGCAAGGCGCGATCATTGGCGAAGGTGCGGTGGAGGGCGCGGACTTCGACCTGGAAAGCGCGTTCCTGTCCGGCGTCTGGCGCGACGGCATGACGGTGACCGTTACCGGCTTCACGCTGGAGGGTGCCGGCGCGTCGGCCGAGTACGTGGCCACCGGCGCCGGCCAGATATTCACCGCCAGCACCGGCGCGCCGGTCAAGGTGTTCTTCGACGACGCCCAGTTCGACGCGGTGTCCTACGTCACCTTCGAGGTCACCGGAGGCACCAGCGCCGGCTTGCCCGGGGATGGTACGCAGATCATGCTGGACGACGTGTTCATCTTCCTCTGAGCCCGAGGTTCGGGGTGTGGAGCGGGCGGCCCCTGGGCGGCCCGTTTCAGTTGGTGCGGAGATCGGGGGCACAGCGTCAAGGCCGTGGGCCGCCGTGCCCATCGCCGCCCCGCCCGGGTGGGTTGGCGATTTGTCGACGATTGCGCACCGCGTGAGGTCCTACGGACTCCACAGCCATAAAGCGCCGCCGTTCAGCGGTCGGTTCGCCACCCCAAGGGTCGGCGATGGGCCCGGCTCCGCACGCAAGGGCCGGCCCCCCTGCCCTATCCCGTCGACCAGGCACGCCCTACGACGCGCGCATCGCCCGTCCGTCCGGATCATGGGGCGACGGCGGGATCACCCTGGCGGGGCGCTCGACCCCGACCACATGCACTGACAGCTCGGTCCCCGGCGCGGCATGGTCCCGGTCGACCAGCGCCATCGCTAGCGATTTCTCGACCGTATGGCCGTAGCCACCCGACGTGACGAAGCCCACCCGCGCGCCATCCGCCCAGACCGGCTCGTAGCCGCTGGCATCGGCGCCGTCGGCCTCGACCTCCAGCGTCACCAGCGTCTGCGCCGGACCGTTGCCGTCGCGCTCGGCCAGCGCCGCCCCGCGGCCGACAAAGTCGCCCTTGTCCCAGGCGATCCAGCGGTCCATGCCGATCATTCCCGGGGTCCGGTCCTGGGTGAACTCGGCCGACCAGATGCCGAAGGATTTTTCCAGCCTGAGCGACAGCATTGCGTTGAAGCCGTATTCGACGATCCCGCTCTCGGCGCCGGCCTCCAGCAAGGCTCGCCGCAGCGCGATGTGCTCGGACGCGCGGCAGTTGATCTCGTAGCCCAGCTCGCCGGAGACCGACAGCCGCCCAACCCGCGCCCGGATCAGGCCGACGTCCAATTGCCCGCACCCCATGAACGGCAGCGCCACGTCGCCGCCGGCAGCCCGAGCCAGCACCTCGGTCGATTTCGGCCCGCTAAGCGAGAAGCCGACGACGTCGTCCGAGATGTCGCGCACCATCACCCCGTCGGCCAAATGGTCGTGGAACCAGCGCATGTGCCAGGACCGCAGGTAATAGGACCCCATGATCCACCAGGTCCCGTCCTCGCCCTGCTCGGACCCCCAGTTGAACAGCGTCAGATCGCCCTTCAGCCGACCCGCCGGCGACAGCATCACCGCCAGCCGCGCCCGACCGGGCCCCGGCAGCCGGGTCGAGAACAGCCCGTCGAGCCAGGCCCGGGCGTTCGGCCCCGTCACCTCGTAGCGCGAGAAGCCCGAGATATCGAGAAGCCCCACGCCCGCTCGCACCGCCTTGGCCTCTGCCGCCTCGATCTCGAAGGCGTTGGAGCGTTTCAGCGACGGCTCTTCGGCAAACCCCTCCGGCGCGAAGTAGATCGGCACTTCCAGCCCCCAGCTTTCGCCCCACCGCGCCCCGGCGGCGGTCATTTCGGGATAGGCCGGGGACATCTTCAACGGCCGCCCGGCCCACAGCTGCTCGTTGGGATAAGTCATCACGAAGCGGCGGGAATAGAACTGCCCCGTGGTTTGCTTGATGTAGTCCCGGTTCGAGGCATGCGGCCCGTAACGCGCGATGTCCATCGGCCAGGCGTCGGCCTCGGTATCGCCGTGGATCATCCACTCGGCCAGCGTCTTGCCCACGCCGCCGCCCTGCAAAAACCCCGCCATGACGCCGCAGGCCAGCCAATAATTCGGCACGCCATCGACCGGCCCTACCAGCGGATTGCCGTCGGGCGAGAAGGTGAAGGCGCCATTCACCCAGTTCTTCACGCCGACCTCGTTCAGGCAGGGATAGCGCTGGAACGCCATGGTCAGCTCGGCCTCGATCCGGTCGGGCTCTTCCTGCAACAGCTCGATGCCGTAATTCCACGGCGCGCCGTCCATCATCCAATGCTTGTGGTCGATCTCGTAGATGCCGACCAGGATGCCCTTCTGGTCCTGGCGCATATAGGTGAAGCCCTCCAGATCCACCGTCATCGGCACCTCGAAATCCAAGCTTGCGACTTCGGGAATGGTCTCGGTCACCAGGTAGTGGTGCATCAAAGGCGAGACCGGCAGCTCCAGCCCCGCCATACGTCCGACCTGTTTGGCCCAGAGCCCGCCAGCATTGACCACATGCTCTGCCTTGACGGTGCCGGCGTCTGTGACGACCTGCCAGTGGTCGCCCTGCCAGTGCAGCTCTTCGACCTTGGTGTGCTCGATCACCTCGGCACCGCGGATGCGCGCGCATTTGGCATAGGCATGGACCGTACCGGTGGTGTCGACATAGCCCTCTCGGTCCGCCCAGAGCCCACCAAGAACGCCGCCTATGTCCATGATCGGACAGGCTTTTTTGACCTCGTCCGGGGTCATCAGGTGGCAGTCCTCGATGCCGATGGTCTGGAAGACGCGATAGGCCGCCTGCAGCCATTCCCACCGCGCCGGGGCCGAGGCGACCGTGACGCCGCCGGTCATGTGCAGGCCGATATCCTGGCCCGACTCGCGCTCGATCTCGCTCAAGAGGTCAATGGTATAGGCCTGCAAGGCGGCCATGTTCGGGTCGGCGTTCAGTGCATGGACCCCACCGGCGGCGTGCCAGGACGAGCCCGCCGTCAGCACGTTGCGTTCGAAAAGCGCCACGTCGGTCCAACCGAACTTGGCCAGGTGATAGAGCACCGAGGCCCCGACCACCCCGCCGCCGATCACCACTACTCTGTACTGCGATTTCATGCCTGCCTCCCGAACGACCGCGTGCGGCCAGACTAGCGGCGCCAGGACGCGGCGTCCTGCCCCGATTGCGACCTCTCGCGGTCAGCGCCCGGCGCCAATCTTTCGGAAAGTGGTGGGTGACGATGGACTCGACCCACCGACCCCGTGCATCGCCAAAGGCGACCGCGTCGGTCGACCCCGCGCCAGATCGCGGGCGTCGGTCAGATTGACAGCGGCCGGTTGATGGTGGGTGATGACGGACTCGAACCGCCGACATCTTCGGTGTAAACGAAGCGCTCTACCAACTGAGCTAATCACCCGATGCCGGCGGGTCTAGCCAATGGCCGCCATCGGCGCAAGGGCGGCGGGAGGGGCGCGATGACCGACCCAGACTTCGACCCGCGGGCGCACCTGACCCACGCCCCGCGCCGCTTTGCCGATTTCGAGGTCGGCGAGGTGTTCCGCGCGCCCTCGCGCACCATGACCGAGGGCATCTTCGCCGCCTTCCAGGCCGCCTCCGGCGACAACCACCCGGTGCACTACGACCGCACCTACCTGCAGCGCCTCGGCCACCCTGACCTGATGGCGCATGGGTTCCAGACCCTGATCCAAGCCGCCATCGGCGCCAGCCCGCTCGCCCACCAGATGGGCGAAGCGCTGATCGGCTTCCTCGACCAGTCGAGCCGGTTTCTCGCCCCGGTCTACCTGGGCGATACGCTCTATCCGGCCTTCGAGATCACCGCCCTGACCCCGCAAACCACGACCGGCGTGGTGACGCTTCGCGTCACCATCCGCAACCAGGACGGCATCGTCGTCCTCGACGGCACTCAACGCTATCTGATGCGCCTGACCTAAGGGTGTCTTCTCGTTCCAAATTCTCAAACCCAACGCACCCACTCGCGCCCCGGCCCACCACCTCACTCGGCCGGCGCCGTCGGGGCGGTGGGGCCCCACCGCAGGCGAAGCCGAGGATGGGGAGACCCCAGAGGCGCGCGGCACGCGCGCCGCGATTAGGTCATATCTGCTGGTAGATGGTGGGTGAACACGGATTCGAACCGCCGACCCAGTGCGTCGCCGCAAGCGATCACGTCGGTCGGCCCCGCGCCCATGAGCAGACCTCCGTCCCATGCGCAGCGCTCAGTCGGTGGTGGGTGATGACGGATTCGAACCGCCGACATCTTCGATGTGAACGAAGCGCTCTACCACTGAGCTAATCACCCAACGGCGCGGGGTGTAGCGTTACTCCGCCGCCTTCGCAAGAGGGTCGGGCTTCAGCGCTTTGGCCGCTTCGATCGCCTGCTTGCTGCGCCGCAGCCGCAGTTCGATCACCTCGGCATTCTCAAGCTCTTTGCGGTTTTTGACGATGCCCTTGCCCAAGGGCTGCAGGTTCAGCGTCTCGCCCTTCGACACCGCGTCGCCGAGTTCGCGCAACATCGCCTCGACCACTGGCTTGGCCGCGCTTTTCTTAATCCCGGACGCAGTGACGACCCGGTCGATCAACTCGCGCTTGCCCAAGATCTTCGCTGCAGCCTCAGCTGGCTTCGGTGCGCCGGTCGCGGCCGTTGCGGCCGGTTTCGCAGCCAAGGTTGCCGCACCCGAACTGGTAGTCGCCGCGGATTCTGGTACCGTCTTGGCGGATGAAGGGGTCGTCGCCGACGCCTTGGTGCGCCTGCGCGCTGTGGTCTTCTTTGTCGTGGATGTTTTCGCTGTAGTTGTTTTCGCGGTGGTTCTTTTTGCCATCGTTTCCCGAGCCCGAGTGGTTTCGTTGCCGTCAACGTTACACAACTTTGTTAACGAATTCCACAGCCCTTTGCGTATATGTTGTGGAACCGAACACAAGCGCAACAGGATCAAGCTACTGCCGGCGCTTAGCCCGGGCTTTATCCAGCCCGGCCCCATTCGATCAGCGACGCCAATTCTCGCCTCATTTCCGGCCAGCGGGGGCCCATCGATCACACAACCAGAGGCAGGTTCTGCAATTGTGGGAACATAAATCGCGGCTATCGAAATGTCGCCGTCTGTAGCAATTGAGGCCGATGCGTTCCCACCCGAGAGGATTTCGTCGCCACGCCGCCCACCAAGACGTCATCGCCCTCGCCGCCGTCGAGCGAATCATTGCCGGTTTCTTTGGCGGCCTTGGCTGTGGCCTTTCTGCTATGGTTGATCGAACCCTTGCCCTTGGCGTCGACCAAGAATTTGTCGCCCGCGCCACCGGTGAGGGTATCGTCGCCGCTTCCGCCCTCGGCGCGGTCGTGCGCGGCCAATGCCCCGTTTTTCGACGGCTACCCCGAAAGCGAGGGGCAGCTTCTGTCTTGGGCGGCCCTGGTGCCGATGTGAGCCGTTCTGGTGCCCTACGCCGCCGCGCATCGGACCCTGGGCATCCTGGCCCCGATCCGGGGCAGCATTGCCTATATTCGGTCCTTGGCGATTTGGCTCTCGCTGGTCGGAACCGACGTCAGGCCACGCGGGCCAAACTCTGCGAGGTTCGGCCCGCGCGGCCTGGCAATCGCGCTCTGCGCGCTCTTTGTTGTGGAGCAACGCGATCATGCCTTCGGAGAGCGTGTTCCGCATCTGGCGGTCAACGCAGTCTGGATCAACGCGGTCCCCAATTGGATCACCGCTTCCCCCGGCACCTGGTGGTACGCGTAGCGCCCCTCCAGTGTCGGTCATTGCGCCGAAAACGAACCGGCCGAGCCCTCGTCCGAGGTGTTCAAGTCGCGCATGTCCGGACAAATCGGGGGCACGCATAAACAGCTCAGTTGCCGCAGACCGCCCGAGCGCCGTATGAAAACCGCAAGGCTCGCGGCATCCGGGGACGGGTGCTGTCAGAGACCAAAACCGAGGCGAGAATTGTTGAAAGAGGCCAGAATGAGCGACCTGCGATCCAAACTTGGCGACCCGACATCTTTGACCCTCTCCCGCACCATCGCACATGCCGCGGTGCAGCCCCTGACCAAGGCAGCGCGCGCCAATTTGCAGGCAGTGCCGGATGACAGCCACTCCAACCTGGAATGGTCTTCTGCTCGGGGCATGTTCCTAACTCACCCGTTGGGCGCGGGCGCGGCCCATTGCCAAGTCGGTTTGGGACTTGCGCCTTTGCGGTTGGTCATTCTGAGCGACGGCGACGAGATCGACACACTGGCTTTGGCGGGGCAGACCACGGCACGCGCCCTGGACTGGGTAGACGAGGCCTTGCAAGACATAGAACTGGCGCCGGCCAGCCCAGTCGCTTTGCCCTATGATCTGCCAGGGGACGTGGTGGAAATCGACCGTTTCGGTGAAGACAGCGCCGATCTCGCACATCTTGCGGCCTGGTTCTCGCTGGCCGCAGGCAGCCTATCGGACTTCGCCGCCGCCAACGCAGCACTCGATCCCGGCCCCAGCCCGGTGCGCTGCTGGCCGCACCATTTCGACATCGCCACTTATGTCCAACTCGAGCCCGGCGATTTCGAGACGGCGAAAGGCATCGGCGTCGGCCTATCCCCAGGGGACGAGAGCTATGACGAGCCCTATTTCTACGTAAACCCCTGGCCACACCTGCCCGTGGCGTCTTTGCCCGAGCCGATCGCGCCCGGGCATTGGCACACCAAGGGCTTCGTAGGATCCATCGCGACAGGGCAGGAAATCCTGACCGGCGAAGACCCGGCGAAGACGACCGCCCAGTTCCTGCGCGGCAGTTTTTCCACCGGCCGAGCAGGGCTCGGGATTTGACCTCATGCTTGGCGGGCTGACGCTCTTCGTGATACTGAGGACCTTCCCCCCGATATCCGGGCCATTGCGAACTGGAATTTTCCACCTTTGAATGGACGAAGGAGGAAGACCCATGAAGCGGAAACGGTTCTCTGAAGAGAAGATCATCGGCGTGCTGAAGGAGAGTGAGGCTGGGGCTAAAACGGACGATATCTGTCGGCGTCATGGCATCAGTTCTGCCACGTTTTACACCTGGCGGAAGAAGTACGGGGGCATGGACGCATCTGAAGCAAAGCGACTGCACGAGCTTGAGATCGAGAACGCCAAGCTCAAGCGGATCGTGGCCGACCAGATGCTGGACATGTCGTCGATGAAGGAGCTGCTGGCAAAAAACTGGTGACACCCATGGCCAAGCGCAAAGCCGTGGGGTTTCTGATCAGTGAGATCGGCCTGAGCGAACGGCGGGCCTGCCGGATCGTCGGACTGGCACGGTCGGTGCACCAGTACCGCCCTCTACCGAAGGACGATGCCGCTGCCATCAAGCGCATGAAAGAACTGGCGTCGGAGCACCGCCGTTATGGCTACCTGCGCCTGCATGCCATGCTGCGGCGGGAAGGGCTGGTCGTGAACCACAAGCGCACTTACCGGCTCTACACCGAACAAGGCCTACAGGTGCGCACGAAGAAGCGGCGGAAGCTGCCGCGGCGCGACCGGATCGCTCCGCAGGTGCCGGAGCGGCCGATGCAGCGCTGGTCGATGGATTTCGTCGGCGACCAACTGGCCGATTGCCGGCGGTTCCGCGTGTTGAACATTGTCGATGATCACAGCCGGTTCTGTCCCGGCCAGATCGTCGACGTGTCGATCCCGGGTGCAAGAGTGGCGCGCTTCCTCGATGACCTGGCGCTGCGGTTCGGGCTGCCTGAGGAGATCATCCTCGACAACGGCCCCGAAGGCACCAGCAAGGCCATGTTCGACTGGTCCGAGCGGTCCGGTGTGCGCCTGCGGTTCATCGAGCCCGGCAAGCCCGTGCAGAACGCCTTCGTGGAGAGTTTCAACGGCAGATTCCGCGACGAATGCCTGAACTTGCACTGGTTCCGCTCGCTACGACACGCCCGCGAAGAGATCGGCCGCTGGCGCCACCACTACAACACCGAGCGCCCACATTCCGCGCTCGGATATCTCTCACCAACGGAGTTCCTGACGAAAACCACCGCGCCAGCGCTTGAGACTCTTGCGGTCTCCACGCTGTCGCTCAACACTGCAAACCAACCGGAGGATTCCAGATCACACCGGCCCTAATCGCGGGGGAAGGTCACTGACGGTGTCATTGTCGGTTGTATACGCGGCCGGCGTGGCGCTGCGGCTTTTGGGTCTGCCGCAGGACGACGCGCGGTTTCAGCCAAATTCCGCGCTGACCGGCACCGGCTGAACGACATCCGCGGCCGAAACGGCCTTGCGGCGCCCGATGCTCGGCACGATCGCCACCGCTACAGAAGACCACCGATCTTCCAGGCGGACGGCACCGTATCGGGATGGGCGGTGCGCATCAGCGACCAGCCGATCCCGGCAACACCCAGCATCAGTCCCGGCGAGTAGTGGCCGCCCGGCACGCCGCAACGCCAACCCTCGGGCCGGCGTGCGTCGTCACGGATAGCCGCCGAACACGCTGCCGCCATGTCGAGCCAGATCTTCTGACCCGACAGCCGCCACGCATCAATCATCAGGTCCGAGACGCCCGACAATCCGTGGCATTGCGAGCCGTTGATGGCGTCCGATCCACCCGGGCCACGGGGACCGGCAAGCGCATCGCGCGTGCTTGCCAGCACACCCTCAAGCGCGGCGACGCGATCGGCACGGGCCAGGATGTCGCTTGCATCAGCCACCAACCGGTCGGCCGCGATTCCGATCGAGCCATGGCACCACATATGCGGATATCCCGGCTCGGCTTCGGGGCCCATTGCGTCCGAGCGCAGGTCGGCCCAACTGCCGTGTTCCGGCGAATACCAGGCCCGCTCGAAGCGTCGGGCCCGGTGCGCCGTGTCGCGCCAGGGGCCGGCATCGGGCGCCAGCTCCAGCAGCCGGTCCATCGCATAAGCCAAGCCCGCCGCACCATGGGCAAGGCCGCAAAGATGGTCATCCTGCCCTGGCGCCACCGGCCAGCTGAGACCGTCGCCGTCGGCCCGGCCCGCGTCCACGACCTGGTGGCCGAGCGCCGCGGCCAGGTCGGCCCAGGGCCCCGACGGGTCGGACCGGCTGACGGCGACGAGCCCGACGATCAAGCCCGCGTGGCCGGACAGAAGATCCATCGGCGGATCGGCCTCGTTCGACGCCGCGGCAGCCGCCTCTGCAAGCATGGCCATCGCGTCGCTGCGAATCTGGGGCCAATCGGCCTCGAGCGCAACGATGGCCGCGCCCGGCACGCCCGAATAAAGCGATGCGCCATTGGCGTTGCTCAGCGCGTGGCGCAACGCGCCCTGCGCCGTTTCTACCAGCCTCAGATCGTCGTCGAACCGGGACGCCAGCAGCAGGAACCGCGCGATCCCGGCGCTGCCTTCATAGACATCGCCGCCGGTCGTGGTCTGCAACGGCGGAAGGCCAATCTCGTCGGCCGGCACCGCGCCCTGGAACGTGCAAAGCGGACCATGCCAGATCGCCGCCTCTGCCAGCTCGTGGGCAATGGCCAGACCCTGATCATGGTCCGACGTCACCGGGCGGGCTTCGGTCTTCACGGTCACGGCGTTGCTTTCAACAGGGGCGCGAGGGCGGATCGCGCAGCCACGGTCCAGGCCTCGGCATCGCTCGGATCAACGCGGACGTCCGCAAGGGCCGCACAGATCACCTGGCCAAAGCTACGGTCGGTCTCTGGATCGGGCGCCCATGCAATGCCCTCGGCAATCACCCTCGTCCCGGGGGGTGAGGCGCCGGCGACCAAAGGCGCCGCCGCAGCGATTAGGTCCGCAACCCAGCCGGTGTCCAAACCCAACTCGGCGGGCAGGTAGGCGACGGCGCCGTCGCAGCGGCCGGCGGAACTGGCGCCGACGAGGCACTTCATCGACCAAGCCGCCTTTAGGTCGGCGCAATCGACAAATGCCCTGGCAAAGGCCGGTTCGGACCCTGGGGCGAGACCGAAATACAGCCGCTGGCGGTGTTCCGGCGCCTCCTGCATTTCCCAGGCTGGCGAGGTCACATGCCAAAAACCGCCGCTTTCGGCCGCGCCCAGCGGAAAGACGCAGACCGACGCACCCGGCTCGAAGACCAACGCGTCCTGTGCCTCGGGCACGACAAGCGGCGGCGCCACAGCGCGGCGTTCACCGTTGCGATGCACTTCGACGCATCCGGCCTGACCCGGAAGCCCGGTCTGCGCCACCTGCCAGCCAGCTTCGAAACGCCCGGGGTCGAGAATTGCCGCGAGATAGGCGCCACCCGCGGGATAACGGCGCGGGCCCGCATCGCTCTTGTGATACCAGTTGGCGTAGAGAAGGTCTTCAGCGGGCTCCTCGCCGGCGCCACCGACCAGCATCAACCGCGCGGCGTCCAACTCCTCGGGCGTCACGACACTGCCCGGATCAGGCTACGGGTGATCTGTTCGCGCCGAGAGAAGCCCAGTGCGGCCTTGTCCAGCAACTCGCTGGCGCCGTCGTCGGAGGTATCCGGCGCCTGCGTCGACTGGTGCTGGATCGCGGACATGACCAGCCACGCCGCCATATAGGCAGGCAGGCGTTTCGCGACCGCCGGCGCTGGCAAGCGGCTGACCTCGGTATAGGCCGACAACAGCTCGGCGGTCCGTTCGATCGTGCGCTCTGACCACGGGTCCTCGCCAAGCGCGGTCATCGGCAACCGCACGGCAAGTGCCGCGATGTCCCAGGCCGGGTCGCCAACCCGCGCCATTTCCCAATCGATGATCACCACGCCTGAAACCCCGTCCCGGTCCAAAAGCAGGACGTTGTCATGCTTCAGATCGGCATGGATCAGGCACATGTCGCGCCAGATCCCGCGCGCCGCGCGCAGCCCCTGGCAGAGCCAGGGATCGGCGGAGATGCGTCCAGTGGCACGGGTTATGTGCTGGGTTTGCCATATCTCGGGTGCCGCATCACCGCTCGCCAGTGCGAGAACCCAAGGCGGCTTTGCGGCCAGCGCCGGCGGGGGCCGCGCGCCAGGGGCGGCCAAATCGCGGGTGGCGCGGTGGAAGTCGGCGAGCGGCTTGGCGATGCGCCTCACCAGGTCGCTCCAAAGCGCACCCTGTTCGCCACCGTCGGCCTCGTCCGCCCAGGCCGCCCGCCCCGGCTGCGCCTCGGTCACGACGACTGCTTGGGGCCCGCGCCATGGCAGGTGCCGCGGCACCAAGGCAGCGACGGCGGGGCGTTCGGCCGCAAGCGCGGCCACCGCCCGTTCCTTTGCGGCACTGCCATCACTGGCGCCGCGGCTCGGCCCGAAGCTCTTGAGATAAGCGCGCGGCACACCGCCCACCGAAACCGAATACATCTGATGGCTGCGGCCGACATCCTGGACCATCACGCCTGAGGTCACCGCCTCTTCGGCAGTGACGACCCCTTCAGATATCAAGGCCGGAATCACGTCCCGGGGGGCCAGCGGCTCAGCCGCGACCCCCCGGGATGGTTCCAAGTTGGGACTACTCGTCGTCGAACCAGCTGTCGTCATACTCGAAAAAGCCTTCGGGCGGCAATTCGACCTCGGGCGCCTCTTCGGGCATGTCCTCGTAGGCTCCGCCTACGCCGCCACCATAGTAGTCCTCGTAATCCCACTCCATCTCGTCCTCAGGACGGAACGGGCGGAAGCCGCCGCCGCCGGGCCGAACCCGCGGGTCGCCGAAGCGCGGATCGGGATTGATCCGTGGGTCCGGATTGATCCGTGGGTCGGGATTGATCCGCGGATCAAAGCAGCCGCCGGGCGTGCTCGGACAATCGTCGACCCGGCTTGGGCACCTCAGTACGCTCTCCGGCGGCCGGCAGATTCTCCAGGGCTGCGACGGGCAGAAGTCGAAGCTGCTCGGGCAGGACTGCGGGATCACCGACGGGCGCAGGCACGTGATCCGCGGCACCGACCAGCACCGGGACACCAGGACCGAAGGCCGCGGACAGTTGATGGCCGGCACCGAGATGCAGGGCTGCAGAACGCTCTTCGGGCAGGTGAAGACCGGCACCGACTTCGGCGTCGGGCTTGGTACGCAGTCAACCGCCGCCTTGGCATCGAGCTTGCCCGCGCCCCAGGCGGTGTTTGGCACCGGTCCGGTATTGGCGTCTTGCCGTGCCGTCGAGGTCAGGCAGTTTCGGATCTGCTCTTGCGTCCGGGCCCGGTTCTTCTGGAACATCAGCGCGATGGTGCCGGTGATATGCGGCGCCGACATCGAGGTGCCGGACATCTGCATATAGGGCTGGCCGGTGCCGAACTCCGCACGGGCCGAGAACACGTCCGTGCCTGGCGCAGCCAGCGTTGGCGCCGCCCGGCCATCGCGCGTGGGGCCGCGGCTGGAACTGGCCCGCAGAGCGCCTGCAGAGAATCCGCGCGCCGAATAGTTGGCCGCCGTGATCACCTCGCGCGCAGTCCCCGGCGTCGAGATTGTCATCGCCCGGTTCTCATGCGGTGTGAGGAACGTGGGCACGATGCCGCCGCGCTGGATCCAGGCATCAAACCGCCCACCGGACGCCGAACTGACCGACTCGATCCGAAGCCGCCAGTTGCCGGCACGGATCGACGGCGCGGTCCCGCGCCGGAAGGTCATGAAGATCCGCTTGTCGCCGTTGAACGGATCGTTGTTGCGGTGGTCGATGCGCACCGAGTTGCCGCCCGGGAAATTCAGCGTCGAGGCTGCGCCGACATTGACCGGACCGACGGTATTGCCATCCGGGTCGACAACCGACATCCGGAACGTGTCGGCGCCGTCGTACCAAAGGTCGATCTGGTTGGCGAACTGATCGCCCGCCGGTTGGTTGAACCGCACATCGGTGCTTGCACCGGTGGTCACATTACCCTGGGCATGTACCCGAGCCGACCCGGCATTACCGGCCGATTTCACAAAGGCCCGTCCCTTGGCGCCAAGCAGGTTGTCGAGGCCGCGCTCGAGCAGGCTGGTGCCATCATGCGGGCCGAGGTTGTCGCCCAGGCTCATGTTGATCACGCAAGCTTTGTCGAGCGCCTGCGCGCGCTGGAAGATGTAGTTCACCGCGTCAAGCGTGTTGGCCGAGGTGCCCAGCCCCTCGGTCCCGTTCGACCGGTTGGCGACGATGATGATGTCGGCCTCCGGCGCCACACCGACGAAGGTGCCTGCCGGCTGCCCGGGCCCCGAGCCCGCGCCGTTGCCGGCGGAAATTCCGGTCACATGGGTGCCATGCCGGAACGGATCGCGGTGGCGCACCACACTGAAGGGATTGGCATTGCCAAGAGCGTTGTTGATATCGGCTTCGCTGTATTCGACGCCAAAGCCGAAGCCCCCTGGGCTCGATTCGCCGCCCGTCGGGGTTAGACCCTGATCCCAGATCGACAGGATCCGCGTCGTTCCGTCGGAGTTCTGGAATGCCGGATGGGTGAAGTCGCATCCGGTGTCCACGATGCCGACAATCACGCCTGCGCCACGCCGCCCCGGCGGTCCGGCATGGACCAGATCGGCGCGGATCTCAGGCACTGACAAATCGAGTTCGGCCTGCATCGGGCGCGCCGCCTCGATCCGTTCGACCGCCGCAATCTCAGAGAGCTTGCCGAGCGCGTCGACCGATACCCGGCCCGTCACCACATCCCCGGCGACCCCTTGAACCGTCATTCCAGCCTTCTTCAGGTCATCGGGATCCCCGGAATATTGAACCAGGACAGAGGCTTCGACCTTTCGCGCGCGCGCCCGGCCCTTTGGTGCAACCGACTCGAGCCCGAACTGGTTTACGACTTCAACGCTGTCCGTCGCGGCTGCCTCATCGGCACCGCCTTCGACGAGAAACTCCAATTGCGGATCAAGTTTTCGCATGACGCTTCCCCCTCAATGCATTTGATACAAATCCGGCCCGCGCATCGGACCGATACGCCTATATAGCACGAATTCAACCGCGGCTCGATACCCCTTATACGGGTGCGGCAAAACCACGCCGAGACCGCCTACTCCGTTGGTGGCACTTCCGGCGCCATCGGCCGGCTAGACTCCACCCGCAAGACACCGTCGACCTCGGCCAAGGCCTGCAGGTCACGAACCGCGATCGTGCCGGTCAACACGTCGCCCACCTTTGAGCGGATCGTCAGACCTGCTGCCGTCAGCGCAGCCTCGTCGGCGTCATTGAGCGCATGGTCAAGCCCAATCAGCACCTGTATCGGCTCTGCAGCCTCCGTGGCGCTGGGGGGGCTTTCTGCGAGGACAAGCAGTTCGGGGTCGAGCTTCTGGGCCATATCGGTCACGTCATTTGCGAACGCGGCGGTGGCGGAGACTATGATCAATGCCGCGAGAATCGATATCATCGGGGTCCTCACCCTACCGCGGCAAACACTGTACCCGAACTCTCCAGCCACGACAAATGCACCATCCGCAACAATCCGCCAACCCGCCCGTCGGCATCCCGGCACCGCAAAAAACCCCACCGCTCCGGCGCGCATTCCGAGCCGCCGATCGCATTGCAATGCTTGAAGAAAATGGTGCGGTCGAGAAGACTCGAACTTCCACGGGTGTTACCCCACAGCGACCTCAACGCTGCGCGTCTACCAATTCCGCCACGACCGCACACCAATCACCTTGTGCCGGGCGTCTTAACCGAGGTGTTCGAGCATGTGAAGAGCAATTGCCGTCGAGGCGTGCAAGTAATCCGGTGCCGCACTGCTCGACTTCCCTGAGAGCCGGAGCCGCGCACGGTCGGGCCGGGCAGCGGGGGAGCCGGCGGTGCTGGTCCGATTTGCATGGCCAGTGGGGTCAACCGGCGTTCTGCGACCGATCTGAGCGCTCTCCGCCGCACTCCTGTTGCCGGCGACGAGCACGAATGACAGACACGCATTCCAAACGGTCGACGGAGGCATGGACGCGGGACCCCGCTGCGAGAGCAATTTGTCCGGCGCACCGACCTGGACTCTGCCGCAGAGTTCCGGCGTGATGACCGAATGGTGGAGTGGATCATCGAGCCCGGTCTGACGGCCTACCCCGAGGCAGTGGCCCGGATGGAGGCGCGCGCAGCCGGGATCGCTGCCGGGACAGCGGGAGAGTTGATCTGGCTAGTCGAGCATCCGCCGCTCTACACCGCCGGCACCTCGGCGAAGCCCGCCGACCTGACCGACCCGCACCGGTTTGAGGTCTTCGAGACCCGGCGCGGCGGACAATACACTTATCACGGGCCGGGCCAGCGGGTGGTCTACGTGATGCTGGACGTGGGCCGCCGCGGCCACGACGTGCGCCGCTTCGTGCGCGACCTCGAAGCCTGGGTGATCGCGACGCTCGACCGGTTCAACCTGCGCGGCGAGGTGCGCGCGGGCCGGGTCGGGGTCTGGGTCGCGCGCCCCGACAAACCGCCCCTGCCCGACGGCACGCCGCGCGAGGACAAGATCGCCGCGATCGGCATCCGCCTGCGCAAATGGGTCAGTTTCCATGGGCTGTCGATCAATGTCGAGCCGAACCTCAGCCATTTCGACGGCATCGTGCCCTGCGGCGTCACTGGCCACGGCGTGACCAGTCTGGTCGACCTCGGCCTGCCGGTGACGATGGCGGATCTGGACGTGGCGCTGCGGGCGACGTTCGACGCGGTCTTCGAACAGTCGCCCGCAGAGCCGGCCGAAGCGCCTAGTTCGGCGACACGTTGAAGAAGTTCAGCGGTCCGACTTCGGCGTAGAGGTCCGCGTAGTTCTGGAAGATCGGCGAATAGACGTACATATCGCCCTCAAAACCGGTGGGCCCCTCTAGTTCACCCCACATGATGCCGTGTAGCACCGAGGTATGGGCCGCCGTCCCAGCATTCAGCGTGAACACCGGCGACCCGCTATCGCCTTCCAGATTGATCGGGGTGACGCCGCCGCCGACATTTGCGCTGGCATCGGCGCTGTACTGGCAGATCAGCCTGAAAGTGCCGGTGGAATTGCGCAGCCCAGGATGCGGCAGATTCGAGCAGGTCCCCCGCGCCACCGCGGCGGTCTTACCGGTCTCCGCGCTGACCTTGGTCAGCACCTCGCCCTCAAGCGTGAAGAGCACCATTCCGACCAGGTCGTAATCGGCGTCGACGCTGCTGATGGTGAACCCGCCCCAATTGCCGATCCGCGCGATGCGCCCGACCGAGGCGGTGTCGTTGTCGCCGATCTGCACCAGATTGATGTCGCCATAGCGGCACTGGTCCACTGTGCAGGCGGGATGCGACAGGTCGGCGGGCGGATCGGCCAACTCTTCGCCGATATCGTTGGTGCCGCCGAAGCCCGAGCCGGGTTGCTTGAAGTTGCGTCCGTCGACCTCGAACAGACGGTTGGAGCAATGCGACGCGGTGAGAAACCCGATCTCGCCGGTGTCCACGATCTCGACCACTGTGCCGAGCGTACAGCGCAGCTTGCCGCGGATCTTCAAGCCGCCGACCAGCGGCCGCACACGGTCGTCGACGCGCGCGCGCAGCGCCGGCATACCCATCCGCCGAAGCTCGACGAAACCGCGGTCGAGCCCGGTCTGCTCGACGGCGGTCCAGAACGGGGCGTCGTCGGCCTCGCGGTGCAGACCCATCACGATCAGCCCGCGGCGTTCGTCCACGTCCGAATAGGTCAGGCCCAGCTTGGCCGCCTGGGCGTCGAGGGCCGCGCGCGCCGCCAGCAGCGGCTTTATGGGTGTTTGCGCCGCCTCGAACCGGCGCGGCGCCTCGGCGAAACGGTCGAGCGAGCGGCCGAATGCCTGGTCGAGCGCAGCAAAGACCTGGCGCTGCTGCTCTGTGTCCGGCTCCTGTCCTTTGGATGCGATCCGGATGACCAGCGTACCGTCGTCGACGTAGAGCCCCGCGAAACCCGGCGCGATCTCGGCGGTCGCGGCGAGGTAGTCGTCGAGGGTCATGACGTTCTGCAACTCCGGCGGCAACTCGCGCTTTGCCTGGCCGAGCGCCGGGAGCGCCAGGGGCGCAAAGGCCGCCAAACTCAACATGCAGATCTTGGTTAGGTATCGCATACCGAAATCCCCTTTGGTTCAATGCCGGCCCAGCATGGTTTCGGGGTGCCTCGTCGCAAGTCTGGATATCCTGACCCGCAGCCCCGGTCCTTGCGGCTGCAAAAGGCGTCCAGCGACCTGCCGAATGATCCGGACCGGTGTCGTCTGCGGCCGGTCCATGCGAGCGCCCCTCCGTCGCAGCATGGCGCCCTGGACGATCCCATGCAGCCGATCCAGACCCGTGCGTCGGAATTTCCCTGTCCACCTCACGCCCAAGACTGGCGCGCGGGCTGCGACAATCTGATCCGCGAAACCCCCGATCCGGCGTTGCCCCGCCTTTCCCACATCTCTAGAACATATTCAAAACGCGCAGGGTGAGGTGACTCGGCCTGCGACCGGACAGATAACGGGAACGCAGGAGGCACTCCGCATGGCCGACGCCGCCATCCATGGCCACGAACACCACGACGAGCGCAGCTTCTTTGTCCGGTGGTTCATGTCGACGAACCACAAGGACATCGGCATCCTCTACATCTTCACCGCCGCGGTCCTCGGCTTCGTCTCAGTGGCGTTCACGATCTACATGCGGATGGAGCTGATGCAGCCCGGGGTGCAGTACATGTGCCTCGAGGGCGCGCGGATGACGGCCGCTGCGACGGCCGCCGAATGTACACCGAACGGCCATCTCTGGAACGTGCTGATCACCGCCCACGGCATCCTGATGATGTTCTTCGTGGTGATCCCCGCGCTCTTCGGCGGTTTCGGCAATTATTTCATGCCGTTGCAGATCGGCGCGCCGGATATGGCGTTCCCGCGGATGAACAACCTTTCCTACTGG
>JASJCA010000103.1 GCA_030066215.1 Rhodobacter sp. | reverse complement strand
CAACAAGATCGGCATGATCTTTCAGGAGCCGATGACCGCGCTGAACCCGATGAGCACGATCGGCGATCAGGTGGCTGAGACGCTGGTGGTGCATGGCGCGGCATCCCGCGCCGAAGCCCTGGCGGTGGCGCGCGAGCGGTTGGCCCGGGTGGGGTTGCCCGGCGACCGGTTTCCCCTGGGGCGTTATCCGCACGAGCTCTCGGGCGGGCAGCGGCAACGGGTCTGCATCGCCATGGCGGTGGCGCTGCGCCCGAAGCTTTTGATCGCCGACGAGCCGACCACGGCGCTCGACGTCACCACCCAGGCGCAGATTCTCGACCTGCTCAAAGGGCTGGTGGCCGAAGAGGGCATGGCGCTGTGGCTGATCACCCATGACCTCGCCGTCGTCGCCGACATGGCCGATCATGTGGCGGTGATGCGCCGCGGCCGGATCGTCGAGGCGGATCGGACCGAGCAGCTGTTCAAGGCGCGGACGCATCCCTATACGGCGCGGCTTTTCGCCGACAGCAGCCACGTGCCGGTGCGGGAAGCGCGCGCGAAGGTGGCGCCGGTGCTGGAGGTGCGCGGCGCGGTGCGCGACTACGGCCTGGCGCGGCGGTCGCTCATCGGCCCGCGGCCCTTGTTCCGCGCCGTAGACGGCGTCGATCTGACGGTGCGGTCTGGCGAAAGCGTCGGCCTCGTGGGCGAATCGGGCTGCGGGAAGTCGACGCTGACCCGCGCGATCCTGGGGCTCGAGGCGCTGCAGGGCGGCACGGTGGCGGTGGGCGGCGCGCCGGTCGTGGCGGGGCATCTCGCCGCCGAGCTGCGGCGCAAGATGCAGGTGGTGTTCCAGGACCCCTTCGGCTCGTTCAACCCGCGCCACCGGGTCGGGCGGCTGGTGGCGGAGCCGTTTCACCTGGTCGACGTGCCGGCGGAGGAGCGACGGTCACGGGTGGCCGAGGCACTCGAGGCGGTGGGGCTGACGGCGGGCGATGCCGAGAAGTACATCCACGAGTTCTCCGGCGGGCAGCGGCAGCGGATCGCCATCGCGCGGGCGATCGTGATCCGGCCCCGGCTGGTGATCCTCGACGAGGCGGTGTCGGCGTTGGACGTGTCGATCCGGGCGCAGATTCTCGATCTTCTGGCCGCGCTTCAAGGGCGGTTCGGCCTGTCCTATCTGTTCATCAGCCACGATCTGTCGGTGGTGCGCGCGATCACCGACCGGGTCCTGGTGATGCGGGCGGGGCGGATCGTCGAAGAGGGGCCGACCGAGCGGGTCTTCGCCGCGCCGGCGCATGGCTACACGCGGGCGCTGATCGCGGCGACGCCGCGGATCCCCGAGGCCTGGGTGGCGTGACGCGGGCTTGGGATGCGGTGAAGGCCCGAGGCGGGAGGGTCTGTTGCGACCGCGCGGAGGGCGGGGCTTCGCCCCTTGAGTCCGTGCCCGCGGCGTCATTCCGACGACGGCTCTAGAACGAGGTCGGCGAGCGCCAGGGCATAGGCCTCGGTCGCGAGAAAGGCGCGCAGGCGGGCGGTGCCTCGGGGCTGGAGCGCGAGGCGGAGCGGAGCCGAGACCGGCAGCGGGGCCATGAAGCGGGCCTTGAGGCTTGCGACGCGGGCGGTGCTTTGGGCCTCGACGGCGGGTTGGATCAGCGAGACCAGCAACAGGCCGGGCACGATGGGCGCGGGCAGGCCCAGGGACGCGGCCAACGCGGTGTCACGGTGGATCGGATTGGGGTCGCCCGAGAGCGAAAGGTAACGGTCGGTCTGCGCCTGGGTGATGCGGAGTGGGGCGGACCAGGCCAAGGCCTCGGTCAGGCGCGCCGGGAACGGGGCGGGCCGCGCGGCGGCCAGCTCGGCCCGCGCGACCAGGCGCAGCGCGGTGGTCAGGCGGGCGGCCTCGGCGCCCGCTGCCGTCACTTTGATGTGGTGGTCGTTGCCCCGGGTCTCGGCCACCGCGGCCAGCGGCGTCTCCAGCGGGAAGGGCCGGGGCGTCGACACCGCCTGGTAGTCGTGGATCAGGATCTCGTCCGGGCCGGGGGCGGGCAGCGCGAGGCGGCGCTGGCCTTCGGCCGAGGCAAAAAGTAGCGCCGGCACGAGATAGGGCAGGGCAGCCGGCGCCCGGCCGGCGGTCTCGGCGACAAGGGCGGCGAGCGCCGCGGCCTGGGCCGTGGTGACGCCGGGCAGGGCGGACATCAAAGCCGCGCGGCGCTGCCGAGGATCAGCGAGGCGTTGATGCCGCCGAAGGCGAAGGAATTGGTCAGGCAGTAGGCGGTGTCGATCGGGCGGGCCTCGCCGTGGACCGGTTCGAAGCCGATGGCCGGGTCGAGGCTGTTGAAGTTGCCCGAGGGCGGCGCCAGGCCGTCGGTCAGGGCGCGCAGCGTGATGATCGTCTCCAGCGCGCCTGCGGCGCCGAGCGCATGGCCGTGGACCGGCTTGGTGGACGACACTGCCAGCGCGTCGAAGGCCTCGCCGAAGACCTGGCGCATGGCCTGGGTCTCGGACAGATCGTTGGCGACTGTCGCGGTGCCGTGGGCGTTGACATAGCCGATCTCGGACGGCTGCAGCCCGGCATCGGCCAGTGCCCGCGCCATCGAGGCGGCGGCGCCGCCGGGGTCGGGGCGCAACAGATCGCCCGCGTCCGAGGTGGTGCCGTAGCCGACGATCTCGGCGATCGGCTCAGCCCCGCGGGCCCGAGCGGCCTCCAGCGTCTCCAGCACCAGGATGCCGGCGCCCTCGCCCAGAAGCATGCCGTTTCGGTCGGCCGAGAACGGGCGGCAGGCGTCGGGGCTCAAGACCCGCAGGATCTCCCAGGCGCGGAATACGCCGGGCACGACGCAGGCCTCGGTGCCGCCGGTGAAGCAGCGGTCGATCACGCCGGCCTTGATCAGTTGATAGGCGAGCCCGATCGACTGGCTGGCCGAGGAACAGGCGGTCGAGTTGCAATAGACCGGGCCGCGCGCGCCATAGGTCATCGAAATCCACGACGCGGCGGCGTTCGACATGATCTTGGGGATCGACATCGGGTCCATCCGCGGCGTGCCGGTGCCGAGCGCGTTTTCGGCGAACTTGACGTAATTGGTGTCGAGCGTCTCGGCCCCACCGAAGCCCGAACCGACGATCACGCCGAAGCCCTCGCCATAGTCGTCCGGGCCAAGCCCGGCCTGGCGCGCGGCCTCTTCGGCGGCGATCAGCGCGAACCCGGTCACCCGGTCCTGCAGCCGGGCGCGGGCGCCGTTCTTATGCGCCTCGTACAGCGCGGGCGCGACGGCGGCGGCCTGGGTCACCAGCTGGTTCGGGATCGCGTCGAACTTGATCTCGCCGATCGCCGACACCCCGTCGCGCGCCGCGGCCCAAAGCGCATCGGCCCCCGCGCCACAGGGCGAGAACGCGCCTGCGCCCGTGATGACGACGCGGGCGCCCGTCATTCCGCGGCTTTTTCCTCGATCTTCTTGGCCGAGACCGCCAGCAGGTCGCCCACGGTCTTCAGATCCGCCATCTCGGCATCGACCGAGATATAGACGCCGTACTGCTCCTCGATCGCCATCAGGATCATGATGAAATCCGCGCTGGCAATGTCGAGATCGGCCAGCTTGGCGTCGCGAGATAGCAGCGCGCGGTCGATCATCCCCTCTTCGGCGACGAGGTCCAGAAGCTTGTCCTCAAGCTCGGTGGTCTGTGTCACGGCGTCGTTGCGCATCTGCGCTCCTCGCGCGATAAATCCGGCGCCATTAGTCTTCCAAAGCCGGCGGGATTGCAACACGAATGACCTTTGCGGCGGCACATCGGCCCGTGGCCTGGGCGCGGTCGCTGGCGTTTGCCGTACTGTCGGGCATCGCCACGGCGCCGTTCCTGCTGCTGTGGCCGCTGATCCTGGCGCCGCGGGGCGTGGTCTGGGCCATCGTGCGGGTGCATATCGCGGTGCAGGTGGCACTTTTGCGCCGGGTCGCGGGGGTGGGCTACCGGGTCACCGGGCTCGAGAACTTGCCCGACGGTCCCTGCGTTCTGGCCAGCCGGCACGAGGCGATGTGGGAGACGATCTTTCTGCCCTGGATCCTGGGCAACCCGGCGGTGATCCTCAAGCACGAGATCCTGGGCTATCCGGTGGCCGGCCCGGTGGCACGCAAGCTCGGCCATATCGGGGTGGATCGGTCGGGTGATCTGGAGGCCGCGAAGCGGTCGTTCGACCAGGCGCGGGACGAGGCGCGGGCTGGACGCAGCGTGCTGATCTTCCCGTCCGGCACCCGCGATCCGGCCGAGAAGAGTTCCGTCCAGGGCGGCGTCGCGGTGCTCTACCGGCATCTCAAGCTTCCTTGCGTGCCGATCGTGCTGAATTCGGGCCGGCACTGGGTCTATCGGTCCTGGCTGCGGCTGCCGGGCACGATCCGGATCGAGATCCTGCCGCCGATCCCGCCAGGCCTGCGCACCGCCGAGTTCATGGAGCGCCTGCAGACCGCGATGGCGCGCGAGGTCGGAGACGACGGGGGTTGAGGCTGGTCAGAAGCAGTCATCGATCGCTCTTTGTCGAGCCGTGCCCGTCGCCAACCCGCGGGGTGGCGAACCGGCGCCTGTTCGGGTGTGCTTTATGGTGGTTGAATCCGTAGGACCTCAAGCGGTGCGCAGGTCCAGACAGATCGCCACCCCTCCGGCGCGGGTTGGCGATGGGCACGGCGGGGCTGCGCCCCTTGAGTTCGTGCCCGGGGCATCGGTCGTTCGACGACTACGGGCAAGAAGAACGCCCCGCGGGTCGGCGATGGGCCCGGCTCCGCACGCAATACTGGCTCGCGGCCGCCTTGGCCCCAGCCTCACTCCAACTCCGCCGCGATCCCCTCGTTGGCCAGCCCGTCGAGCCGGGGCATTAGCGACAACAGCGACCGCGAATAGGCGTGCTGTGGCGCGGTGAAGAGCGTCTCGGTGTCCTGGCATTCCACCAGCTTGCCGTCGCGCATCACCGCCACCCGGTCGCACATCTGCCGGACGACCGGCAGGTCGTGGCTGATGAACAGCATCGTCAGGTTCAGATGCTCCTGCAGGTCCTTGAGAATATTGAGGATCTGCGCCTGAATCGACACGTCCAGCGCCGAGGTCGGCTCGTCGCAGATCAAAAACCGCGGTTGGGTGGCGAGCGCGCGGGCGATGGAAATCCGCTGGCGCTGGCCGCCCGAGAACTCGTGGGGGTATTTCAGTCCCGCGGCGGCGCCGAGCCCCACCCGGTCCAAGAGCTCGTCGACACGATGCTGCAGCGCTTTCCCGGCCAAGAGCCCGTGGTGCCGCGCCGGTTCCGCCACGATGGCATCGACGCGCATCCGCGGGTTGAGCGACGAATAGGGGTCCTGAAAGATCATCTGGATCTGCCGGCGATAGGCGGTCAGATCCTTCTGCCCGGTGATCTCCTGCCCGTCGAAGGCGATGGTTCCGCCATCGACCGAATAGAGCCCCGCGATCATCCGCGCGATGGTCGACTTGCCCGACCCCGACTCGCCGACGATGCCGAACACCTCGCCCTGCCGGATGTCGAAGCTGACGTCGTCCACCGCGGTGAAAAACTGTCGGCGCGACGGCAGGAGGCTGCGCTTTTTCAGGAACCGTTTGGTCAACCCCTCGATCCGGTAGAGCGGCGCCTGCCGGTTGACCGCCGCCTTGTCCCAATTCCGCGCCAGATCCTCGATGTGAAACTCGGTGCTGCGCCCGCCGTAGGAAATCAGCGGAAACCGGTGCAGCTTGACCGTGGGCCGCGGCACCGCGGCGATCAGCGACTTGGTGTAGTCGTGCCGCGGCTTGCCCAGCACCAGCTTGGTGGCCCCGGTCTCGACCACCTGGCCCATATACATCACCGTGACCCGGTCGGTGGTGTCGGCGATCACGCCCATGTCGTGGGTGATCAGGATGACGCCGACCTGGCGTTCGCGCGCCAGCTCCTTGATCAGCTCGAGGATCTGCGCCTGGATCGAGACGTCGAGCGCCGTGGTGGGCTCGTCGGCGATGATCACGTCCGGCTCGCTGCAGAGCGCCAGGGCGATAACCACCCGCTGCCGCATGCCGCCGGAGAATTGGTGCGGGTACTGGTCGATGCGGATCTCGGGCTCCGGAATGCCGACGCGGCTGAGCAAGTCGATCGCGCGCGTGCCGGCCTCCTGCTCGGAGAGGTTGAGATGGGTGGTGATGGTCTCGACAAGCTGCTCGCGCACGGTGAAAAGCGGGTTCAGCGAGGTCAGCGGGTCCTGGAAGATCATGCTGATCTCTTTGCCCCTGAGACTCTGCATCGCCGCCCGGTCGCGGCCCGAGATCCGCTCGCCCTTGAGGCTGATCGTCCCGCCGGTGATCCGCCCGGGTCGCTCCAGAAGCCCCATGACCGCGGCCCCGATGGTCGACTTTCCCGCGCCGGATTCACCCACGAGCCCATGGATCTCGCCCGGCTCGACGGTCAGCGTGGCCCGGTCGACGGCGACAAAATTCTCCCGCCGGGTCGGGAAGGCGACCGTGAGGTCGGCGATTTCTAGGAGGGGGATCATCGCAGCTTTGGATTCAACGCATCGCGCAGCCAGTCACCGAGCAGATTGACGGACAGGGCAAGCGCCAGCAGCGTGCAGGCCGGGAAGAACAGGATCCACCACTCGCCCGAGAACAGGAACCCCTGGCCGATGCGGATCAGCGTCCCCAAGGACGGCTGCGTGGGCGGCGCGCCGACGCCGAGGAACGACAAGGTCGCCTCGGCGATGATCGCCAAGGCCAACGAGATCGTCGCGATGACCAGCACCGGAGACAGCACGTTCGGCAGGATATGCCGCAGCATGATCGCCGGGCTCGACCGCCCGATCAGCTGCGCCGCCTGCACATATTCCTTGCCTTTCTCGACCAGCGTCGCCCCGCGCACGACCCGCGCGAATTGCACCCAATCCGAGAGCCCAATCGCCAGGATCAGCACCCAGATCGCCATCTGGTCGCGGTACTCCACCGGCGTGAAGCCCTTGGCGATTCCGAAGATCAGCATCGCCACCAGGATCGCCGGAAAGGTCAGCTGCACGTCGGCGACCCGCATAATGATCGTCTCGGTCCAGCCGCCCACATAGCCCGCGACCAGCCCCAGCGTGATGCCGAGAACCATCGCGAACAGTACCGCCGAGAACCCCACGAACAGCGAAATCCGCATGCCGTAGAGTATCGTCGAGAACACGTCGCGGCCCTGGTCGTCGGTGCCGAGCCAGAACGACTCGCCGGTGAACGCGTTCGGCGTCATCGGTGCGGTGAAGCCGTTCATCAGATTCAAGGTCGCTGGGTTGAACGGGTCGTGCGGCGCGATCAGCGGTGCGAAGACCGCGCTCACGGTCAGGATCGACACCACTATCAGCGAGACCATTGCAACCGGTGAGCGGCGGAACGACCAGGCCAGGTCGCTCTGCCAGAACGCCGTGAGCCGCGGCGCTAGGGTGCGGCGGCGGGGGACGGGCGCGTCGGTCATTGGCTCTTCCCCATCCGGTCGTGCCAGTCGGCGAGGCTTTCGTTGGGGTAGGCGTCGAAGGACGTATCGCCCTCACGCAGACAGGGCTCCGCCCAGTTCGCCCGCGACCCCAGCATGATATGCGCGCGCTCGGGCGGCAGCGGCAGGTCGGTGTCGATGGCCGAGGCATGCGGATGGATCAGGTCGGGCCATTTCGGCGAATAGGCCCAAAGCGCACTGCCGCACAAGCTGCAGAAGCTGCGCTGCAGCGTCGACGGCGTGCCATCCCGCACTGCGTTATAGGTGCGAACGCGCGCTTCCCCCTCGACCCGCATCGTCTCGGACTTTGCCCCGAGGTTGATCGCATAACCGCCGCCACCCGCCGTCTTCCGGCAGATCGAACAGTAGCAGAGCATGTAGGGCACCGGATGCGGCGCCTCGACGGCGAACCGCACTGCGCCGCAATGGCAGGAGCCTTCGAGCCGCATCAGACCGTCCCTCCCTCGCTGCGCAGCCTTGGATCGATGGCGACGTACAGCAGGTCCACCGCCAGGTTGATGCCCACGAACATCACCGAGATCAGCATCAGGTAGGCGGCCATGACGGGGATATCGACGAACTGGATCGCGTTGATGAAAAGAAGCCCCACGCCGGGCCACTGGAACACCGTCTCGGTGATGATCGCGAACGCGATGATACTGCCCAGCTGCAGCCCCGTCACCGTGATCACCGGCACCAGCGTGTTCTTCAGAGCATGTCGAAAGTTCACCACCCGCTCCGAAAGCCCGCGCGCCCGGGCGAAATTGATGTAGTCCTGGCGCAAGACCTCCAGCATCTCGGCCCGCACCAGCCGCATGATCAGCGTCATCTGGTAGAGCCCCAGGGTGATCGAGGGCAGGATCAGCGCCTTCAGCCCGCTTGCGGTCAAAAACCCGGTGGTCCAGCCACCCAGGTCCACCACCTCGCCGCGCCCGAAACTCGGCAGCATGTCGAGCTCCACCGAGAAGATGTAGATCAGCAGGATCCCGATCAGGAAGGTGGGCAACGACACCCCGATCAGCGACACCGTCATGATGACGTTCGAGGCCCAGCCGTCCCTTCGGATCGCCGTGAACACCCCCAGCACGATGCCGAAGAATATCGCGAAAAACCCGCTGACGGCGGCCAGTTCCAGCGTTGCGGGCGCGCGTTCGGCGATGATCTCGGCGACGGGGCGCCCCTGCCGATACGATACCCCGAAATTGCCCTGCGCCGCGCCTTCGAGGAACTTCAAGTACTGCACCGGAAACGGCTGATCGAGCCCCAACTGGGTGCGCAGCCGCTCGATATCCGCCTGCGTCCGCTCTTGCCCCAGCATGTTGTCGATCGGATCGCCGACGAAGCGAAACATCGAAAACGCCACCAGCCCCACGACCAACAGGACGAGGACGGACTGAAACACTCGGCGGATGATGTAATTGAGCATCTCTCTCAGCTAGAGGCGCAGCGCCGGCTCAGGTCAACCCCGAAAGGCTCATTCATCTGGCCCCAAATATCTCGGGGAGCGCGAGGGGCAGAGCCCCTCGCACAGCGCGACCGCCCTAGGCGGGCGCAAGCAGACCGGCGCGCCGCAGGCGCACAATTTGACAGCGCTCAGTTCACCGTCACCCAGCGCAGGATGAAGAAATTGTCCGGCCGCTGGGTCAGCGCGATGTTGTCGCCCGCGCCCCAGACCAGCGGCTGGACATACATCGTCACATAGGCGTGCTCGCCCTGGTAGAGCGTCGTCACCTCGTCCAGCATCGCCTGCCGTGCGCCATCGTCGATTTCGGACTGGATCATCGGCAACAGCTCGTCGATGCGCGCATTGGAATAGCCGCCGAAGTTCCAGGATCCGAGCTTTTTCTCGGCATTCGGCGTCGAGGCGAGGAACCGGATCGGGTGCTCGTGGTCGAAGGTGCCCGGCGACCAGCCCAACAGATACATGTCGTAATTGTCGGCGCGGAGCTCGGGCCAGTAGTTCTGCACCGGCATTGCGTCGAGCTCGGCCGTGATGCCAATCTGCGCCAGCATCGACACCACCGCCTGGCAGACCGACTCGTCGTTGAGGTACCGGTTGTTGGGGCATTTCAGGCCGAAGCCGAAGCCGTCCGGATAGCCCGCCTCGGTCAAGAGCGCCTTCGCTGCGTCGACGTCAAACTCCGGCCGGCTGTCGTTGGCGGCGGAGAACCCGCGCATGGCCGGACTCACGAGCTGGCTCGCCGGTTCGGCGTTGCCGCGCATGATGGTCTGCAGGATCGCCGGCACGTTCACTGCCCGCGCCACCGCCTCGCGTACGCGCACGTCGCGGAACGGGTTCGGGTCGCCCGCATTGGCGCCATATTTCAGCGTCTCGGCCTCATGCGCGAAGCCCAGCATGATGACCCGGGCCTCGATGCCCTGGATCACCTGCACGCCTTCGCTCTCGGCCAGTCGCACGGCGTCCTGGATCGGCACCGGGTTGATCAGGTCGACCTCGCCAGAAAGCAGCGCCGCAACCGCCGTTGCGGGGTTCTGGATCGGGGTGAAGGTGGCTTGCGAGATGTTGTGCTCTGCCTCGCCCCACCAGCCGTCGAAGGGCACCAGCGTGGTCTGCAGCCCCGGCTGGCGATCGGCCAGCATGAAGGCACCGGTGCCGTTGGCATTCAGCGTCGCGGCATTGCCGTTCTCCTTGTCGGGCAGGGCGGCGTCGCGCTGGCTGGTCCAGGCGGCGTCCATAATCATCCAGTTGGCGATCGAGTCCGGGAAGATCGGGTTCGGCGCCTTGGTCATGACGTCCACGGTGAACTCGTCGACCTTCAGCACGTCGGCGACCGGCGCGAACCAGCCCTTGACATCGGCGGCCTCCGACGAGGCCCGGTCGTAAGAAAAGATCACGTCGTCGGCGTCGAAATCCGACCCGTCGTGGAACTTCACGTCCCGGCGCAGGTTGAACCGCCAACCCTCGCCGTCGCCGATCGGCTCCCACGAGGTGGCCAGCGCCGGCTCGATCGCCATGTCCTTGCCGCGGCGCACCAGGCCCTCGTAGACGTTGTTGAGAAACCCGAGCACTGGGGCGGAGTTCACCGCGTGCGGGTCCATGGTTTGCGGGTCGGTGGTGCCGGCCCATTTGAAGCTTTCGGCCGCGGCGGCGGTGGCCAGGCATAGCCCCAGAGCTGTGGCGGCGGTCAGTCGCAGCATGTCGTCTCTCCCTGAATGCGCGGGCGTTTGCGCGTCGATGCCCGCACCGCACAGTCTAGCGTCGCGCGCCGAAATTGCGAGACGCTGGATATTCGCGGGGTCCGGGCGGTTGCCCGGGCGGTCTCGATGCGGCATGGTCTACGCATTGAAATGACGGAGGATTTCCGATGAAGCACGACCCGCAGAGCTTCGTGACCCAACCCGATACGGTCGAAGAGACCGCCCCGCGCGCCGGCGGATGCGGCGCCCGGTGCATGTGCGACGGCTGCACCAAGGACTGCTGCAAGGACTCCTACCACGACGGCCCGCACCGCTGTTACAACCACCTGACGGGCTGTACTTGAGCCGTCGGTCCCGTACGCCGAGGGCCTGCTAGCGACCAAGGTCGGCGCTCAAGTTACGAGCCGTGCCCATCGCCGACCCTCGGGGTGGCGGGCCGACGATTGTTCGGGTGTGCTTTATGGTCGCCGAGTCCGTAGGACCTGGAGCGGTGCGCGGATCTCGACAAATCGCCACCCCTCCGGGGCGGGTTGGCGATGGGCACGGCGGCGCTGCGCGCCTTGATCCCGTGCCCGGGACATCAATCGGACCGCCGCAGCAAGGCTATTCCGCCGACCAGCCTCAACACACCTCACCGCGCACCGACCCGGCCGAACCGCCCGCAGCCGCCGCGCCTTGCCGCCGCACCGCTCATTCCGTCTCGCGGCGCTCCAATTCGCCGAGCGAATAGCGCTGGCGCACCGGGCCGAAGACCTGAGGCACGAAGTCGGGGTCAGCGGGCAGACAGCCCAGGCCGCAGATCTGGCGCACGCTGCCGGTCTGCCCGTCGATGAACCAGAACCGCCCGCCGGGGGTGGCGACGTAGCCGTCGATGCCCTCTTCCATGTCGCCCAGTACGTCGTCGACCGAGGGCACCTCGCTGTCGGCATCGGCGTCGAACGCCGCGTGACTGTGGAAGCTCGCGATCACTTCGGTCACGCCGCGGGGGTCGCGCGGCTGGCAGCTGTCGCGCCGGCCGCGGCGCGGCTGGCTGGCGATCAATCGCCCGGTCTCGTCGACCCCGATCGTGCCGCAATACTCGCGGTTGCGGTCAAACGAGTCGGCCTGGACGGAAGCCAGCAACTTCATCGCGAATTCGACCTCCGCCTGGGTTTGCGCGTCAGCCGGCGCGGTGGCGAGAAGGCAGATGGCAAGGAGCAAGGTGCGGGGCATGGGCGTTCTCCGGCAGGGGCGATGCGGCCCGGTACCGCCATTATGCCCCCCTGGCTGTGTAAGTCGAGGCCGGTGTCTTGCTTGGCGAGGCTTGCAACCGGGGCGCAACGCGCGCTAAGCGCCCTGGGCTTCGCCTGGGAGACCCGCCTTGTCCATCGCCTTCGCCGCAGGATTTGCGTTGGGCCTGTCACTGATCCTGGCGATCGGGGCACAGAACGCGTTCGTTTTGCGCCAGGGCCTGCGCGGCGCCCATGTCTTTGCGGTCTGCCTCACCTGCGCGGTGTCCGACGCGATCCTGATTGCCGCTGGCGTCGCCGGGTTCGCCGTGATCAACGAGGCGATCCCCGGCATCGCGCCGGTGATGCGCTGGGGTGGTGCCGCGTTTCTGATCGTCTATGGCGCGCTGTCGTTTCGCGCCGCGCTGGGCCCGGCTGCAGCGCTGGAGCCCGCACAATCTGGCACGGGGTCGCTGAGCCGGGCTTTGGCCACCTGTCTGGCGCTGACCTGGCTCAACCCGCATGTCTATCTGGACACGGTGGTGTTGCTAGGATCGGTCTCGACCCAGTATGACGGGCAACAAGTGGCCTTTGGCGCCGGCGCCGTCGCCGCCTCGTTCGCCTTCTTCTTCTCGCTCGGCTACGGCGCGCGCCTATTGCGCCCACTCTTCGCCAAGCCGGCCGCCTGGCGCATCCTCGAGGTGGTCGTCGGGATCACCATGTGGGCGATCGCGGCAAAGCTGATCCTCGGATAGGGCCACCGCCTGTCCGGAGTGTGGCCGTGTCGCCCGTCGGCTGACCAAGCGCGGCGTGATCGCCGAGCCCGGCGGGTCAAATCGACTGACTACCCGGTCCCTGGATCGCGCCCGGTTCAACCGCCAAAGGGTTTGGCCCTTGTGGGCCGCCGACACTCGAACACAGACAAACACCGGGAAGCCTGCGCCGGCGCTACGCTCCTCTTGGATCGAGAATCTTGGTCAGCACCGTGTCCTTGGTGATCTGACCCAAGAGCGCGCCGTCTTCGACCACGCCGACCGGGCTGCCGGTGGCGGTCACCATCTCCATCACGTCGTGGATCGTCGTCTCGGGCGGCACCGTGATCTCGGGCGCGGTGGCGGCCGGCTCCATCACGTCGCGGGCGCAGAGCACGCCAAGCGGGTTCATGTGTGCGACGAAATCCGCCACGTAGTCGTTCGCGGGCGAGGTGAAGATGTCCTGCGGCGTGCCGCATTGCACGATTCGGCCGCCCTCCATGATCGCGATCCGGTCGCCGATCTTGAACGCCTCGTCCAGGTCGTGGCTGACGAAGATGATGGTGCGGTGCAGCGACTGCTGCAGGTCCAGAAGCTCGTCCTGCAGCCGAGTGCGGATCAGCGGGTCGAGGGCCGAGAACGGCTCGTCCATCAGCAAGACCGGCGCGTCGGTGGCGAAGGCCCGCGCCAGCCCCACGCGCTGCTGCATGCCGCCCGAAAGCTCGCCGACCTTGCGCTCGGCCCAGTCCGACAGCCCCACCAGCGCCAGTTGCCTGTCCACCTGGGCGCGTCGCGCGGCCTTCGACTGGCCGCCCAGTTCCAGCCCCAGCCCGACGTTTTCGCGCACCGTGCGCCAGGGCAGCAGACCGAAGGCCTGAAACACCATCGCGATGTGGTTTAGACGCAGCTCCCGCAGCGTCTTGGCTTCAGCGCGGGTCACGCTGACCGGGGCGCCCTGATAGTCCACCCGCACCTCGCCGCGCACCACCGGGTTGAGCCCGTTCACCGCGCGCAAGAGCGTCGACTTGCCCGATCCCGACAGCCCCATCAGCACCAGGATCTCGCCCTTGGCGACCTGCAGCGAGCAGTCGTGGACGCCCAAGACCTGACCGGTCGCCGACTGGATCTCGGCCCGGTCCTGGCCTTGATCCATCAGCGGCAGGGCGTCCTCGGGGGCGTCGCCGAAGACGATCGAGACCTGGTCGAATTCGACGGCGCTCATCGCTGTTCGACCCTGAGCATCCGGTCGAGCATGATCGCCACCACCACGATGATGAACCCGCTTTCGAAGCCGAGCGCGGTGTTGACCTGGTTCAGGGCGCGGACCACCGGCACGCCGAGGCCGTCCGCGCCGACCAGGGCCGCGATGACCACCATCGACAGCGACAGCATGATGGTCTGGTTCAATCCGGTCATGATCTGCGGGAAGGCGTAGGGCAGCTCCACCTTCCACAGCACCTGGCGCGGGGTGCCGCCGAAGGCGCGGGCGGCCTCCAGCAGATGCGTCGGCGTCGAGGCCACGCCCAAATGCGTCAGTCGGATCGGCGCGGGGACGACGAAGATCACCGTGGCGATCAGCCCCGGCACCATGCCGATGCCGAAGAACACGATCGCCGGGATGAGATAGACGAAGGTCGGCAGGGTCTGCATCAGGTCGAGGACCGGCCGCAGGAAGCGGTAGAGCCTCGGCCGGTGCGCCGCCGCGATGCCGATCGGCACGCCGACGGCCATGCAGACCACACAGGCCGACAGCACCAGCGTCAGGGACTCCGT
>JASJCA010000104.1 GCA_030066215.1 Rhodobacter sp. | reverse complement strand
CGCGATGATTGTGATCAGAAATACAAGCGAGGCGATCAACAGCGCCGTCGAGAACAGCAGCAGGACGAAGATCACCTGCCGGTAGCTGACCAGCACCGCCGAGAACGACGACCTGACGAGCGAGGCCGAACTCAAGCTCTTGGAGATCCTGGCCGAGTCGGGCACCTCGTTCTCGGCGGTGCTGGTCAGCTACCGGCAGGTGATCTTCGTCCTGCTGCTGTTCTCGACGGCGCTGTTGATCGCCTCGCTTGTATTTCTGATCACAATCATCGCGCTGAACCGCCGCGTCGGCGAGATCGAGCGGTCTGGCATCCAGGTGTCGTCGCTGATCATCAGCCGCGACGAGCGCAAGGTCTATCTCAACAACATGGAATTCTCGCTGACCCAGGCGGCGATCGAGACCCTGGCGGTGTTGGCAGAGGCACGGATGGACGAGGACGTTCTGTCTGGCGCCGAGATTGAGGCGATGATCTCGGGCCGGAACGCGGCCGATTGCGACGAGGCTTCGGGGGCCACACGGATCAAACGCCTGCGCGACGCGCTCGGCAATCAGATGGTCAGCGAGCTTTTGATCCGCAACATCGCCAGGCGCGGCTATATGCTGTCGATCGACAAGGACGTGATCCGCATGCTTTGAGCGGGATGTGCGACGCGCTTGTGGGTCGCCCTAGCCGTTTTGGCCGACCTGCCCAGTCGGTGAGGCTGGTGCCCAAGCGATCGCGCGATGCAGCGCATTTTGCGTCGAAGGCGATTGCAAAGTCGCGAGCCCGTCCTGCGGAAAGAGCCCTGTCGGCGGTCCGCCTGCGGATGCGATCCGTGAAGCAGGCCCCTACAATCCAGCCTCGCGCCAGAAACGAAGCAGAGTTTGGCTCGCCTGCTCAGACACTTGCGCCAGGATCACTTCGTCGCCGCAAGATGCGCTAAGAAGCCTGTCTTCAGATGGACCTACGCCCAGAACGAAAAGGAACGCGGAGTCAGACTTGGCGCCGGGACCGCTGGCCGCCGCTGCGGCATCCGTCTCGGCCATCCACGCCAACGCGCGATCTGCCCAATCGGAATCGGACGGCGCGGGTCCGTGTTCAGAGATGGCATCGTCGCGGAACAGCGCCCACCGGGCTGCGTCTTGCCGTACGAATTGCAGGACACGTGCAAAAGCATGCGCAGCGTCGATTGATCCCGGACGATTCTCTGCCGGTTGCAGGTCCTGCAGGGCGCTGGCGGGTACGCCCACCTGCGAGGTGGCGTCGCTTGCTGACGACGGGGATGACCGCACCCAGGAAAAGGGACTGGTGCCGAGATGCGCCCGGAGCAAGCCGCCGACTTGGCGCAAACGCTCTTCATCCGACGGCACGAGCGGCTTGTCGACGATGTCCTCGGACCCCATCAGCGGCCCGGGCAATGGCCGGCAGATGCGACAGAGCCGCCGGTTCGCAGCGTCAAGGATCAAGACCGCTTCGTCGGCGTTTCTGACACTCAACGCGGCTGGGAAAACCGTTTCGTCGATTTCCGCGAGCAGCGCCAAATACAGGTCTTTCGGGTCACCGGTGCCGATGCGCCGCCAGCCGTCCTCGATCACGGATTGCTCTGATGCGAGGCGTTCGAGAATGCTCTTTAGGCGTTGCTTGTCGTTCACCCGGCGGCCGCCACGTTGAGGATGCTTCGCTGTCCACTTACGGCGCTTTGGCGAGTTCGTCTACCGCGGCGCGCGCGTGGGCCAGAGCCTGGTTCGCATCAACATCCGTGCCGCATACACAACAGAACGCTTCGTTACCTTCCTTGGGAGAGCGAAGGAACACAAAGGTCCCCTGCGTCGTCAAGAGAATCGCTTCGGCGGGGAAGTCTGGGATCGCCGAGCCACCCCAGCCTATCAAATCGGCCCTTGCCGCAAGCAGGCGCGACGCCGAACCTGCAATTCTGTCCAGATCCTCCTGAGGCAGTCGGGTGGACGCGCTGTTGGCAAGCACAAGCTCTGACTCCAAGTCGACAAACGCGGCGACGCGGGCGTCAGGCACGGACGCGCGCAGCTTGTCCAACTGTTCGGTGACGGACTGGGGCATGTCCCCTTGTTACGACGCTTTTGTGCGCGAGGACAGGCCGAGAGGTGGGAATCGGACATCCACCTGTCGGCCACCGGAATGGCTTGAAGATCTCCGGGCCCACCCAGGACCGTGCGCTGGACCGCTCTACCTGGGCCAGCTCAGCCGCGTTGGGCTCAGAGTCCGTGGACGTTGCCGTCGTCGCGTGGCGGCCGAGCACTTCGTTCAACCGAATTGATCGGCTGGACGACCCGCCGTGGCGTAATGCGCACCGTAGCCATTGCCGACAGATCGTCCGTTTCGGGCTCGGCCTGCGCGGGCCTGACAAGTACACGGGCCTTGTCGTCGTCGGCGTCGCGCTTACCGTCTGCAGCATGGTCGGTGGCGTCGTGTCGGGTCGAACCTGATGCCAGGGCGGTCGCCACATCGACCAATGCACCAGCGAATTCATTGGCGCCCGAGGCCTGCCACGCGTCGAAGTCATCACCCGCATCCAAAGCCTGGGTCAGCGAAATTGGAAAGACGCCGCGAAACAGCCCTTCGGTCTCTTTCTGCACTCGGCGGGCGACACGCTGGCGATCGCGCTCGCTCGTCAATTTGTCGAACCGGGTCAGCAGCAGCATGCTGTTTTCCTGCAACTCGGCGGGGAACGTCTCCCAGACAGCAGCCTCGCTTTGGCGCCAGGCTTGGGTGGCATGGGTGCACCAGATCACGGCGTCGGCGAAATGAGAGACACGCTCCCAAACCTCCGGCGGCATGTTCGGATCGGAAATGCCGGGCATGTCGATCAAATCGCAAATCTCGAGGACGTCGCTTTTGCAGAACACGCGGATGAATTGCGTGTCCGCTGGCGAGACCTGATCGGTGTTCGCGAGGTCGAAGTCGGCTTCTTCGCCGTCGATGCCAATCCGGTAGGGCGACCTATCGCCGTATGCGATCCAAACCGGCGGAAGCTGGGTTGCGGTCACCTTGGTTGGCAGCGTCTCCTTCCCGATCAGAAGGTTGGCGAGCGTGCTCTTCCCGGCGCTGAATTCGCCCATCAACGCGACGCGCGGCTTGCGGGTCTCGGTGTCCGCGGCCGTCACCTCAAGCGGATCCAGTTCGGTTTCGATTGGAATATCGATGTCCTTCATGTCGCTACCTGGTCCTTCAAGCCGAGATCTTTGACAATCTGTGCATGGCGTCGCTGAGAGACTTCTGCCGCTCTTCCATACGATTGGGCACGTCCTGCGCGTCCGGCCCGTTTGCGGACATGGAGTTCGGCGCCAGGAGGCTGGCCAAGAGCCGCGTCTGCTCTTTGATGAAGTTGTTCAAAGCGCGATGCGCGTCTCTTCGAACTTCGATTGCGTGGTCCTGGCACAAGCCGTCGACCATGGGCGCGGTTTCGGCCCGGATCAGCTCATGAAACTCGTCCGCAAAGGCCTGATAGCCACGCCGCTTTCGCCACCAGCGAGACCACCAGTTCAACTGCAGATCCAACGCGATCGTCTGGCCCAGCAACACCGGCGGTGGAATACGCGGCGGGCGCGGTGGCTCGATCTCGAAATTCGTGTCGTCGATCAGTCCAAACCGTCGATAGACCCCGACAAAGTCCGATGCCGTCGTGGCGAAGGCGCTGGTGATGGTGTCGTTGGCGCGTTTCGAGAACAGCTGATAGGCGGACCGAAAGAGCACCCGAAGACCGGTCGGGTCGTATTTCCAGGCGCTGCCATCGCCTTCGCGTTCGAGGTGATTGATCAGAGCCGCGGTCGCACGCTGCAGGAAACTGTTGTGCGACCGGTCCAAGCGCGCCTCGAATTCAGAAAGCACCTGGTCGTATTGCTGGTCGATCTGTTGCTGCGCGTTCTTGGCGATGCGGGTGAGTTCGGCGGCGAGTTCCCGGCGGTCGACAGGGGCGGCAGGTCTGCCGCGCGGGCGAAGCCTGACGACATTGGTGGCGCTTTTCACGCCGCCAGCGAGGTTTTTGGCGCTGCGCACGACGTCATCGACGACCTCGCGGACGGGGCCTTCGGCGACGCGGGCCGAGATCGCCTCGAAGAGGGCGGGGACGCCGGACAGCCGCCATGCGAGGGCCTGGGGGTCCGCGTCTTGGACATCCGCGCGGGCGTTGGCGGCGGCCCAGTTTTCCATCGCTGTTTCGCTGTCGCCCGTGATATCTTCGACACGGCCCTGCAAGGCAACATTGGCCCAATACGCGCTGCCGAATATGACTTTGGCGTCCGCGGGACCCTGATGCGCCCGCAGCGTATCTACGATGCTCTTTTGGATTTCGGGGATTTGTTTGGCGGGATCCGGAAGCTCGTCGATCCGATTGACGAAAATGAGGACCTCGCGCGATTTGACGTTCGAAATCAACCGGACCAGGGCCATGTCCACCGAAGACAGCGCCTGGTGCGCCGACAGGACGACGACACAAATCCGGCTGTCACGGATCGAACGGATCGTGATCTGTTCGCGCACCATGAAGGTGTCGTTCACCCCGGGCGTGTCGCGGAGGCAAAGTGCGATCGGGAATTCCGGGCGATGCAGAAAGAGTTCTGCGGATTTCGTGATATCGGCGAACCGGCCGCGGCTCTTCGAGGTTTCGGTATCGTCCTCGAAATCATCCCCGAGGCAGACGTAACGTTCGATCAGTTCGCCGTCGAATTCGCCGTATTCGTGGCATTGGCCAAGGAGCAGTTCGAATTTCCGGCCAAGGCGGCGGCGCGATTTCTCCTGCATCTCCGCGATTTGACGACGGACCCGTTCGATTTCGCTGTCGGCACCGGCGCGTCCGGCCAGCTCTCCCACGCGACCACCGTTCAGAACGAGGCGGTCCCACTCTTCGCTGTTGAAGAACCGGAATCGTGCCTTGTTCTCCTCAGTGTTCAGTCGTGGGGTCATGTGCAACGACGTCACGACCGAAGTCCACGGATTGACGTCGGCGGGCAGCAAGTCGGGCCAGCCGATCATTGCGTTGGTCAGCGAGGTCTTGCCGGCTTTGACCTGGCCAATCATGGTGACGCTGGCCTCGGTGCTCTGGAGCTTCAACCGAAGTTGGCCGGCGGACTTCGCGATCGCCTGATCGCCAAGCCGTTCCAATTGAATCAGGACGTTTTCCAGATCCACCATCCGCTCGACAAGCGGGGTCAGCGGCTCAAATCCGCCGCGGACAAGACTGGTGTAGCTTTGCGCCGGTCTCGACGCTTCGGTGACTATCTTCGTTTCTGCGTTCATTTCGCTCGTTGCCACGACTCGATCGGGTCTCGCCCGGCGCAAAAACCCATCGACACGCCGATCCGATTATTGTGTTTGTTCTTCACTTCCAGTTCCAAACTGGACCTACACTTCGGCTTTTTTGCGGCTTCGCTGGGCCATACTTTAGCAATCTGAGACAATCCGAACCGGCGAGGTCAGCATGCCGTCGCCATCTCGACGTTGCGCTTGAGCTGCAGCATGGCGACCAGAGCCTCGTCCGCCGCGTCGTCGTCGTCTTCGAGCTGGAGCAAGAGCATGTAATCCGCGGCCTGCGTCGCAAGGTCTTGCAGTGCCTCGTCGGGCGGGATGATCTGACACAATTCGTCGACGGTTTCGACACATCGGGACAGGACCAATTGCGAGACGTCGGCGTCGCTTGCGCCCTCCAACTCTGCGAGTAGGGCGCCGGCGCTCTTACTCAAAAAGCCGGCCGGCGATGGCTGCGAAGAGGGGCGATCGGGGCCGGGGGCATCTGGTCGCCTGGAAGGCGATTCGTCGGCTGCGGATTGCGGGGGCGTACCTTCGCCTTCCAGTGCTATGCCCTGATCCTGGTCGGTCTTAGGCGTCGCGCGGCCGTCATGCGGCCGGGCTTTCGGCCTTGCCGCGCGTGCCTCGCCGCCGAACCGTTCCAACAACATCAAGGCCCGGTCGAGGTCAGATTGGCGTGCAAGATCAATGCGTTGCAAAAGCGCGTCCACCAGGTTCCGGCTTCCGGGCGAGTGGTGTGCACCGCTTGCCTGCAGCCCATCACCCAGGGCGATTGGGTAGACGCCGACAAAGCAATCCCGCGCCAGCTCACGCTGGCGGCGCAAAGTGTCGGATCGGGTTTCGACTGGCTGGTCTTGCTCGAACGTCAACGCCAGCATGGCGTGGTCGCGAAACGGGTCCGGCATCGCGCGCCAAAGCGCCTTTTGCTCGGCGTCGAAATTGGAGGTGACCCAAACCACCATGTCGGTTTTCGGAGCAGCCCATCGCGCGGCCGGAAGCGATTCCTTGCGCCAGTCGTCGGTGACGACCAGAAGAACGCCGATCTCGCGCAGACGCGGCAACGGAGCATGGATTTCCAGGAACGACGGCGACTGGGCAGCGGCGCCTGCGAAATCGAAACCGTCGAACCGGCGCGTAGACCTGTCGCCCAACGTGGCGCTCACACTTGCGGTCGCCGCGTGTCGAAGCTGACAGGTCGGCAAAATCCCGTCGGACGGGATGATGTCCTCACCAAGTAGCGCGTTGCAGAGCCGACGTTTCCCTGCGTCCTGCGGTCCGATCAAGGTGACGCGAATCGGCGATGACAGTTGCGCCAACAGCCGCTCGCCGATCTGGCGCGCTCTGGTTGCAAGATCAGGCTGAGCCAGCAACGCGTTCAGCGCATCGACGATCTCGTCCCTGGTGGACGCGGCGGTCATTGCACCCGGTCGGCGCGGGGTTTCCGAAACAGGTCGAGAAGGGGCGAGACCTTCGCCGCGAATTTCGGTTTCTCGATGGCGTGAACGACCTCTGCCGGGGCTGGGTCAGGCTGTGCCAAGATCGCCGCACGTACGTCCGAGCTTTGGACAGTATCGGTCGTCACTTTGGCGCTTTGCACCCTGACGACCGAGAAACAGACATTGTCCTGATCCGGGGCATCAAGCTCTTGAATCGCGCGCAACAGATCTTGCGCGAGCTCGGCACTGTCGGTCGGCGGACCGTCGAGGATTGTCCGTGAAATCGACCCATCGTCGAGGTACATCAGCCCATCGCTGGCGGCCAGGATCACGTCGCCTGGCCGGAGGTCGAGCGATTCTTCCGGGCAGTCGATCATCATGATCTCTTCGCCATTCAACGCGGAAATCAGGCAATTCCGGTCGGGATGATCGCGGCCGGCTTCTTCCGAGATCATACCTTGCTTGACCATGTAATCGATTTGCGGCGCCATCGAGTGATCTTCGTTCAACCGCGTCATTGCGCCATCGCGGAACAGGTAGAGCACGGAATCGCCGATCGACAGCCAGGACAGAGTGTCGTCGATTCGGACTGCGGCGATCAGCGTGGCGCCCATGCCGATGGTATCGGGGTTGATGTCAGAGTGGTGCCGCAGGCACTGGTTCGCAGCCTCGGCGGCCGATCGCAGGATCTTGCAGATATTGTCCCGGATCTTCTGTTTGTTGCCGCTCCTGAGCTTCAGCTCGGCATAGACCTCGGTGACGACGATCTTGCTCGCCACTTCGCCGGCACGATGCCCGCCCATCCCATCGGCGAGCACGATGATCCCAATCCCGTCGCCGATCGGAAAATCCACTACGATCGCGTCTTCCTGGTCCGGCCGCTTTCCCTGATGCAGGGCGGACGAGACATCGAACCGCAGCTCCTGCCGTTCAAACACCGTCTGACTCGTCTTCATCCGTAAGGTCCCAGGCGAAGTCATGGCTACAGAAGGCGACAAAGCGCAGCTTGGTCTCGCCGATCCGGATCAGATCGGCATTGGACAACTCCTCGGTCGATAAAACAGGGCGCCCGTTGAGGCGTACGAGGTTCGCCTTGCCTCCGTGCCCAAGGAAGAACGCGTTCTGCTCTTCGTCGTAGGCGATGGCCGCGTGGTTGTCGCGCGAGATCGAGGTATCGCCAAAATCCAGGCGGATCGCCTGGTCTTCGCCACGGCCGATCTTTGCGACGCCGTCATGCAGCGTGAACGATGCACCACGCCCTGGTCCCTCGATGATGACGAGCCAGCCCACCGGGAACTGTTCGGGCCGCGCGCTAGCCTGCGCATCCGATTGATCGAACACGTCCAATTCCTGAACGACTTCGCGATTGAAACCCAAAAGCCGGGTTTTGGCCCGCCCGGCATTCGGCGCCGGCGCAATGGGTTCGGGGATCGCGACCTTCATCACCTTCAGCGCTTCCCGCGCGAGTTCCTGGTCGGTCTTTTTGGGGTTTTGGGCCTCGTCGCGGATCGGGGCCGGTTCTTCATCCCGCTCCTCGGCAAGTAGGTCCCAGATCTTGGGTCCAGCGGGGGCGGAGGTGGCCGCAGCGTCGGACGCGGGCATTGGATCGCAGTCGGTCTGTGCCGATTGCGCAGGACCGGGGTGGGCCGATCCATTGATATCCTCGCGCTGTTGCGGGGGATGTTGATCCGCGTGGCCTAGGTCAGCGATGGTACCGTCATCGAACGGCATCGGCGACATATCGGGTTCGCTTGCCTCTTGGTCATCCGTCGCAGCCGCCGCTGTCGGGTGGTCGGGTTCGACCTCGTCGCGCGCGCCCACCGGCCCGACATCCTCGAACGAATGGTGGCCGTTGTTAGCCGTCGGCGTCGGACCGCCAAGGTCTTCGGACGGCGATCCGCGCGCGATGATGTCCCTGATGAAGTTCACGATTACGGCCTCCGAATTGGATCTTGCTCGGTCGACCGCCGGCTGAAGAGATGCGTGATCGGCCTGGACATGATGCGGAAGAACAGTGATCGCCGCTGCGGCGGCGGAATGACATCGTCCTGGATCGGTTCTATGATGCCGTCCTGTAACCTGTCCGCGGCGGACGGAACCGCATCCGGTATCTCGTCCAGCCCGTCATCCGCCGTCTCGGCGCACACCGTTTCTTCTTCCTCCGCCAGAGCGTCGACAGCGCCGGCGGTCGGTTCGACGGTGACCTCAGGCGGAACGGGGTCATCCTCGACCACCACGGCTTCGGTATCGGCGTCAGGTTTCGCGTCCTGCTCTTCGGCCGCGATGTCCCGGTTGGTTTCTTCGGCCAGTTGGCGAATGGCCAACTCGATCTCCTGGTCCTTCCTGGCGCGTTCCAGCAAGGCCTTTTCCCGGCGCTCCTGGTGGATTTCCTCGATCCAGGCGACGGCCGATTCGATCCGGTCCTTGGGAAAAACCGCCAAGGCGCTGTCGAGAGCGCCCAGGAAAAACCGATCGTAGCCCTCGGTGCGCGGCGGCACGGGTTTGTAAGGGTCCAGCTCTTCCGCGGCGAGCGCGGCAAGCCGCAATTGGCTGTTCGGCGGCGCCACGCCACCGATCAAGTGGTAGAAGGTCGCCGCCAGCGAATAGAGATCGCTCGACTGCGACTGGGAATTGTTGGCCAGATAGAATTCCTGCGGCGAATACCCATCCTTGACGACGTGCAGGGCCGAAAGCGTGCGGCTGGCGTTGGTCGCAACCTCTCGTGCCGCGCCGAAGTCGATCAGCACCGGGTTCCACGCCGCATCGACCAGAATGTTGTCGGGCGAAATGTCGCGATGCAGGACGTCGCGTTCGTGAATGAACACAATCGCATCCAAGAGCTTCAGGAGCATTTCTTTGATGATTTCGGGGGACAGCTCGTCGCGGCTGGTTTCCACGATATGAAGTAGATCACGGCCCTCGACATAATCCATCGCCATGTAGGCGGTACCGTTGTCTTCGAAGACCTGGTGAACGCCGACGATGTTGGGGTGTCGCAGTTTCGCCAACCGCCGCGCCTCTTGACCGAACTGCCGTACCACCGCCTCGAATTCGGTATCCAGCGAGCGTGAGCGTGCGCGCACCGATTGCTCGCTGCGGCAGCAGATCGCGTTCGGGAAGCACTCTTTGATCACCACCCGGCGATCGAGGCTGTCGAAGGCGAGATAGGTGATGCCGAAGCCGCCGGCGTTCAGATATCGTTCGACACGGTACTGCCCGTGAAGCAGTGGAGCCCCTGCCGGCAACGCGTCTTCTCGCGACTCCTTGAGGGTGTCGATGGATTGGGGGCCAGTGGCGATCATCAGTGCATTGCGTCCGAAAATGGCCTGTCGCGTGGTGTGCAGGGCTTCAACAGAAGCGACTGTCGGCGAAGATTGCGTCGAATTGATGGAGGAAGTTCGCCAATTCGCTGGCGTGCGACATGCAACCCCAGATTGACGGTTCGGATTGACCGGCATCGCAGGAAAACGCAGCCTGCCGTTGGCACAACTATTGGCAAGACAGGGTCTTGAGACCTACTGAAACCAAGAAATGACCCCTGCCCTGCCAGTAGAAGGCGAACAGTCATGTGCCATTGGGTAAGTGGCGCCGCGACAGTCGGCGGGACGTTTGCCGTGCGGGAGTTTGTCCGAGCGACTGTCGTTCGCGAAACCCAGTTGGCTTCGTCTTGCTCACACGCCGAAAGCCGTTGTTCCAGGCCCTCAATTGCCGCGTCAACTCTCCGCCAGAGCCGTCTGTTGCTCGGCCACGCCATGACCTCGCGACGGGTGGGCCTCTACGTGCGGAACTACGTCAAAAGTCAGGTGGCGGTCGACTTGCAGACAGGTCTCATGTCCGGAACATAACGACCGCCGCCAGGGTCCGGGCCGAGAGGACTGCCCGTCGTCGACGGTGCGCTCCTTGTAGGTTCGGTGTTCGACCCACAGTAGTATCGGGATATCACCCCACCAGTCCGCGCAAATGTCGGGCAATCCGTATTTTGAATCCCACAAAAAAGGGAAGACGCCTGGTTGCGGATGTTTGGCACACAAAACGACCCGATCACCCGGTTCCTAAATCTCTGCAAGGACGCCGCCAAAGACGTCAACGCCATCCGTGCGGTCGCAGTAATCGAGGTGTGAGCCCCCAACTACTCATAGGTGTCACCCTAGGTCTTCGACCGCGGCGGGGTGCCGAGATGTTCTTGGCCATGCAACAGATTGCCCACCACTCAGCGAATATGCCAGAGGCGGGATGGCACCAAGTGCGTGACGAGGTAGTGCGGGGTTTGGTTCTCAGGGTCGGCGCACAAGGTCAGAAGGTCTGGGAGTTGATCGTTCCGGATGAAGAAACTGCTAGTGGACGACCAAAGCGGACCCGTTCACGTTTGGGCATATTCCCCGACGTATCGGTGATGGATGCCCGACGGGCGGCCGAAGCGATCAAAGCGGATCGGCTTCGCCCCGGTGCATCTCGAGGAATCAAGACGGTCGGCGATGTATTTGACCACTATGCAAATGCGGTTGACGAGCAAAGACGGGCATTTCGTGATGTCGAGCCTGTATGGCCTGATCAGCCCCACCTGAGTGGTCCCGGTTTGATTGTTAGTGCATGGTCGGTCTCTGGGCCATTGGGAGGATGCTTTCCGGGGCGGGTGGCCGGTATGCCAGCGCGCTGTGCGGCCTGACGGTGTTATAGTGAACGCGCCATTGTTCGATCAGGATTTGAGCCTCTCTGAGTGAGTAGAAGATCTCCCCGTTGAGCAGTTCGTCTCGGAACCGGGCGTTGAAGCTTTCGCAGTAGCCATTCTCCTAGGGTGCTCCCGGCTCGATGAAGGCTGTCTTGGCGCCGACGGCTGCGATCCAGTCCCGCACTTTCTGGGCAATGAACTCAGGACCATTGTCCGATCGGATGAACTTGGGCGGACCGCGCAGGATGAACAGATCGGTCAGCGCGTCACTCGACCATTGTCCTCGGACCAATGGCGGACAAGGTCTCGTCATCGGCTGAGTTGAGCTTGCGCTCGACACGGATCATGAGGGCCTCCTTGGTGAACTCGTCGATGATGTTGAGCGTGCGGTAGGCCCGCCCGTCATGGGTCCGGTCCTGGACGAAGTCGTAGGACCAGACATGGTTCGAATGCTCCGGTCGAAGCCGGACGCACGAACCGTCACTCAACCAGAGACGGCCTTTCTTGGTTTGTTTCTGCGGGACCTTCAGCCCCTCACGCCGCCAAATGCGCTCGACCCGCTTGTCTCCTCTCGGCAGATTTGCCTTGCAAATCGCCTGCCGGTCAGCGGTATCACATGCCAGCCCGCGTTGTTCAGTAGGCCAGTCACCATTCGATAGCCCCTCTCGGACATTGCTTCGCAATGCCCTGCCGGGCAGTGGTAGCGCCCGTACTGGCGCGCCAACTCGATGATGTCCTCGGTGAGCCGGTCCTCATCAGAACGGTCTTGTGGAACCTTGCGTTGGGTCGACCGATGCTGCCCCAATATGCGGCAGGCGCGGCGCTCAGATACACCCAACATCTGCCGCACATGATCGATGCACCGGCGGCGACGTGAAGGACGCAGGGGCATTGCCCGTTCAGACCTGAAACGGTCCACTGGACCGTTTCCTAGACGGCCCTCACTCCCCTGGCGGCTTCGGTCAGGATCAACTTGTCCAGCGTCAAATCTGACACGGCGCGCCTGAGGCGCTGGTTATTCGGCATCTCACTCGGACCAGTGGCGTTTGGTGCCTCACTCGCCAGCGCCTTCTGGCGCTTCAGCTAGTCACGGCTCATACCGCCGTAGAGCTTGCGCCAGCGATAATACGTCTGCTGCGTGATCCCAATCTGACGCATCGCATCCGCGATGGTCATTCCTTGCCCCTGCAGCACGTCAACCTGGCGCAGCTTCGCATTCGCCATTTCGCTCGAACCGTCGCCCAATGGGCTCGAACCATTGGCGCCGCTTTGGGCAACCGCATCAATGGCTCATTCTCTTCGGGTTTGTCTCACTTCCCAGCCATTCTCTGGTCCTCCTGAAAACCGGATACTCCTATCCCAGTAGGCGGACCACCTTCAGGGGGCTGTTCTAGAGCTTCTCCAAGGCGTTTTGCCTTTAGCAAGCGGATTTGACCGAAAAAGATGGAAACGGTGGTATCTGGACGTTCATCCAGCCCTGGAGGCTCTACCGCGCGACAGCCGGCAAACTGGACCTGCGTGCGGCCCGTCCTCACGATCAAATCGTCGGCATGACGTAGTTGGGCACAATGCCGGTCTTCTTGATGAATGGCAGAATGTTGTGGCCGGAAAACAGCCCGTGGCCGGTGACGAGCGCGGTGCGAAAGCCGCGCGCGGCGCCGCCTAGAACGTCGGTGTGCAGCGTGTCTCCGACCATCAAAACACGCGCAGGCTCGACGTTGGGCATCCCGGACAGCGCGAGTTCGAAAACATTGCCGAAGGGCTTGCCGAAGAACTCTGGGCGGATGTTCAGTTGCCGCGTCAATTCATAGGCGTGGAATCCCGGCTCTTTCGTAAGGCCCTGTTCCCGCGGAGCGACGATATCAGGATTTCCCACCAGAACAGGGCGGGGGTTCGCCGCTAGACTATCGTGCAACATGGCCTGTTGGGTGTCCGTCCATTCCGCTGTTGAGAGCATAAGAAAACCGCAAGCCGCGTCGTAACTGGCGCGGTCACCGCCCAAGAGTGTGCAGTCCGCGGAAAGGGTCTCAAGCTGCGAGCCTTTCGCGGCCATAGCGCCCCAGGTGCCGGATTCCGGCCGGGCCTTGAGCGCGGCGTTGAGCGCGTCACGGCTTGAGATGATCTCTTCCAGCTGAAAATCGAAGCCCATGTCGGCGAACTTCTGCTGCGAAACCTCCGCAGGATACGTCGCGCCGTTTGTAATCACGCGCAGGTGCTTTCCCATCTCACGCAAGCTCTTCAGCCGTTCCGGCGCGCCGGAGATCGCAGTGTTGCCGACGTTCAGAACACCAAACGCGTCGAGCAGGAACACGTCGAACTTGGGCTCAAGCTCGCCAAGATGTACCGCCCATGTCGACTGCCGCGGCATCTCGGCTTGGGGCAGAAGCGGGCGCACGGCTTCGTATTGGTCGACCGCCCAGCCCGTATCCGGTGCCGCCATCTCAGATAATGGCTCCGCGCACCTTGGCCGAGACGTATTCGGATAGGAACACCGTGCCCAGGATCACCAGCAGGATCGTCGAAACCTGGGTCCAGGCCAGAACGTTGATCGAGGCGTTGAGCTGCACGCCGATCCCGCCGGCACCGACGATGCCCAGGATGGTCGAGCCACGCACGTTGATGTCCCAGCGGAACACGCCGACCCCGGCGATGGTGGGCAGAACCTGCGGCAGGATACCGTAGACCATCTGTTGCGCGCGCGACCCGCCGGTGGCCTCAATCGCCTCGACTTGGGTCTGGTCGATCTCTTCGATGGCCTCGTAAATCAGTTTGGAACAGCCTCCGATGGATCGAAACCCGATGGCAATGGTCCCGGCCAGCACGCCCGGGCCCACAATGACCACCAAAAGCAGCGCCCAGATCAGCGAGTTGACCGAGCGGGTGCCGACGATGATGAACAGCATCAC
>JASJCA010000035.1 GCA_030066215.1 Rhodobacter sp. | reverse complement strand
CAGGTTTTCGCCGAAAACCTGGACCCAAAACCTCATCGAGGTTTTGCCCGTAGGATTTCATCGTAATCCTGCCAGGTTTGGGACTTGATCGGGTCCGATCGACTCAGGCTGTCGCCATTCGATTAGGGCGCGCGTTGCCTCCGCAGAGCGGAGCAGCGCCATTGCCGACCCGCGGGGTGGCGAGCCAACGATTGAACGGCGGCGCTTTATGGCCGTCGAGTCTGTAGGACCTCGAGCGGTGCGAAGGTGTCGACCAATCGCCGCCCCTCGGGGGCGGGTCGGCGATGGCGCGGCGGCCTGCGGCCTTGATTCCGCGCCCAAAGCAGCTTTCCAACAGCCAGCCCCGCCAAGGTCAAAAGCCAACCCGCCCGCTGTCGATACCGGACCCAATCATGCCCCCGCCGACGCTCGCCCGAAAAAGGTTAACCCGGGCTCCCAGCCGTTTCAGGCACTTGCCGCGGCGCGGCTTAACTTTCTGCCCCGCGGAATGTTTCGCGCGCGAAACATCTGGGCCGCCGCCTCAACGCTCCTTGACGTAAGGCTCGCCGCCCGCGCGGGGCGGGATCGCCTTGCCGACGAAGCCCGCCAGGATCACCACGGTCAGGATGTAGGGCAGCGCCTGCATGAACTGCACCGGCACCTGGAAGCCGCCGATGTCGATGTTCTGATACCGGTTGCCGATCGCCTCCAGAAGCCCGAACAGCAGGCACGCCATCAACGCATAGCCCGGCCGCCACTTGGAAAAGATCAGCGCCGCCAGCGCGATGAAGCCGCGGCCCGCGCTCATCTCTTTGACGAAGCCCGCCGCCAGCCCGGTCGCCAGATAGGTGCCCGCCAGCCCGCACAGACAGCCGCAGATCAGCACCGCGGAATAGCGCATGCGGATCACCGACACGCCCGCCGTATCCACCGATTCGGGGTTCTCGCCCACCGCCCGCAGCCGCAGCCCGAACCGGGTCCGGAACAACAGCCACCAGGTCCCCAGCACCGCCAGGAGGCCGAAATAGACCAGGATCGAATGGCCCGAGATCAGCTCGCCGTAGATCGGCCCGACCACCGGCACGCCGCCGAGGCTCTCGGCAAACGGCAGCGTGATGTCCTGAAACCGCGCCGGCCCGTCCAATTGCGGCGTGCGCCCGCCGAGCCCGAACCAGTTCTCGCCGATGATCACCGTAATGCCCGAGGCCAGGAAGTTGATCGCCACGCCCGAGATAAGCTGGTTGCCGCGGAAGGTGATTGAGGCGACGCCATGCAACAGCGCCAGGAAAACCGAGCCGGCGACCCCGCCCAGAAGCCCGATCCAGACATTGCCCGAAAACGCCGCGACCGAAGCCGACAGGAACGCCGACATCAGGATCTTGCCCTCGAGCCCGATGTCGAAGATGCCCGAGCGTTCGGAAAACAGCCCCGCGAGGCAGGCGAACAAAAGCGGCGTGGCCAGCCGGAGTGCCGAGTCGAGGATCTGGATGATGGTCAAGAGATCCATGGGCTCAGCTCCGTTCCGTGGCCAGCCGGAAGGCAAAATAGGCGAAAAAGACGCCAAGCGCCCCCTCGACCCACCGCCGGGCCGAGACATAGGCCCGCCGCACCGGGACCGAGGACAGGATCAGCGCATAGGCGCCATGGCCGATGAAGGTGATCACCAGCGCCCCCGCGACGAAGACGGCGATCACCGGCGCCGGCGCCTCGCCGACACCGCCGACCGCGGCGATGGCCAGCCAAAAGAAGATCGCCTTGGGGTTCGAGACCTGCATGACGAACCCCATCGCCGCGTTCCGCGCAAAGCCGCGCGCTGCCGGGGCGCCGATATGCAGCGCCGGCGGGGCAAGCGCGGTCCTGAACGCCCGATAGGCGAGGTAGGCCATGTATCCCGCACCGACGATGCGCACGATCAGAACCAGATCGGCGAATTGCGCGAAGAGCGCGGCGAGGCCAAGCGCGGTGCCCGTGGACCAAAGCAGCGCCGAACCGGTGATGCCGGACACCACTGCCATCGACGCCGCCCGCCCCTGCGCGGCCGCCACGCCCAGGATCAGGGCGACCGCGGGCCCCGGCGACAAGACCGCCATCGCCTGGATCGACCAGGCCAGGATCAGCTGCGGCAGATGCGACGCCAGGTCCATGGGCTCAGGCCGCCTTCTTCCGGGCGCGGGCGAAGAGCCTTTCCACCGGCATCCGGATCATGTTGTCGAGCGCCCCGGTGAACAGGATCACCAGCGCCTGGATCACCAGGATCATCTCGCGGCTGATCGCCGGGATCTCAAACTCCAGCTCGCCGCCGCCCTGATAGAGCATGCCGAAGAGAAGCCCCGCCAGCAGCACGCCCAGGGGATGCGACCGGCCCATCAGCGCCACCGCGATGCCGACGAAGCCCGCGCCCTGGACCGGGTCGGTGACCAGCCGCTGCGCCTCGCCCATCACCGCGTTGATGCCCATCAGCCCGGCCAGGCCGCCTGAGATCAGCATGGTGACCATGGTGATCTTAACCGGCGAGATGCCGGCATAGCGCGCCGCCGGCTCGGAATGGCCGAAGGCGCGGATTTGGTAGCCCAGGCGCGTGTGCCAGAGCAGAAGATAGACCAGCAGGCAGCACAAAAGCGCCACGAAGAAGGTCACGTTCAACGGCGCCGAACGCGAGAACGGCAGGCCCAACACGCTCGCCATATCGAAGGCCTTGGGCAGGAACGCGCCCTCGGGGAAACGCGAGGTCTCGGGCGCCATCGAGCCCGGCTTTTTCAGCACGTTGACCAAGAGATAGACCATGACCGCGCTGGCGATGAAGTTGAACATGATCGTGGTGATCACGATGTGGCTGCCGCGGGTGGCCTGCAGAAAGGCCGGGATCGCCGCCCAGGCCGCGCCGAAAAGCGCGCCGCCCAGCACCGCGAACGGCAGCGCCAGCGTCCAGTGCGGCCAGGGCATCGCCAGGCACACCAGCGCCACGCCGAGCCCGCCGATCGCCGCCTGCCCCTCGCCACCGATGTTGAACAGCTTGGCCTGGAACGACACCGCCACCGCGAGCCCGGTGAAGATGAAATTCGTCGCGTAGTAAAGCGTGTAGCCCCAGCCATAGGTCGAGCCGATGGCGCCGTTGATCAGGATCGACATCGCCCGGAACGGGTCCTCGCCGATATAAAGCACCACCAGCCCAGAGACGACCAGCGCGAGAAAGAGGTTGATCAGCGGGATCACCGCGATGTCGACCCATTTCGGCATCTTATCCATCAGGCGGCCTCCCCGGGTCGGCCTTCGGGACCAATCCGTTTCGAAACGGATTGGACGAAGCGGCTTCGAAGCCGCTTGTCACGCGATTTCGAAATCGCGTCCCCAAGGCCTTTCGAAAGGCCTTGAGCCGGCAAGATCGTATGCCCCGCGCAGCCCATCACGCCGCCTCTCCGCTGACCCCGGCCATCAACAGGCCCAGTTCGCGCTCGTCGGTGGCGTCGGGCATGCGTTCGCCCATGATGCGGCCGTCGAACATCACCGCGATGCGGTCCGACAGCGACAGGATTTCGTCGAGCTCGACCGACACCAGCAGGATCGCCGCGCCCTGGTCGCGCAGATTGATGATGTTCTGATGGATGAACTCGATGGCGCCGATGTCGACGCCGCGGGTCGGCTGACCGACCAACAGCAATTGCGGATTACGCGTCATCTCACGCGCCAACACCAGCTTTTGCTGGTTGCCGCCGGAAAAGCTCTTGGCCGGCAGCCGCGGGTTCGGCGGGCGTACGTCGAATTCGTGCAGCTTGGCGTCGGTCTCTTCTCGGATCGCCTGGTTGTCCATGAAGAGGGGGCTGCGCTGATATTCCGGCGCGTGGTGGTAGCCAAAGACCATGTCCTCCCAAGCGAAGTAATCCATGATCAGGCCCAGGTGCTGACGGTCCTCGGGCACATGTGCGATGCCGCGTGCCCGCCGCGACTGGCCATCGGAATGCCGCCCCGTCAGGTCGATCTCCTCGCCCTTGATCCGAATTCGGCCGGTGCCCTTCGAAAACCCGCCGAGCACCTCCAACAGTTCGGACTGTCCGTTCCCCGCCACCCCAGCGATGCCGAGGATCTCGCCCGCCCGGACCTCGAAGGATATCCCCTTCAGCCGTTCCACGCCGTCGTCATCGATCACCCGCAGGTTCTCGACTTCGAGCACCGTCTCGCCAGGGTCCGCCGGCTTCTTGTCGATCCGCAACAGCACCTTGCGGCCCACCATCAGCTCGGCCAGCTGCTCCGGCGAAGTCTCGGCAGTCTGAACCGTCGCCACCATCTCCCCGCGGCGCATCACGCTGACGGTATCGGTGATCTCCATGATCTCGCGCAGCTTGTGGGTGATGAAGACGATCGTCTTTCCCTGCTCCTTCAGCCCGTTGAGGATGCGAAACAGATGGTCTGCCTCGGCTGGCGTCAGCACCCCCGTCGGCTCGTCCAGGATCAGAATGTCGGCTTGCCGGTAAAGCGCCTTCAAAATCTCGACCCGCTGCTGCATGCCCACGCCGATCTCTTCGATCAAGGCGTCGGGATCGACGTTCAACTCGTACTCCTCAGCCAACCGCTTCAACTCGCCCCGCGCCTTGGACAGCGACGGCCGCAACAACGCGCCCTCCTCTGCGCCGAGGATCACGTTTTCCAGCACCGTGAAATTCTGCACCAGCTTGAAATGCTGGAACACCATGCCAATGCCCGCGGCAATCGCCTGCAGCGGCTCGTGGATGTCGGTCTTCTGGCCGTTGATGAAGATCTCGCCGGCATCGGCCTGATAGAACCCATAGAGGATCGACATCAGCGTCGACTTGCCGGCGCCGTTTTCGCCGATGATGCCGTGGATCGTGCCGGGCATCACCCGGATATCGATGTCCTTGTTGGCCTGAACCGGACCGAAGGCCTTGGAGATGCCCTTCAGTTCGATGGCCGGCGCGGGATCGGTCATTGCCCCCCCGGGCCCGGGAACCCGACCGCGCGCAGGATCCGCTTGTCCTCGTCGAGGTCGAAGAAATACTGCCCGACCATGCCCTGGCCGCCGCCGAAGTCGAACTTGACCGTGGCGCGGGCGTAGGCCTTGGTGAGGTCCACCTCGCCTATCACAAGCGCGCTGGCCCCGGGCGGAAAGCCGGCCAGCATCGCCGCCATGTCCGCGACCGAGGTGATCGCCTGCGGCGCCTTCGGATCGTAATAGGCAAAGCGCGTCGGGCTGATCGCGCCCTCAAGCAGGCTGTAGGCGGTGTCGTCATTAGGCTCGCCCCAAGCCGCAAAGAAGTCCTGGATCGATTGGGTCATCTGTCCTCCTTTCCGGCTTGGGGCTTGGTATTGCGACCTACATCACCGGGCAGCTATCGCTGGACATGTAGTCATGCACCTCGATCTCACCGGCGATAATCTTGGCCATCGCCTCTTCGACGGCCATCTTCATCTCGTCGGTGATCAACGCCTCGTTGTGCTCGTCCAGGGCATAACCCACGCCCTCGGCGGCCAGGTTCATCACGCTGATGCCGGCCTCGAAGCCGTCGGCGCCGCCCGAGAACACCTCGTAGGTGGCGTTGTCGACGCGCTTCATCATCGAGGTCAGGACCGAGCCGGGATGCAGGTAGTTCTGGTTCGAATCGACGCCGATCGAGAACACGCCCGCATCGGCCGCAGCCTGCAGCACGCCCACGCCGGTGCCGCCGGCGGCAGCATAGATCACGTCGGCGCCCTGGCTGATCTGGGTCCGGGTCAGCTCGCCGCCCTTGACGGGGTCGTTCCAGGCCGCCGGCGTGGTGCCGGTCATGTTCTGGATCACGGTGGCGTCGGGGTTGACCGCCTTGACGCCCTGGACGTAGCCGCAGGCGAATTTCCGGATCAGCGGGATGTCCATGCCGCCGACGAAGCCCACGGTGCCCGATTGCGAGGCCATCGCCGCCAGCATGCCGACCAGATAGCTGCCCTCGTCCTCGCGGTAGACGATCGATTTCACGTTCGGCGCGTCCACCACCATGTCGATGATCGCGAACTTGGTGTCGGGATAGTCCGGCGCCACCTTCTCCAGCGTCGAGGCGTTGGCGAAGCCCAAGACGACGATCGGGTTGGCGCCGCGCTCGGCCATCTTGCGCATGTTCTGTTCGCGCTGCGCCTCGGATTGCAGCTCGGTCTCGATATAGGTGCCGCCGGTCTCCTGGACCCAGCGTTGCGCGCCGTTATAGGCGGCCTCGTTGAACGACTTGTCGAACTTGCCGCCCAGGTCGATGATCAGGCCGGGCTCGGCCAGCGCGGCGGCGGCCGACATGGCCAGCGCGGCGCCGGCGCCAAGAAGTTTGGTCAGAACGGTCATGGTGGTCTCCCAATTGGAACGGGCGCCGGTTGGCTCCGGCACACCCGGGTAAGCGAGCAGATCACTCGGCGATGGCGCAATTTAGGCCCCGACCGCGAAAGGGGGTCAATAGCTTTTTGTGCCCGCGGCCGGGCGGTTCGGCGGTTTCGCGGCCAAATTCGGGTGCGCCGATCAGGCGGTGATGAGCGGCTTGTCCAACACGATCGCGTCCTCGGCCTGGCGCCCGGCATCGCGATAATACGCCTTGCGCCGCCCGGCGTCGCGGTAGCCCGCCGCTGCATAGAGCCGCCGCGCCGCCGCGTTACCGGCGGCGACCTCCAGATACGCCCGCCGCGCCCCACGGCGCCGCGCTTCGGCCTCGAAATCCGCCAAAAGCGCCCGCCCGATGCCCTGCCGGCGGTGCCCCGGATCGACGGCGAGCGTCAAAAGCTCGGCCTCGTCTACCGTAGCACGGCCCAGCGCGAAGCCCTGGGGGCAAGTGATCAGAAAGCAGGTCTCGGCCGCCAGCAGATCGCGAAACTCGCCCGTGCTGAACGGCCGCGGCACGGTGAAACAGCGCGCGTGCAGTTCGGCCAGCGCCTCGGGCGTCACGGAAGGATCACCGGCGGCGCCTCGCGCGGCGGGGCGGCGTCGGCAGGTCGTATGTAAAGCGGCGCGGGGCGGGCCTGGGCGGTGTCGCGACGGTCCGCGGCGACCCGGGCGATCGCGACCGCCAGCTTGTCCGGCGGCAGGCACGGCACCACGGGGCCGCCGACCTCGCCCTCGGGGCAAAGCCGCGGCGTGTCCGCGCCCTCCGCCACAAAGCGTTGCACATAGACCTGACCGCGCGGCGCCGGCACGGTGACTGTGATGGGCCGCGCCTGACCCAGGGCGGTGGCCTCGAACGCGGTGACGCCGATGGCCCGCACTCCGAGCCCCAGCGCCAGACCGCGCGCGGCGGAAACCGCGATGCGGGTGCCGGTGAAGTTCCCCGGCCCGGTGCCCACGCCCAGCGCCGCCAGATCGGCCCAAACAGCCCTTTGCGCGCCGAGCATCTCTTCCAGCATCGGCATCAGCCGCTCGGCCTGACCCCGGCCCATCTCTTCGGCCCGCACATCAAGAACGGTATCGCCCGAAAGCAAAGCGGCCGCGCAATGCGCGGCCGATGTGTCGAAGCCAAGGACCAGAGGGTCAGGCAACCGGGCGCACCTCGGTGACCTCGGGGATGTAGTGGCGCAGCAGATTCTCGATGCCCATCTTCAGCGTCAGCGTCGAGGACGGGCAGCCGGCGCAGGCGCCCTGCATGTGCAGATAGACCACACCGCGGTCGAAGCCGTGAAAGGTGATGTCGCCGCCGTCCTGGGCCACCGCCGGGCGCACGCGGGTGTCGAGCAACTCTTTGATCTGGCCCACGATCTCGCCGTCCGGTCCGTCATGGTCGGCATGGCCGGCGGCCACGGCGTCGCCTTCGATCACCGGCGCGCCGGACTGATAGTGTTCCATGATCGCGCCCAGAATGGCGGGCTTGATGTGATCCCAGGCCACTGCGTCGGTCTTGGTCACGGTGACGAAATCGGTGCCGAAGAACACGCCCGCCACACCGTCGACGCCGAAGATCCGCTGTGCAAGCGGCGACGCGCCCGCCGTGTCCGAGGACGGGAAATCCGCGGTGCCAGCCTCCAGCACGGTCTGGCCGGGCAGGAATTTCAGCGTTGCGGGGTTGGGCGTCGATTCGGTCTGGATGAACATGCGCGCGGTTCCTTGTTTGCCTTACGGATATGCGCCCGGGGTCCCAGCCTGTCAAGGATTAGAACGGTTCTAAGTCGAAACCCAGGTGCGTCCAGCCTGCGCCGCACCGTCAGCCGTCCGCGATCCGCAGCACTGCCGCCCCCTGCAACCGGCCCGTGCGAAGGTCTTGCAGTGCACGGTTCGCGTCTTCCAGTGCGTAGGCCACCGTCTCGGTCCGCACGCCGGCCGCCTCGGCAAGCGGGAAAAACTCCAACCCATCCTGCCGGGTGAGGTTCGCCACCGACCGGATCACCCGCTCTTCCCACAAGTCTCGGTAGGGAAATGCCGGGATGTCGCTCATATGAATGCCGCCGCAGACTACCACGCCGCCCTTGCGTACCGCTTTCAGCGCCGCCGGCACCAGCGCCCCCACCGGGGCGAATAGGATTGCGGCGTCGAGCTCCACCGGGCTCTTCTCTGACGATCCGCCGGCCCAAACCGCACCGAGCCGGCGCGCGAAGTCTTGCGCTGTCACGTCGCCGTCACGGGTGAATGCGAAGACTTCGACGCCCTGATGCACAGCGATCTGGCATAGGATATGCGCCGCCGCGCCAAAGCCGTAGAGGCCCAGCCGCTGCACCTCGCCCGCCATCCGGTAGCTGCGATAGCCGATCAGCCCGGCGCAAAGAAGCGGCGCCAGTGCCACCGGATCGCCCTCTGGCAACTCGAACACGAACCTCGCGTCCGCAACGCAGCGGTCGGCATATCCGCCGTTCAGCGTGTATCCGGTGAAGCCCGGGGCGTCGCAGAGGTTCTCTTGCCCGCCTTGGCAATAGCGGCAGACACCGCAGGTATGGCCCAGCCAAGGCACGCCGACGCGGCGGCCCACCGGAGGCCCCTCGGTTCCCGGCCCAAGGCGCGCTATGCGCCCGACGATCTCGTGCCCCGGGATCAACGGCAGTTTCGGATCTGTCAGATCGCCGTCCACCACGTGCAGATCGGTCCGGCACACGCCGCAGGCTTCGACCGCGATCAAGACCTGACCGGGCCCCGGCTGCGGATCCGGCACCTCTTGCACCTGTAATTCAGGGGTCGTGCCGGTAAAGACCATGGCGCGCATGGGTCGGACCCCCAAACTGGTCTAAGTGACCGCCTCCAGCCGTTCCTTCGACAATTCACCCGGCACGATGGTGATCGGAACCGGCAGGCTGCCAGAGCTTTTCGACAGCTGCGTTACCAGCGGGCCTGGCCCCGACTTTTCGATCCCGGCCCCGAGCACCAAAACGCCGACCTCGTCGTCTTCCCTGATCTGCGCCAGGATCTCCGGCACCGCCTCGCCCTCGCGGATCACCAGTTCGGGGTCGATCCCCTGTTTGTCGCGCATCCACTTGGCGAAAACCTCGAAATGCGCGTGGATGCGTTCGCGCGCCTCCTCCCGCATGATGTTGCCGACGCCGATCCAATGCTGGAACTCGTCCGGTGGAATGATCGACAGGATTTGCACGCCGCCGCCGGTATGGGCTGCCCGCATCGCGGCAAATCGCATAGCGTTCAGGCATTCGCGGCTGTCGTCCAGCACAACGAGGAACTTGCGCATCGCGGGCCTCCCTGGTCCGCGTCGGATCATGGCGCAGGCCCGAGGCGCTGGCAACAACCCAAGGCAACGGCGACGATGCTGCCGTGACTAGTCTTGTAGCGTGATGCGGAACCCGGTGGCCGAGGCCCAGTCGTCGAAGGCGCCGAGAAGGCCCATATGGCGCGCGATCAGGTATTCGCCTGTTTCGGTCAGGCCCAGACGCGCAACCCGCGGTGTCCGCATCTTGGCGGCGCCGTGCCAAGACCGCCCGTTCTGCACCATCATCCGCACGTAGAGCGACTTGAACTCGGTCAGCCGATCGAGATAGGCGCGCGACAGCGCGATTTCATTCCGTTTTCGTTGCGGCGCCCGAGCCTGTGCCGCGCTCAACGCGGCACGGCAACTGTCGGCCAACCGAACGACGAGCACCGCATCGGGTCGACGCGGCTTGAACCGCGCCCGGTTCTCGAAATGCCGGCACGTGGCCTCGAATTGCAAACTCTCGGCTTGGCTCAGAGGCTCGGCACCCGCCGGCGGCGCTGACATCGCGACGGCGACAAAGACAAAAAGAAAAACTCTATAAAACAACTGCATGCTCGATCTCCACAGCGTATCTTACTGAATACCGAGGCTATCATAAAAACTGTCATAAAAGTGTTAAAAACCTTGTGTGTTCATGAGTGTTGCCGATTCGTACCGCTGCAAGGCCGGCGTCTGCGCCAACCCGTCCGCTCTACGCACGTAACGATTTTGTATTTTATTTCAATGGCTTGAAAAAGCCCAGTCCCAGTACATCTCGCGCACTTTCCGGGTCACCGGTCCGACCTGATAATGGGTGCCGTCGAACTCCGTGATCGGCGTCACCTTCATCATGTTGCCGGACATGAAGACCTCGTCGGCAGCGCGGAAATCATCGAAGGTCAGGACGGTTTCGTGCACCTGGGTGCCGTCCTGGGCGAGGTTGTCGATGTGACGGGCACGGGTGATGCCGGCGAGGAAAGTGCCGTTGGCGATCGGGGTGAAGACCTCGCCGTCCTTGACCATGAAGATGTTGGCGGTGGCGGTTTCGGCGACATTGCCCATCGCGTCGGCCACCAGGGCGTTACCGTAGCCCTTGGCGCGGGCCTCGGCCAACATCCTGGCATTGTTCGGATAGAGGCAGCCGGCCTTGGCGTTCACGACGGCGTCCTCCAGCACCGGGCGGCGGAAGCGGGTGGTGGTCAGGGTCGCGGTGGCCTCGGGCGGCGCCATTGGGATTTCTTCGAGGCACACGGCGAATCCGGTGGGCCCGATTTCCGGCACCACGCCCAAGGGCCCGCCGTCGAGCGCCCAGTACATCGGGCGGATATAGACCGCCGTGTCCTTGGGGTAGAGCTTCAGACCCTCCCAGACGATCTGCTCCATTTCCTCTGTGCTGACAGTGGGTTGGATCATCAGCGCCTCGGCGGAGCGATTGACGCGGGCGCAGTGGGCGGCGAGGTCGGGGGCGACGCCTTGGGCGTAGCGGGCGCCGTCGAAGACGGTGGTGCCGAGCCAGGAGCCGTGGTCGGCGGCACGCATGATGGGGACGTCGCCGTCGTGCCAGGCGCCTTGGAAATAGGTCTTGATGTTGGTGCCGGTGGCCATGGCGATCTCCCTGCAGTCGGGCCAGACTAGGGGCGCGGTGCGGCGAGGTCCAGAGGGCCCGGCAGGCCCGGAAATCGGGCCGGTTTCGAGGCGAGAGCCCTTGCGACGGCGGGCCCGAAATCGGGTGTCTGTATCACGTCGGTAAAACGTCGGTATTGCGTCGGTGCGACCGTACGGTGGTCCAACGAGGTGTTTACCTGGATCGGGCAATGTGCCCGGCATCAATTTCCGAGGAGCGATGCAGATGCCCACCAACCCCCACCGCGGCGCCATGAAGGAGACCGCCCGGCTGTCCGGCCGCACGATCAGCAAGACCCGCCAACTGCACATGGAGCGGACGCTGTTGAACATCGAGCACCTCAAGCAGGAGGAGGTGTTCGACTACTACGTCCAGGCGCAAGTCCCCGAAGCCTGGGACACGCTGGAGCAGGACGTGGATGTCGAGGAGATGAAGGTGAAGGCGTCGCTCTACCTCGACGAGTCCGTGCTGAAATTCTACCGCGCCATGGGCAAGGGCTATCACGCCCGCATCAACCGGGTGCTGGCGACCTTTGCCCAGATGCGCATCGCGCAGGTGAAGCGGGTCAACGAGATGCTGGACGAGGAACTGGCGCAGATCGCGGCGCTTCGGGACGACGCCGAGGCGTTTTGACCGGCCTGGCGTGCGGGATTGCCTGCTGCACGCTTGCCGGCCGGTGGATTTCGGGGTTGCATGGCCGGTGCGACAGCAACGGAGCCTGAAATGAAGACCCTCAGGATCGCAGCCGCGTTGATCTGCGCCGCCGGCGGCGCGGTGGCCGGTCCGCTGGACGGCAAGAGCTACATCATCGAGCTGACCTCGTCGCAGTTCGTCAGCGGTTCTGGCCAGGACCTGGTGCCGCCGCTTTTCGAGGTGCTGTCGCAGACCGAGATGGTGTCGGTGGAGGGTCCAGAGGCGGATATTGTGATCAACATCGTGCCGGACCGGGATGACGGGCGCTGGGTCGAGGAGGACGAGGGAGCGCAGGTCTGGCTTTATACTGTGTCGATCCTGATTGGGATCTCGCCGGGGGGTTACAGGATCCCCGAGGACGGCACCCCGGTCTTCGGCGTCCGCGCCGTGCTGGAAACCCCGAACCCGGACCGCGAGGACGAACTCGCCTGCCTGATTGGGCTCGCCGCCCGGGCGGCGGTGAAGAGCTACCAGCCGGAGGGGCTGTTCGAGGCGGATGGGAGTGGGTGTTTGCGAGAGGCGAGTCGGTGAGGCATTGGGAAGGTGCGCAATGAATGCGCACCCTACGCTTGATCGAACAGTTCGCGAAACGCGGCCTTCGCTTCGGCCTTGGTCGTTTCGTTCAATGTACGCGCGATGACGAAATCCTTGATGCTCTGTCCGTTGCGGGCAGCGGCTTCCTTGATTTCGCGGTGTTCGTCTTCGGTGATGTCTATTGAGATGCGTGGCATGGGCTGAATCTAAAATGACCAGACCATAGACACAACACTAGCGGGCACTTTGCGTTAAGGCATGCATTCATCGAATTCTCTAGCTCTACTAGACTCTGTGTACTGATTAAACTATGGTGCCACATCTCCGCCCAGAGACTACCTGTTGGAGCCTGTGATGAAAACCGAGATACATGTTGGGAATTCGTCGATCAAAATCGACGGAGAGTTAGAGGAAGTGAAGGCTATCCTTAGCGACTACTGGAAGCCTATCGCCGAGAAAGCGAACGCCAACGTTAAACACGTTGTAGAGGCTCCAGAAGGCAAACCAACCGAGAAGCCAAACAAACCGAGAAAACGCCGTAAATCTTTGCCTAAGAAGGCAGTGAGTTCCAGCGACGACTCCGGAAGTCAGTTGGACGCAACGGATTTGTCGAACCAGATAAAGGTGAGATCAGACTTCTCTGCGATCAAGAAAAAGATTCTAGATGTGAAGGGGCAATGGAAGGAGAAGTGTATCCTTGTCGCTGTCGTTGCCGATGCTCCGATTAGCTCAGGGGACGTGAAGCGGGTAATGGACGAGTTACGAATCAAATCGTCTCTACCAACTCTCTCAAGAACCCTAAAGAATAACTCCAGCGAGTTTTTGACTCAGGGTGGCCCAAACAATTCGACACTGTACACAGTGATCGATACCGCGAAGTCTGAATTCCTCGAATGGCTGGAAAAGGCGAATGACGAGTGATGATATTGAATTTGCGCACGCAATTTCACACGAGTCTGGTCTAAATGAGGTCGACCTAGCGCGAAGAACTTGTTGGTACCTTTGTCAGCGGGATGGCGTAAAATCGGTTCCAATCAAACAAATCGTCGACTTTTTGGCTGAGCACTCAGTTCGGCCGAACATCAATTTATACCGACTTCGGGATAGACTGAAGGCTGACCGAGGCACATCCATTTCCTCTGGAGGGGCCGTTCAGTTGCCCAAAAAATCTCAGAGCGAAATCGCAGATCGTTACTCGGATATATTGTCGGCTCCGCCTGTCATATCTGACACCGTGCTGGTGATTTCAGAGTTCGAAGGTTCAAGAAAGTATGTGGCTTCAATAGTAAAGCAGGTTAATGGAAGTTATCAATTTGAGTTCTATGATTGTTGCGCCGTGATGATGCGACGGCTGGTAGAGGTGTTAATCATTGACTCTTACTCTGCAAAGGGAGAAGAGGCTCAGATTAGGGGGGCAGACGGAAATATCGTCATGTTGAACGGACTGATTAATGCGCTTAAGTCAGGAAGGACATTCAGACTAAGTCGCAATGCTCCAAGCTACCTTGAAACCTTGAAGGTTCTTGGAGACACTGCTGCGCATAGCCGAAATTATATTACGAAGAAGAAAGATATCGACGATTTTGCACAGAAATATCGTATGCTAGTCGAGGAAGTCCGGCACCTGTCCTAAGTAATCGCTCGATGGGTTTCTAACCCATCTTTCGACTGAGCAATGGTGGGTTGGAAACCCACCCTACGGCAGGGGTTTCGTCTAAGCCCCCACCATCCCGACGATCTCGTAGGTGCGCTTGAGGATCGGTTCGGCGAGGGCTCGGGCGCGTTGGGCGCCTCGGGCGAGGAGGCGGTCGATCTCGGCGGGATCGCCGGTGAGGCGCTTCATTTCCGATGAGATCGGCGCGAGTTTGGCGACGGCGAGGTCGGCGAGGCTCGGCTTGAAGGTGCTGAACTGCTGGCCGGCGTGGTCGGCGATGACGGCCTCGGGGGTGGTGTCGGCCAGGGCGGCGTAGATGTTGATGAGGTTGCGGGCCTCGGGGCGGTCGGTGAGGCCCTCGAGGTCCGAGGGCAGGGGCTCGGGGTCGGTGCGGGCCTTGCGGATCTTCTGCGCGATGGTGTCGGCGTCGTCGGTGAGGTTGATGCGCGAGGCGTCGGAGGGGTCGGATTTGGACATCTTCTTGGAGCCGTCGCGGAGGCTCATCACGCGGGTGGCGGCGCCTTCGATGACGGGCTCGGTGATGGGGAAGAAGTCCTGCCCATAGTCGTGGTTGAACTTGATTGCGATGTCGCGGGTGAGTTCGAGGTGCTGCTTCTGGTCCTCGCCGACGGGGACGTGGGTGGCGTGGTAGATCAGGATGTCGGCGGCCATCAGCGCGGGGTAGGCGAAGAGGCCGAGCGAGGCGTTCTGGGCGTGTTTGCCGGCCTTGTCCTTGAACTGGGTCATGCGCTGCATCCAGCCCATGCGGGCGACGCAGTTGAAGATCCAGGCGAGCTGGGCGTGTTCGGGGACCTGGGACTGGTTGAACAGGATCGAGCGTTCGGGGTCGATGCCGGTGGCGATGAAGCCGGCGCAGAGATCTCGCGTGGCGTTCACCAGGTCGGCGGGATCCTGCCAGGTGGTGATCGCGTGCAGGTCGACCATGCAGTAGATGGTCTCGAAATGCCCGGCGTTCTGCATGTCGACGAAGCGCTTCATCGCGCCGAGGTAGTTGCCGAGGGTCAGGCCGCCCGAGGGCTGGATGCCGGAGAAGACGCGGGGGGTGAAGGCGGGCATGGGCGGTCCTGGCTGGCGTTTCGAGCCGGGATCGGGTAGCGGACGGGGAAAGAGGCGTCAAGGAAGCCCATGAGCAGCCCGCACGAGGAAAGCCCGTTCAATGCGTTGCCGCCGGTGGTGGTGGGGCTGGCGCTGGCGATCTTCGGGGTCGAGGCGGCGTTTCAGCTCGGCGCGCGGGGGATCGTCGGCGGTCCGGGCGCGGTGGGCTGGCGGCTGGCGGCGGTGCAGGATTATGCCGTCATCGGCGACGTCTTCGACCAGATGTTGGCGCTGAACGTCTGGCCGGCGGAGCATCTGCTGCGGCTTGTGGCCTATCCCTTCGTGCATGCCTCGTTCACCCAGGCGCTGTTCGTGATCGTCTTCGTCTTGGCCCTGGGCAAGTGGGTCGGCGAGGTGGTCTCGGGCTGGGCCGTCTTGGCGGTGTTCTTCGGTTCGGCGGTGGTGGGGGCGCTGGTCTTTGCCTGGGCGCTCGACGATCCGATCCCGCTGATCGGCGGGTTTCCGGCGGCCTATGGGCTGATCGGGGCGTTCACGTTCCTGCTGTGGGCGAATTTGCGGGCGGCAGGCGGGCCGGAGGGGCGGGCGTTTCTGCTGATCGGGTTTCTGATGGGAATCCAGCTGGTGTTCGGGCTGCTGTTTGGGGGCGGCAAGGACTGGGTTGCCGATCTGGCGGGGTTCGCCACCGGGTTCGTGATGAGCTTCGTTGTAACGCCTGGCGGTTGGGCGCGGGTGGTAGAGCGGGTGCGGCAACGGTGACGTGATCCGATTGTGCCGCGCTCTGCGCGGCGCTGGTTTCTCTCCATCTCCGCCTTCGGCTGCGATGGAGCCTGCTGCCCTTGGCCAGCGGCGCGCGAGAAATGTCGGCGCTGCGCTTGTTGCATGGGTCGTGCTTATTCTGCTGAGAGAACCGCTGGGAGCGGTTCGGTTCAAGCATTGGCCGCTCTTCCAGCCTGTCAAGGCCATGCCGCTTCGCGGTGCTGCGCAGCCTTGACAGGCCGGACAAGCGGCGCGCGATCCGTTAGCCGCGGCGCAAGGAGCGGCGGATGTCGGAGAGGGGGAGGCCGCCGAGCAGGTGGGCGGCGGTGAAGTAGGTGGCGATGCCGAGGGAGACGAGCACGGCGAGAGCGACGTAGCGCAGTGCGCCCGGGGCGAAGTAGGGGGCGGCGACAAGAGCGGCAGCCCAGAGGACGATGCCCATCAGCGCCGAGGCCAGGAGGATGCGCCAGATGCGGTGGTGGAAGCGGTCGTCGAGCAGCGCGGCCTCGCCCATGCCGCGCGAGCCGCGCCAGAGCAGAAGCACCATGGCCCAGCCCGCCACCGTGGTGCCGATGGCGGCGGCGATGTAACCGAGGACGGGGGCGAGGCCGATGGCGAGGACGGCGTTGACGACTAGAGCGGCAAGGGCGAAGTAGAACGGGGTCTTGGTGTTCTCGCGGGCGAAATAGAGTGGCTGCAGCACCTTCTGCAGGACGAAGGCGGGCAGGCCGAGGCCGTAGACGGCAAGCGCCAACGCGGTGGCCATGGTGTCGTCCGCCCCGAAGGCGCCGCGCTGGAACAGCACGCTGATCAGCGGCACGGGGATCACCACCAAGGCGACGGCGGCGGGCACAGTGAGGGCGAGGCTGATCTCGGCGGCACGGTTGAAGGCATAGCGGCCGCCATCGGTGTCCTTGGCGCGCAGGCGGCGGGAGAGGTCGGGCAAGAGCACGACGCCGATGGCGATGCCGACGACGCCGAGGGGCAGCTGGTAGAGCCGGTCGGCGACCGAGAGCCAAACGATGGCGCCCTCGAAGAAGCTGGCGACCTGGCGGCCGATCAGCAGGTTGACCTGCACGACGCCGCCAGCGAGGGCGGCGGGCGCGGCGATGATGGCGAGGCGTTTGAGGTCGGGGGTCAAGCGCGGGCGGGTGAAGCGCAGTCTGAACCCTGCGCGGGCGGCGGCCGTCCAGACCAGCGCCAGTTGGGCGATGCCGGCGACCGGGACGGTCCAGGCCAGCGTGTCTCCCAGAGGCCAGCCGAGCTGGACCGCAGCCGTGATCGTGGCGATGAAGAGCACGTTGAGCAGCACCGGCGCGGCGGCGGCGGCGGCGAAGCGGCCGGTGGCGTTCAGGAGGCCCGAGAGCAGCGCGGCGAGCGAGATGAACAGGATGTAGGGAAAAGCGATGCGGCCGTATGTCGTGGCCAGGGCGAAACGGTCGTCGCCGAGGAACCCGCCGGCCATCGCGAGGACCAGCCAGGGCATGGCGAAGAGCGCCACGAGGGTGAAGGCGATCAGCACGGTGGCGAGGCCCGAAAACGCGTCTTGCGCGAAGGTCTCGGGGTCTTCGTGGCCCTCGAGTTTCTTCGAGAACATCGGCACGAAGGCCATGTTGAACGCGCCCTCGGCGAAGAACCGGCGGAACATGTTCGGCAGCGCGAAGGCGATCAGGAAGGCCTCGGCGACGGGGCCGGAGCCCAGGAAGGCTACGATCAGGATGTCGCGGACGAAGCCCAGGACGCGGCTGGCCATGGTCCAGACGCCGACGGTGAAGAACCCGGCCATCAGGCGGATCGGTTTCAAGCTGCGGTCCTGCTCTGCCTTCTCGTTGCGGACAGCTTAGCGGGTTGCGGGCGCGTCGGATAGGGCGGTGCGCGGGCTTGGCCGGTCAACGGAATCTCAAGACGAGGATGGTAGGCGGGGCGCGTGACACGGTCTCAGAACGGGATTGGCATGGGTCGGGTTGGTATTCTTTGGCTGGTCTTGTGGACCTGCGCAGCGGGCGGCGCGGCTGCGTCGGACGGGTCTTTGTCGCTGTTCACGCAGGCGTCAGCGCGGGCGCCGTTGATTGCATTGCAGCCGGCGGACGGCACTGCGGCGCGTGGCCTGGGAAGCCTGTTTGCGGGGCAGCAGGGAACGAGTTTCTTCGCGCCGTTGCCGCAGCGGAAGTCTGTGGCGCTTGGGCCGGTGCACGGTGGCCCGCAGATCGCGCAACTGTTGCATTTGATTGCCCAGGCCGAGGCGGGGCCTGGCGGCTATGACGCGGTGCAGCACGGTGCGGCGGTGCAGCCTCCGAAGCGGCCGACGCAGATGACCTTGGCAGAGATCAACGCCTGGATCGATAGGACACCTGGGCAGCCACATGCGATCGGGCGGTATCAGTTCATCCCGGCGACGCTGCGGCGGCTGGTGAAGCGTTTGCGGCTGCCGCCGCACACGGTGTTTTCGCCGCAAGTACAGGATCGGCTGGCCGATCTGTTGCTCGACGAGGCCGGGCTTTTGTCGTTCCGCGGCGGCGAGATCGGGCGGCACAGGTTCATGAAGAACCTCGCCAAGATCTGGGCGGGACTGCCGACCGCGACCGGGCAGTCCTATTACCACGGGGTCGCGGGGAACCGGGCGACGATGACCTGGGCGTATTTCGAGGCCGAGATGGCGCGGATATTTCCGGGGTAGCTGTTGCGGCGGCTATGGCATTTACGCTTCGCCGGGCGGGCGAACGACGTTGCGTTTGGTACCGAGGTGTCAGGCCGGCTTGTTTCGGGATGCAAACCAGACCCAGAAGCTGAGAACGATGGCGCTGCCGGAGATGAAGGTCATCACAGTGCCGGGGAAGAAGTTCACGTAGCCCGGGAAGTCAACGAACAGCAGATAGCCCAGATCGGCGAGGCCGCCGACCATGCCCGTCACCCAGATCGCGGTCAGGTTTCCGCGCCATATGAAGACGGCGCCGATGATCGTGGCGACGCCGAACCAACCGAGGTTCCAGGCGTGTTGATTGAGGATGCCGCCGACGGCGGCGGGATAGTCGAGCGCCAGTGTCTCCGGCGCGACGGCGTCGGCGATTGCCTGGAATCCGCCTGTGGCGTCGCTGACAAGCACCATGACGCCGGCGAAGGCATGGACGAGGCCCCAGACGACCCAGAGGATTGCGGCGGCCTTGAGCGAGATGGTCTGAGCGTTCGACATCGGGAAGATCCGGATTGGCCGGGGCCATTGCGGCCCAGCGAGGGGAAGCGTATCGTTGACATAGTCCACTAATCGATGATTCGTGGACTATGTCAACTAATTCAGGTGTGATGCAACAGACCTCGGATCTTGCCTTTGTCGTGGACCGGTTCATGCGGCGCATTCATGCCGGGCTGCATCAGCAGGCGGTGCAGGTCGATACCGACCGGATCGGACCGTTTGGCGGCATGATACTGATGGCCGTGGCGGAAATGGAGCCGGTGTCGATCCACGCTCTGGTGGCGCATATGGCGCGGGACAAGTCGCAGATGACCCGGAGCCTGCGCATGCTGGAGGAACGCGGTTTGATCGCGCGCGCGGGGTGTCCGGAAGACGGGCGGGTCAGCCTGGTTTCGCTGACCTCCAAGGGCCGGGATCTGGTGGCGGCGTTTCAGCGGATCCTCTCGGAGGTCCTTGACGGATTGATGGTGCCACTGGGGCAGGCGGAACGGGCGCAGCTGTCGGCGCTATTGCGGAGGCTCTGACGGCGGCTGGGGTCAGTCCCGCGCCCGCTCCGCGCCGCGTTCGATGGCGTCGCGAAGCTTGCGCTCCAGGGTCTTTTGCTTGGCCTCGGAGTAGAATTTCAGGCCGAACATGTCCTTGACGTAGAAGCTGTCGACGACCTGCTCGCCATAGGTCGCGATCACGGCGGAGGCGATGTAGACGTTGTTGGCGGCCATTGCGCGGGTGAGGTCGAAGAGCAGGCCGGGGCGGTCGCGGGTATCGACCTCGATGATCGTGTAGATTTCCGAGCCGTCGTTGTCGAAGGCGATCGAGGTGGGCACGCGGAAGGCAGCCTCGCGTTTCTTCAGCTTGTCGCGGGAGGCCATTTCCTCGCGGGCCTTGACCTCGCCCTTCAGGGTTTTCTCGATCATCGCGCGCAGCCGCGGCAGGCGGCCGGCCTCGTAGGGCGCGCCGGTCTTGTCCTGGATCCAGAAGGCGGCGGTGGCCCAGCCATCCTTGGTGGTGAAGGTGCGGGCGTCCTTGATGTTGGCGCCGACCAGCGCCAGCGCGCCACACATGCGCGAAAAGATGCCCGGGTGGTCGTGCATGGCGAAACAGACGCGGGTGGCGTCGCGGTCCTCGTCGGGGGTGAGTTTCAGGCGAATCTCATCCTCAGCTATGCCGCGCAGCAGGTTGGCGAAATCCACATGCGCGGTGACGTGCAGGCCCTGCCAATAGGGCGGGTAGTGTCGGTCGATTTCGGCCTTGAGCTCTTTTTTGTCCCAATCGGTCAGGCGTTCGCGCAGGTTGCGTTTCGCCTCGGTGCCGCGTTGCGCGCGGTTCAGTGCCTCGAGCCCGTCTTCCATCGCGCGGCGAGTCTGGCGATAGAGCGCGCGTAACAACGCCGCCTTCCAATTGTTCCAGGTCCGCGGGCCGACGCCACGGATGTCGCAGACGGTGAGCACGGTCAGCAGGTCGAGCCGCTCCCGTGTCTGCACCGCCTTGGCGAAGTCGCGCACGGTGCGCGGATCGGCGATGTCGCGTTTCTGCGCCATGTCGGACATCACGAGGTGGTAGCGCACCAGCCACTCGGCGGTCCCGGCCTCTTTCGCGCTCAGACCCAGCCGCGGGGCGATCTTGCGGGTGAGTTTGGCGCCGAGGACGGAATGGTCTTCGTCCCTGCCCTTGCCGATGTCGTGGCAAAGGAGCGCGACGTAGAGGATGCGGCGGTTCACGCCCTCCTTCAGGATGCGGCTGGCGACCGGCAACTCCTCGATCAGTTCCTCGCGCTCGATCTGGGCGAGGATCGAGATGCATTGAATGGTGTGCTCGTCGACCGTGTAGCTGTGATACATGTTGAACTGCATCATCGCCACGACCGGCGCGAATTCCGGGATGAAGGCGGCCAGCACGCCCATCTCGTTCATCCGCCGCAGCGCACGTTCCGGATTTCCATGTTTTAGCAGGAGGTCGAGGAAGATCCGGGTGGCTTCCTTGTCGGCGCGCAGCTCGTCGTCGATCATATGCAGATTGGCCATGATTAGCCGCATCGCATCGGGGTGGATCAAGAGGCCGGTGCGCAGGGCCTCTTCGAAAATCCGCAAGAGGTTCAGCTTGTTCGACAGAAAGTCGGCCTCGTCGCGGATGTTCAACCGGCCGAGGTCGACAACGTAGCCGTCCTTGACCTTTTTGCGGCGGCGGAACAGGCCGACGAGTTTCGGTTGCTTCTTGACGTGGCGGCCCTCGAGCGCGGTGAGGAAGATCCGGGTCAGCTCGCCGACCTTGGTGGCCTGGCGGAAATAGTCCTGCATGAAATGCTCGACCGCCCGGCGCCCGCCATGGTCGGCGTAGCCCATGCGCTCGGCCACTTCGACCTGCATGTCGAAGGTCAGTTGGTCCGCGGCCCTCCCGGCAAGAAGATGCAGATGGCAGCGCACCGCGAGCAGGAAGTTTTCGGCCTCGAGGAAGGAGTCGAATTCGTCCTGGCGGAACACCTTGAGCGACACCAGATCGGCGGCGTCCCGCACGCCGTGGACATATTTGTCGATCCAGAACAGCGATTGCAGGTCACGCAGGCCGCCCTTGCCCTCTTTGACGTTGGGCTCGACCATATACCGCTGGCCGCCCTGTTTTTTGTGCCGGCTGTCGCGTTCGTTGAGCTTCGCCTCGATGAACTCGGCGGCGGTGTTACGGAAGAGGTCGGACCAGAGTCTGGTGCGCAGGTCTTCCTCCAACGGGCGGTGGCCGTCGACGAAGCGGTGCTCCAACAGCGCGGTTCGGATCGTGTAATCCTCGCGCGCAAGGCGCAGACAATCCTTCACCGTGCGGCTGGAATGCCCGACCTTCAACCGCAAGTCCCAGAGAATGTAGAGCATCGACTCGATGACGCTCTCGGCCCAAGGGGTGATCTTGTAGGGCGTTAGAAACAGCAGGTCGACGTCCGAGAATGGCGCCATTTCGGCCCGTCCGTAGCCGCCGACCGCCAGGACGGCGATGCGTTCGGCCTCGGTCGGCGTGGGCAGCGGATGCAGCCGGCCGGTGGCCACCTGCAAGACCGTGGTGACGACGCAATCGGTCAGATAGGCGTAGGCGCGTACGGTGGGCCAGGCGTTGAGAGGATCGGCCGTGAAGGCCGTGGCGATGGCGGCGCGGCCGTCCTTCAACGCTTTCTGCAGCACATCCACGGCCACCGCGCGCACAGCCTTGTGGTCGGCGGCCTCGGCACATCCGGCCTGCAGCGCGGCATCCACCGCAGCCGCGTCGAAGATCGCCGGGCCCGGACAGATCAGATCGTCCGGCGTCCAGCTTAGCGAGGTGTCGGGCACCCGGTCAGAAACCGGCGCCGCCAAAGCTTCTTGGGGCAGGGTCGATGACTCTCACTTGCTTGTCGGCGATCTGGGCGACCGCCAAGCCGCGCTCGATCGTGCCGTCGGGGCGCAGGCGGAAGATGCCGTTGACCCCGGCAAAACCGGTCGACTGGGTCAGCGCAGCGGTGGTCAGGGCGTCGGATTTACCGGCGCTGACCAGCGCGCCGATGGCCGCGATGCCGTCATAGGCGAGGCTGGCAATCGGGTGTGGCGGGGCGCCGTGGGCGGCCTCGTAACGCGACCGGAACTGCGCGGTGAGCGACGGCGACGGCAGCGCGAACCAACCACCCTGCAGGCCCGGAAGCTCCGGCGCGCTTGGCGGAATGTCCCAACGCTGCAGGCCGATGAACTGACGGCTGGCGCTGTTAAGCCCGTTTTCGGGCAGAAGCTGCGACAAGATCGGCAGGGCGCCAGCGGTGCCCGAGGTCATGAACACCGCGTCGGCGCCGGAGTTGCTGGCCGTGGCAGTGATTTGCGGAACCGCTTGCACAACGCCATTTTGCGACAGCTCGAACGACACCGCACCGGCCTGGGACGCCCCGTTGCGCGAGATCGCGGCGGCGATGGCATTGCGGCCCTTGATCTCGGCCGTGTCTTCCGCGTTGATGATCAGGATATTGCGCTTGCCCTGACGCACCGCGTAGCGGACTAGCCGGTCGGCGGTGTTTTCGAACGTGTTGCCCAGGACAAACACGTTTCCACCGGCGATATCGGTGTTGTTGGAGAACGACAGAACGTTGACGTTGCGCGCGGCGACGGCGACGCCGGCGGCGTTGGCGGCTTCGGCATAGACCGGGCCCAGAATGATCTGCGCACCTTCGGTGACCGCCTGGTTGGCCACCGCCGCCGCCTGGCCGGCACGACCGGCGGTTTGGTAGACGCGCAGGTCGATCTGGGCGCCTTGCAGGTCGGCGACCGCCAGCCGCGCGGCATTCTCCAGCGACGAAGCGAGGATGCTGTCGCCAGCTTGGCCGGATCCAGCGGGCACCAGCAGCGCCACGGCGACCGGTTTGTCGGTATCGATGCGCGGCCCGGTGTTCAGCCGGTCGGGGACCGGCAGGCCGTCGCAGGCAGCGAGCGCGAGGGCGGAGAGGACAAGCAGCGCGCGCATCAGGACGCCGCGCCGGGCATGTTGGAAAGGAAACATAGGCGGACTCCGGACCTTCGACTGCGCTTGCGAACGCGCGCAGACTATGCGCAACACACGACAGAGTAAACGACCCTGACACGGTGCAATGCGATGACGCAGGCGGCCCAGCAGCTTACCGCCGGGCTCTATTTCGTGGCGGTGCCGATCGGTGCGGCGCGCGACATCACCTTGCGGGCGTTAGACATCTTGGCGTCAGCGGATGTGTTGGCGGCCGAGGACACCCGCAGCCTGCGGCGGCTGATGGAGATCCACGGCGTGGCCTTGGGCGGGCGCCGGGTGGTGGCCTATCACGACCACAATGGCGAACGGGTACGACCCGGGTTGCTACGGGCCCTGGACGCGGGCAAATCGGTGGCCTACGCCTCGGAAGCAGGCACACCGTTGGTGGCCGATCCGGGATACCAGCTGGCACGGGAGGCGGCCGCGGCCGGCCACGAGGTGACGGCGGCGCCCGGGCCCTCGGCGGTGCTGGCGGCGTTGACGGTGGCCGGCTTGCCGACCGACCGCTTCCTGTTCGCGGGTTTCCCGCCGACCGCCAAGGGTGCGCGGCGGGCCTGGCTGGAAGAGCTGCGCGACATCCCGGCGACGCTGGTGATCTACAACTCACCCAAACGGGTCGCCCGGTTCCTGGCCGAGGCGGCCGACGTCCTTGGTGCCGAGCGATCCGCCGCATTGTGCCGCGAACTGACCAAACGGTTTGAAGAGGTGCAACGAGGCAGCCTGGCGGAATTGGCGCAGACGTTGGCGGAGGCGCCGGTCAAGGGCGAGATCGTGTTGGTGATCGATCGCGATCGCGCCGAGGCGCCGGTCGAGGATCTCGACGCCGCACTGTCCGACGCGCTGGCCCGGATGTCGGTGAAGGAGGCAGCCGCCTCGGTCGCCGAGGCGCTCGGCTTACCGCGCCGCACCGTCTATCAAGCGGCGCTTAGACTGCAGAAGGGGCGTTAACCGAATATTCGACGAATCAGTGCTATCCCCTGAGTTGAGCACTAAAGTGCGCTCAAATGGCGGAGGATGAGATGACGGGATCGGTGTCTTATCAAGCAGGGATCAGTGCGGAGGACTCGGTGGCGCGGACCTATGAAGAGGCCGGGTACAACGCCATGGCGCGGCGTTGGCGCGGACCCGGCGGTGAAATTGACCTGATCTTTGAAAAGCTGGGGGCGCTGGTCTTCGTCGAGGTCAAGAAGAGCCGCGATTTCGCGAGCGCCGCGGCGCGGCTGACAGACCGCCAGATGCAGCGTATCGGTGCCGCGGCCAGTGGATTTCTGGCGACGATGCCGTCGGGCCAGGCGACCGAGGCGCGGTTCGACGCCGCACTGGTCGATGCAACCGGCGCCGTACAGATTGTGGAGAATGCGTTCGGCCAGTAACGCCGGCTGCACCGGGCAGACAAGGCGCCGACCGGCGGGATTGCCGAAACCCGCATGGCATGACCATTCGGGCGGATGACGCAGGGGCGCCAGCGGTGTTTCGGTCTTGACGGGCTCCCTTGCACCAAACAGGAGGCTGCGCCATGTAGGCCGGGCTGATCGTCGCCCGGAGCCTCACCATGCCGCTGAAAGTCGCCTTCCAGATGGACCCGATCCATGCGGTCGATATCGACGCGGACAGCACCTTTCGGCTGGCCGAAGAGGCGCAAGCGCGGGGACATGCGCTCTCTTTCTATACGCCGGACCATCTCGCCTTTCAGGACGGCCGGGTCACCGCGCGGGCACATGCCCTGACCGTACGGCGCACGGCCGGCGATCCGGCCGAACTGGGCCCTGCCGAAGAGGTCGATCTCAGCGGATTCGACGTGGTCTGGCTGCGCCAGGACCCGCCGTTCGACATGGGCTATATCACCACGACGCATCTGTTGGACCACGTCCACCCCAGCACCTTGGTGGTCAACGACCCGTTCTGGGTGCGCAACTATCCCGAAAAGCTGTTGGTCCTGCAGTTCCCCGACCTGATCCCGCCAACCACGATCGCGCGCGATCTCTCGGTTCTGAAGGCGTTCAAGGACGCCCATGGCGACATGATCCTCAAGCCGCTCTACGGCAACGGCGGTGCAGGCGTCTTTCGATTGGATCCCAATGACCGGAACCTGTCGTCGCTGCACGAGCTGTTCACCGGCATGTCGCGCGAGCCGCTGATCGCGCAGAGATTCCTGCCCGAAGTCGAAAACGGTGACAAGCGGATCATCCTGGTCGACGGTGAACCCGTGGGCGCAATCAACCGGGTGCCACAGCCCGGCGAGGTGCGGTCGAACATGCATGTGGGCGGCAAGGCGGTAAAAAGCGCGCTGACCGATCGCGAACAGGAGATCTGCGCGGCGATCGGGCCGACGCTGCGCGAAAAGGGCCAGGTCTTCGTCGGCATCGATGTGATCGGCGACTGGCTGACCGAGATCAATGTGACCTCACCGACGGGCATTCAGGAGTTGGAGCGGTTCGACGGCACCAATATCGCCGCGCTGATCTGGGACGCGATCGAGGCGCGGCGGGCCGGCGGGTGAGCCTGCGGCGGCAGCTGCTAAACGGATTTCTGCGGCGGGTCGAAAAGCCCTGGCTGGCGCGGGTGACCGACCCGGCCCTTGAGCGACGCGCCTTCGAGCGGGCAGCGCGGTATTTCCGGACACCACCTTACACGTGCTATCTGCCGGACGAGGTCGGCGGGGTGCCGGGCGACTGGGCGTGGGTGCGGCCAGCGCGGCCCGAGATTTTTCTCTACATCCACGGCGGGGCGCATCTGATCGGCAGCCCGCGCACGCACCGGGCGATGGTAGCGCGGCTGGCGCAGATGACCAGGCTCCGGGCGTTTCTGCCGGACTATCGGCTGGCGCCAGAGCATCCGTTTCCGGCTTCGCTGGAGGACGCGCGGGCGGTCTGGCAGGGATTGCTGGCGCGGGGCTATGCGGCAGAACGGATCGTTCTGGGCGGCGATTCATCGGGCGGCGGGGTAATGCTGGCGCTTCTGGCGGACCTGCTGAAAACCGGCGAGCGGCCTGCGGCCGCGTTCGCCTTCTCTCCTTGGACCGATTTGACGCTGTCAGGTGAGAGTTTTGTCGCGAATGCCGAACGCGACGTGTTGCTGCCGGCGTCACAGGCCAAGACGGTGTTGGGACACTTTCTGGCCGGGCAGGATCCGGCCGATCCGCGTGCGTCACCGTTGTTCGCCGAGTTCGCCGGCGCGCCGCCGATCTTCCTGCAGGCCGCACGGACTGAGATATTGCGCGACGATACGCTGCGTTTGGCCGATCGGATGCGACACCAGGGCGTGCAGGTCACGGTCGATTTGTGGGGCCACCTGCCGCATGTCTGGCCGATCTTCCAGGGCTGGTTGCCCGAGGCGGACGAGGCCTTGCGCCGTCTGGCCGAGTTCATTGCGGCAACGCTTCGCGCGACTCGATCAGGCGATAGCTGACCGCCTCGGCGACATGGTGCTGGCGCACCGTCTCGGAGCATTCCAGGTCGGCGATGGTGCGGGCGACGCGCAGGACCCGATGGTAGCCGCGCGCCGAGAGACCGAAGCGTTCGGCCACACGGGTCAGTAGCGCACGGCCTTCGGGGTCGGGGGTGGCGATGTCTTCCAACGCTTGGCCCTCGGCATCGGCGTTGACGCGGGCGTTGGGCACGTCGGCGTAGCGGTCTGCCTGGACCTGGCGGGCGGCCGCGACCCGGGCGGCAACTTGCACCGACGGATCGCCGCTGTCGGGCAGGTCGAGGTCGGTGAAGGCAACGGGAGGTACCTCGATGCGCAGATCGAAGCGGTCCATCAGCGGACCGGAGATGCGGCCAAGATAATCCTCTCCACACTGGGGCACGCGGGCGCAGGCGCGGGCGGGATCGGAGAGGTAGCCGCATTTGCAAGGGTTGGCGGCGGCGACGAGCATGAAACGGCACGGGTATTTCACGTGGGCGTTGGCGCGCGCGACCACGACCTCCCCGGTCTCGATCGGCTGTCTCAGGGTTTCCAGGACGGCGCGGGGGAATTCGGGGAACTCGTCCATGAAGAGGACGCCGTTGTGCGCGAGGCTGATTTCGCCGGGCTTCGCACCGCGGCCGCCGCCGACGATGGCGGCCATCGACGCCGTGTGATGCGGTTCACGGAACGGGCGGGTGCGCGAAATGCCGCCCTCGTCAAGCAGACCGGCGAGGGAGTGGATCATCGAGGTTTCCAAAGCCTCAGGGGGCGTAAGCGGCGGCAGGATGCCGGGCAGGCGCGCGGCGAGCATGGATTTGCCAGATCCCGGCGTGCCGACCATCAACACGTGGTGGCGCCCGGCCGCGGCGATCTCGAGGGCGCGTTTGGCGCGTTCCTGGCCCTTGACGTCACGCAGGTCGCGGGCCGACGGGTCGCCGGAGACCTCGCCCGGATCGGCGGGATCGAGGATGCGCTGGCCGGTGAAATGCTGGACGGCCTCGGCCAGGTTGGCGGGCGCGATGACCTTGGTGGCGCCGACCCAGGCGGCCTCTGCCCCGCAGGCCTTGGGGCACAAGAGCGCGCGGTCCTCTTCGGCGGCGGCCATGGCGGCGGGCAGCGCGCCGATGACCGGCACCAGGGAGCCGTCCAGCGACAGCTCGCCGAGCGCCACGGTGGCCTCGACGTCGTCCTGCGGCAGGATGTCGATGGCGGCGAGAAGGGCGACCGCGATCGGCAGGTCGAAATGGCTGCCTTCCTTGGGCAAATCGGCGGGGGAAAGATTGATGGTGATGCGTTTCGACGGCAGCGCGATGGACATCGCGGTCAGCGCGGCGCGGACCCGCTCCTTGGCCTCGCTGACCGCCTTGTCGGGCAGGCCGACGAGGTTGAAGGCCGGCAGACCGGGGGCGACGGCGCATTGCACTTCGACGATGCGGGCGTCGACGCCTTCGAAGGCGACCGTGTAAGCGCGCGCGACCATGCTGTTGCTCCCCCGTGCACTATCGTGATCGAGTGGCATGGATTCGGTTTCGGAACGGTTAATTTCGTGTCGAACCGCCTGCGGCGCTCCGATCCGCCGGGGGGCCAGCCCCCCGGACCCCCCGGAGTATTTCCGACGAGAAGAAGATCAGGGCGTGTTCAGAAGCCGGGTGAAGGCTGGCCAGGCCTCGGGGTCTGCCATGGTCTTGTCGCGGCAGAAGGCGTTGCAGAAGCCGAAGGTGCGGCCGTCGAGCTCCAAGAAATGGGTCACGGGTTCGCCGGAATAGGGGCAAGCCGTGTTTTCGCTGGGGCCATCGCTGGGCGTGGCGGGGAGCGGTTCAGGGCCAGGCCAATCGGTCAAGGTGTAGTCGCGGGCGTACCACGGTAGGGTGTCGCCCTTGGCGAGGCCCATCGCACGCCAGCGCCGGACGGCGGGATCGGCGAGGTGGGCAGCGACGTAAGCCTGGGCCTCGGGGCCGACCGGCAGGCCATAAGTGGCGATGCGGGCGGCGACCGGGGCGAAGAAGACGTCGGCGGTGGAGTAGTCACCGCAGAGCCAGGGACCGGCCGGCTGGCAGGTGGCGCGTGCGTGGGACCAGATCGTCTCTAGCCGGGCGAGGTCCTCGCGGACCTCCTCGGGCGGCACGTAATCGGCATAGGCTGCACGCAGGTTCATCGGGCAATTCTCGCGCAACGCAGCGAAGCCGGAATGCATCTCTGCCGCCAAAGCGCGGGCGGTGGCGCGGGCCAGGGGATCGGCGGGCCAATGACCCGCGTCCGGGTGGCGGGTGGCAAGTTCCTCGGCGATGGCGAGGCTTTCAGCGACAACCGCGCCTTCCGGCGTGCGGAGCACGGGGACAGTTTGGGCGGGGGGCAAATCGCTGAGTTGTTCCGCGACCGGACCGGCGTTGAACGCGATGTGGCGGATCGTGACGGGGATGCCGAAGGGTTCGAACAAAAGCCAGCCGCGCAGGGACCAACTGGAATAGGACCGGTCGCCGATGAAAAGCTCGTACGTCATGGACGCCTTCTAGGTTCATAGCCGCACAAGGGGAAACGAAAGGGTCTGATGGCGGCGATCACGGGATGTGATTGATCGGCCCGACATGCCAGGCGCCGTCAAAGGTGATCTGGGTGACCGAGAGGTTGTCGATGCGGTGCGAGAAGGCGTCGTAGGCCTCGATGTCGAGGGCGCGCTGGATCTGGGTGACGATCGCGCCGAAATGCGCAACGGCGATAATGTCGGCGCCCCGATGCGCGGCGATCAGGCGGTCGACGGCGGCGGAGACGCGGGTCAGCGCCTCGTTCCAGGTCTCGCCGCCGGGCGCGCGCACGTCGCCGGGCTGGTCCCAGTAGGCGCGGATGCGGTGCGGGTCGTGGGCCTCGATCTCGGTATGGTGTTTCATCTCCCAGGCGCCGAAGTGGATTTCGCGCAAGTCCGGGTCATGGGCGAGGCGGGGGCGGCCGTCTGCAATCGCGTCGGCGGTGGCGGCGGCGCGGGCCAGGTCGGAGGAGATGACGATGGCGTCGTCGGGAAGAAAGGCGGCGAGACGGGCGATCTGGGCGGTGTCGGAGAGGTCGGCCGGCAGATCGGTCCAGCCGACCATGCCCTTGGCGTGGGTCGGACCGTGGCGCACCCACCAGAAGCGGGTCACGCGAAACCCTCTGGCAGCGTGCCTTTCAGGATCAGCGGCAGCGCGGCCACGACCAGGACGGCGAGATCGGCTTGGCCCGCCAGGGCCGCGTTCAGCGCGCCCTGTTCGTCGCGGAACCGGCGGGCGAGCGCGTTGTCGGGCACGACGCTGAGGCCGACCTCATTCGAGACGATGACCAGTTGGCCTTGGCAGGATGCCACGGCCTGCAGCAGTTCCTTCCGCGCCGCTGTTACGTCAGTCTCGGCCAGCATCTGGTTGCTGAGCCACATCGTGGCGCAGTCGAAGAGGACGGCTTCGTCGGGGCCGACCTGCGCCAAGGCCGCGGCGCCCTTCATCGGCGCCTCGATCAACCGCCAGTCGTGGCCGCGGGCGTCCTTGTGCTCTTCGATCCGGGCGCGCATTTCGTCGTCGAAGGCCTGGGCGGTGGCGATGTAAACCTTTGGCTTGTCGAAGAATTCCACCAGGCGCTCGGCGAAGGACGACTTGCCCGACCGTGCACCGCCTAGAACCACCGTCCGCCTTGGCAACGTTTTTTTCATCTTTTTCCTGATCCACCCCCGGGGCCTCTCCGTACCAATAACAAAGTTCGGACGTAAGGGCCGTCACGGTTGGCCCAAGACCGGGGGGTTTGACATGGCACTTGATGGATTTGTCGATCAGTCTCTGTCCCGCCGCGCGATGCAGGCGGAATTGCTGGACGCCGAGACGGAATTGGAACTGGCCTATGCCTGGCGCGACCGCCGCGACGAGCAGGCGCTGCACCGGCTGATCACCGCCTATATGCGCCTGGCGATTTCGATGGCGGCGAAGTTCAAGCGCTACGGCGCGCCGATGAACGATCTGATCCAAGAGGCGTCGCTGGGCCTGATGAAGGCGGCCGACAAATTCGACCCCGACCGCGGCGTGCGATTTTCGACCTACGCGGTCTGGTGGATCAAAGCCTCGATCCAGGATTTCGTGATGCGCAACTGGTCGATGGTGCGGACCGGATCGACCTCGTCGCAGAAGTCGCTGTTCTTCAATATGCGCCGGGTGCAGGCGCGGCTGGAACGTGAGGCGGCGGCCGTGGGTGAACGGCTCGACAAGCATCAGTTGCGGCAGATGATCGCCGTCGAGGTGGGCATGCCGTTGCATGACGTCGAGATGATGGAAGGCCGCCTGGCCGGATCTGATTTCTCGCTCAACGCCACGCAGTCGACCGACGACGAAGGCCGGGAGTGGATCGAGACGTTGGAAGACGAAAGCGAACAGGCGTCGGTGACGGTCGAGCACGACAAGGACATCGACACGCTGCGCGGCTGGCTGGTGTCGGCGATGCAAAACCTCAACGACCGCGAGCGCTTCATCGTGCGTGAGCGTAAGCTGCGCGAGGAACCGCGGACGCTGGAGTCTTTGGGGCAAGAGTTGGGGCTGTCGAAAGAACGCGTCCGGCAGCTTGAGGCTGCGGCGTTTGGCAAGATGCGCAAGAGCCTTGAAGCACAGTCGAAAGAGGTGCACGAATTCCTCGTATGAGACGTTCACTCCCCTCATGCGCGGCCGCCGGGGTTCTGGCGGCCGTTTCGTTTTCGGCCGCGGCCGAGCAGATCGACACCGGCGAGCTCTATCGGTTGCCGCCAGCGGACGTGGTGATTCTGGGGGAGTTGCACGACAATCCGGCGCATCACGCGCATCAGGCGATTGCGGTGGCGACGATGGGAGCGCAGGCGCTGGTCTTCGAGATGCTGACCGAGCGCCAGGCCTTGCGGATCACGCCCGAGCTTTTGGCGTCCGAGGACCGTCTGGAGCATGCGCTGCAGTGGGAGGCCGGCGGCTGGCCGGATTTCTCGATGTACTACCCGATCTTCCTGGCCGCCGAGCAGCCGGTGTTCTTCGGCGGCGCCGTAGAGCGCGACCTGGTGCGCGCGGCGGTCTCGGACGGGGCGGCCGACGTGATGGGTGGCTCGGCGGCGCTCTTCGGGCTCGACCGAGCGCTCGACGACGGCGAACAGGCCACGCGCGAGGCCGGCCAGATGGCGGCGCATTGCGATGCGCTGCCCGAGGAGATGCTGGGCGGCATGGTCGAGGCACAACGGCTGCGCGACGCCGGCCTCGCCCGCGCGGTGATTGCGGCGGTGGCCGAGACCGGCGGACCGGTGGCGGTGATCACCGGCAACGGGCATGCGCGCGAGGACTGGGGCATCCCGCGGGCGCTGGAATTCGCGGCGCCGGAGCTTGACGTGATCACGGTGGCGCAGTTCGAATCGGTGCCGGGCGAGGCGGTGCCCTACGACTACTGGCTGGTCACCGACCCCGCCGAGCGCGACGACCCCTGCGCGGTGTTCGACGAGCGGTGAAGGCGAGCTGGAGCGCCAGAGGTGAAAATGTACGTTGCCCGCACGGCCCAGCGGCGGCCCGCGGGATGCCGCACCGACCTATGAACGGCGTGCTTTATGGCAGCAAGGCACCTCTTCCATATCAACTGAGCGCTTGTGGCGGCCAAAGCGGCAGCCCACCGGGGCGGGCCGCCGCTGGGCCAGGGCGCCTGCGGCGCTATTAACCCGGCCCGGGGTGTCGCACCAACTCACCCGCAACCCTAGGTCTGCCGTCCCACCCCCCGCCCTATGACTCCAGATCGAACCCGTTGGCGATCAGCCGGTGCCAGCGGCGTTGGCGGTGGGCATGGAAGGCGCGGGTCCGGGGGTGGATCAGCGACGTCAGCAGGCCGGCCTCGATGCGGATGCGGTCGGTGAAGCGGGTTGTTTCGGCCGGGGTGGCGGGTTTCTGCAGCGCCCTCCACCCCGTGTCGAGGGGGCGTTCAGCGTCGTGGTCAGGTCTGTTTCGGCCATCGTCGTCCCATTGTCTCGCCCCAGGGATGCGCCTAAGACGGGAGGCGGAGGGCGGTCATGCTGGGCGGCAAACGCATACTTCTGATCATCGGCGGCGGGATCGCGGCGTTCAAGGCGCTCGATCTGATCCGGCGGCTGCGCGAGCGCGGCGCCTCGGTGGTGCCGGTTTTGACACGCGCGGGGACCGAGTTCGTGACGCCGCTATCGGCGAGTGCGCTCGCGGCCGAGAAGGTCTACAGCGACCTCTTCGATCTGACCGACGAGGCCGAGATGGGGCATATCGAGCTATCCCGCGACGCCGATCTGCTGGTGTTGGCGCCCTGCACCGCCGATCTGATGGCGAAGATGGCGGGCGGACATGCCGACGATCTGGCCTCGACCGTGCTGATGGCCACCGACAAGCGGGTGCTGATCGCGCCGGCGATGAACGTGCGGATGTGGCAGCACCCCGCGACGCAGCGCAACCTGGCAACGCTGACCGGCGACGGCGTGCTGGTGGTGGGCCCGACCGAGGGTGACATGGCTTGCGGCGAGTACGGGCCCGGTCGGATGGCGGAGCCATTGGAGATCGTCGCCGCAGTCGAGGCGGCGCTGATGGACGGGCCGCTGAAGGGGAGGCACATCGTGGTGACCTCGGGCCCGACGCACGAGCCGATCGACCCGGTGCGCTATATCGCCAACCGGTCCTCGGGCGCTCAAGGAACTGCGATTGCGCGGGCGCTGGCGGCACTGGGGGCGCAGGTGACCTTCGTCACCGGGCCCGCCGCCGTGCCGCCGCCCGAGGGCGTGACTGTGGTGCGGGTCGAGACCGCACAGCAGATGCTCGACGCGGTGACGGCGGCGCTGCCGGCGGATGCCGGGGTCTTCGCGGCGGCGGTGGCGGATTGGCGTATGGCCGAGAAGCGCCCGCAGAAGATCAAGAAGGACGGCGGCGCGCTGCCGGTGCTGGAGTTCGCCGAGAACCCCGACATTTTGGCGAGCGTGGCGCAGAGCGGCGACGGGCGGCCGGCACTGGTGGTGGGATTTGCCGCCGAGACCGAGGATGTGGTGGCGCACGGCACCGCGAAGCGGGCGCGCAAGGGCTGCGATTGGATCGTGGCGAACGACGTCTCGCCCGAGACCGGAATCATGGGCGGGACCGAGAACGCGGTGACGCTGATTACCGACGCGGGCGCCGAGGCCTGGCCGCGGATGGGCAAGGACCAGGTGGCGGCACGGCTCGCCGCGAAGATCGCCGAGGCTTTGGCGTGACCGGCCCGGTCCTGCGGGTGACATGGGAGGACGGCGCCGACCGCTCGGTGCCGCTTCCGGACTACGCCACGGCCGGCGCGGCGGGGGCGGATCTGCGGGCGAACCTGCCGTTTGCGACCCGCGGCGAGGGCATCATGTTGGAGCCGCTCGACCGAGTGCTGGTGCCGACCGGGCTGCGGGTCGAGATCCCGGAGGGGTTCGAGGCGCAGATCCGGCCGCGCTCCGGCCTGGCGCTGCGGCACGGGATCACCCTGGTCAACACGCCCGGCACCATCGACAGCGATTATCGCGGGCCGCTGGGGGTGATTTTGGTGAACCTCGGCAAGGAGCCCTACGTGGTCGGCCACGGCGACCGGATCGCGCAGATGGTGGTGGCGCCGGTCGCGCGGGCCCGGTTCGAGGTGGCGGGTGATTTGAGCGACACGCCCCGGGGCGCGGGCGGGTTCGGGTCCACCGGGCGCGGCTGATGGTCTATTTCCTGGTCCTCGCCGCCGGGCTTTGGGGGCTCGGCCGGGCGCTGAACGCGCCGGCCCGGGCACGCTGGCTGATGATCCTGCTATTGTATGTGGCGGTGCTGGCGATGCTGGTCGTGGTGCCGGCGGGCCATCCGCTGCAGCGGGCGATGGGCGGGACCTTGTCGGAATGGCTGGTGCTTGGGGTCTTGGGGCTGGTGGTCTTCGGCTATCGCAGCGTGCTGGGCGCGGTGAAGCGGCGCGCGCAGCCGGAGGCCGAGGCGGCAGCGCCGGGCGCGTTTCAGGGCGCCGAGCTGGAGCGTTACGCCCGCCACATCGTCCTGCGCGAGATCGGTGGACCGGGGCAGAAGCGGCTCAAGGCGGCGAAGGTGCTGGTGGTGGGCGCGGGCGGGTTGGGCTCGCCGGCGATGCTGTACCTGGCGGCGGCCGGGGTCGGCACCATCGGCGTGATCGACGACGACGCGGTCGAAAACGCCAACCTGCAACGCCAGGTGATCCATGCCGACGAGCGCCTCGGTATGCCGAAGGTGTTTTCCGCCGAGATCGGGATGCGGGCGGTCAACCCCTATGTGACGGTACGGCCCTACAACCGGCGGCTGACCGACGACATCGCGGCCGATTTGGTGGCCGAGTACGATCTGGTGCTCGACGGGAGCGACAATTTCGACACCCGCTATCTGGCCAACCGGGTTTGCGCCGTGGCGTCCGTACCGCTGGTGGCGGCAGCGCTGTCGCAGTGGGAGGGGCAGATCAGCCTCTACGATCCGGCACGCGGAAGTCCCTGTTATCAATGCATTTTCCCGCAAGCGCCGGCGCCGGGGCTGGCGCCGTCCTGCGCCGAGGCCGGCGTCCTTGGGCCACTGCCCGGCGTCGTGGGCGCGATGATGGCGGTGGAGGCGGTGAAGCACTTGGTCGGCGCCGGCGAGACCCTGGCCGGGCGGATGCTGATCTACGACGCGCTTTACGGCGAGACCCGGGTGATGGCGCTGTCGCGGCGGGCAGACTGCCCGGTCTGCGGCGAAGGCTGATCCAATTGTGCGCTACCGCGCGCTTGTCTTGCCAGTTGCCAGGCGACGTGTCGTTCAGGCGCCGTGCGGGGTGTGGTCTGAGTATTTGAGACGAGAAGAAGGCCCTTGTTCTGGACAGGATCGGGCGGGCGGGCCTAGTCTGTCCAGGTCTTTATTGGGAGAGCTGCCATGAAATGGAGTGCCGTTGCCGCCGGATTGGCGGCTGTCGTGTCGATGTCCGCGGCCGAAGCGGGCGGGCATCTGCCGGATCTGGGCGGGCGCACCGTCGTCGTGGTGACCGAGAACGCCTATCCGCCGCTGCAATTCGTCGATCCGGGCTCGGGCGACGCGATCGGTTGGGAATACGACGCCATGGCCGAGATCGCCGAGCGGCTGAACATCGCGGTCGAGTACCAGAACATCTCGTGGGACGCGATGATCCCGGCGGTCAGCGAGGGGCAGTACGATCTGGGCATGACCGGCATCACGATCCGCGAGGACCGGGCCGAGATGGTGGATTTCTCGGACGCCTATATGCGTTCCGAGATGGTGATGATGGTGCGCGGCGACGAGGCGCGGTTCGCCGACGCGGCGTCCTTTGCCGCCGATGACGACCTGCTGATGGCCGCGCAGCCGGGCACGACGCCGTTCTATGTGGGCGTCTACGACGTGCTCGACGGCGACGAGGCGAACCCGCGGATCAAACTGTTCGAGACCTTCGGCGCCGGGGTGCAGGCGCTGAAGGCGGGCGACGTGGATCTGGTGCTGACCGACGGGACGGCGGGCGCGGGCTATGTGGAGGCCTCGGACGGCGGGCTGAAGATCGTCGGCGAGAAGCTTGGGACCGAGGATTTCGGGTTCATCTTCCCCAGGGGCTCGGACCTCGTGGAGCCGATGAACGCGGCGATCCAGTCGATGAAGGACGACGGCACCATCGATGCGCTGAACACGAAGTGGTTCCTGGACTACAAGCTGGGTGGGTGAGGCGCGGCTTGGAAACGCTCCAGTGGAGCGTTTCAGCGCCGAACGGGCGAAGCCCCGGGCCGTCAGGCAGCGGCGTCTCGGAAGTCGTCCAGTGGACGACTTCAGCCGCGAACGGGCGGAGCCCCGAGCCGTTGGAGCACGATGGCCTCGGACGAAAGGGCTGAGCGGTGGCCTTCGGCCGCGAGCGGACGTTGGGGTCTGGCAGGGAGCCGTGGCCGTCGCCGACCCGCGGGGTGGCGAGCCGACCTCTGATCGGCGGCACTTTATGGTGGTCGAGTCCGCAGGACATCGAGCGATCTGCGAAGCTAGACAAATCGCCACCCCACCGGGGCGGGTTGGCGATGGGCACGGCGGCGCTGCGCGCCTTGATTCCGTTCCCGAGGGCAATGAACCGACGTCCGCTCTACACCGATCCGTGTCATCGCATTCCTGCCCATCTTCCGCCTGTACGGTACAGAAATGTGTTGGCGTTGGCCGGAGGGATAATCCGCGCGGGAGACGGTTTCGCCGGACCCCGCCGCTTTACGAGATCAGCCGCGAAGCGGCAGGGCGCGCGCCTCTGAATTCCCGGCAAGCCACCCCGGGTCTGGCCCGGAGCCTGCGCCCGTGATCCCCGAGCCGCAGGACGACGGCGACTTTCCCTGGTGGCTGGTGCTCGCCGGGGCGCTGGCGGCCTATTTCATCTACCGGATCGTCGCCGATGAGCTCTATACCCAGGTGCTGGCGACCCTGACCAAGGGCGTCGGCATCACCGTCTTCGTCACCCTGGTGGGCTTCGGCGCGGCCTGTGTGATTGGGCTTCTCCTGGCGGTGGCCTGCCTGTCGCGGTCGCTGATCCTGCGTCAGATCGCGCGGTTCTATATCGAGATCGTCCGCGGCATCCCGATCATCGTGCTGCTGTTGTACGTGGCCTTCGTGTTGGCCCCGGCGCTGGTCGCCGGCTGGAACTGGGTTGCCGAGACCGTCGGCCTCGACCCGATCCGCACCCGTGACTTTCCGCTCTTGTGGCGCGCGATCCTGGCGCTGACGATCGGCTATTCGGCGTTCATCGCCGAGGTGTTCCGCGCCGGCCTGCAATCGGTCGACAAGGGTCAGATCGAGGCCGCCGAGGCGCTCGGCCTGAACGGCTGGCTGCGGTTCCGGCTGATCGTGTTTCCACAGGCGTTCCGGATGATCCTGCCGCCCTTGGGCAACGACTTCGTCGCCATGGTCAAGGATTCGTCGCTGGTCTCGGTCCTGGGCGTCAGCGACATCACCCAGCTCGGCAAGGTCACGGCGGCGGGTAATTTCCGCTATTTCGAGACCTATAACGTGGTCGCGCTGATCTATCTGATGATGACCGTCACGCTGTCGCTGGCGCTGCGGCGGCTGGAACGGCGGTTGCGAGCGCGTCAGCAGGCGTGAGTTTGGACTGTACGGCGCGCCACGCTATAGTCATCGACGATTGAAGGAGGAACAATCATGCGCATGCTTATCGCTGCGGCGCTACTCGCCGCGACCCCCGTCGTTGCCCAGGACACGATGTCGCCCGAAGGCGCCATGGTCTATTTCGTGGGCCTCGAAAACGGCGCCACGGTGTCGAGCCCGGTGACGATCAATTTCGGGCTGTCGGGCATGGGTGTCGCTCCGGCGGGGACCGAGAAGGAAAACACCGGCCACCATCATTTGCTGATCGACCGACCGCCGCTGGGCGAGGGCGAATTCGGGGCCGAAGAGTTCGAACTGGCGCTGCCGAACGACGATAACCACAAGCATTTCGGCGGCGGGCAGACCGAGATCACGCTGGACCTCGCGCCGGGCAGCCACACGCTGCAACTTGTGCTCGGAGATGCCGGCCACGTGCCGCACGACCCGCCGGTCGTGTCGGAGGTGATCACCATCACCGTGCAATAGGGCCGGTCGGGCCGGGTGCCGGGCAGGACGGTTCGCTGGGCGGTCGCAACGGGCCGGGTCGGACGTCGGTCAAGTGGCGAAAAGCCGCACCATCGCCGACCCGCGGGGTGGCGAACTGACCTCTGCACGGTGGCACTTAATGGCTGTCGAGTCCGTAGGACGTCACGCGGTGCGGGCGCTTCGACCAATCGCCGCCCCACCCGGGCGGGTCGGCGATGGCGCGGCGGCGCTTCGCGCCTTGATTCCGCGCCAGTGATAATTCTCTAACCTCCGCACCAGATCGAATCCCGCCGCCCCATGCCCTGCCAACCGCCCGATCCCGCACTATATCCGACCGAAACCACAGGAGCCGCCCCGATGACCAACCCGCTGCTTCAGGACTGGGACACCCCATTCCGGATCGCCCCGTTCGACGCGATCTCGGACGACGATTTCGAGCCGGCCTTCGAGACGGCCCTGGCCCAGGCCCGCGCGGAAATCGACCGGATCGCGGCGCAGGCCGAGGCGCCAAGCTTTGCCAACACCATCGAGGCGCTGGAGCAGGCCGATGCGACGCTCGACAGGGTGCTTTCGTTATTCTTCAACCTCGCCGGCGCCGATAGCAATCCCAAGCGCGAGGCGTTGCAGCGGGCGTTTTCGCCGAAGCTGGCGCAATACGCTTCGGAGATTACTATGAACCGGCCGCTGTTTGAGCGCATCGAGACGCTGTGGCAGGCCCGCGAGACGCTGGATTTAACCGACGAGCAGCAGCGGGTTCTATACCTAACCCGCCGCGGTTTCGTGCGGTCGGGCGCGCGGCTGGAGGGCGCGGCGCGCGACCGGCTGGCCGCGGTGAAAGAGCGGCTGGCCGTGCTGGGCACGCAGTTCACCCAGAACCTCTTGGCGGACGAACGCGGCTGGGCCCTGGAGCTTGCCGACGACGACCTCGAGGGCTTGCCGGATTTCGTGGTAGCGAGCGCGCGGGCGGCGGGCGCCGAAAAGGGCTTCGACGGGCCGGCCGTGACCCTGTCGCGGTCGCTGATCGTGCCGTTTCTGCAGTTCTCGCCGCGGCGCGACCTGCGGCGGGCGGCCTACGCGGCCTGGACCTTGCGCGGCGCCAATGGTGGCGAGACGGACAATCGCGCGATCGCGGCAGAGACGCTGGAGTTACGCCAGGAACGGGCCGCCTTGCTGGGCTACGAAAGCTTCGCCGACTACAAGCTCGAGACGGAAATGGCGAAGAGGCCAGACGCCGTCGAAAAGCTGTTGATGCAGGTCTGGCGGCCGGCGCGGGCGGCGGCCGAGGCCGATGCGGCGGTGCTGACCGAAATGCTGCATGCCGATGGGATCAACGGCGATCTGGAACCTTGGGACTGGCGCTATTACGCCGAAAAGCGGCGCAAGGCGGAACACGACCTCGACGAGGCCGAACTGAAGCCGTACCTGCAGCTCGACCGGATGATCGAGGCGGCCTTCGCCTGTGCCGGGCGGCTTTTCGGCCTGGCTTTCGCGCCTGCCGAGGTGCCGGTCTATCACCCCGACGTCCGGGTCTGGGAGGTGACGCGCGACGGCCGCCACCTGGCGGTCTTCGTCGGCGACTACTTCGCGCGGGGGTCGAAGCGGTCGGGCGCCTGGTGTTCGTCCTTCCGGCAGCAGCAGAAGCTGGCCGGCGACATCCGCCCGATCGTGGTCAACGTCTGCAACTTCGCCAAGCCCGAGCCGGGGCAGCCGGCGCTTCTGAGCTACGACGACGCGCGCACGCTGTTCCACGAATTCGGCCACGCGCTGCATCAGATGCTGTCGGACGTGACCTATCAGCGGATCTCGGGGACCAGCGTCGCGCGCGATTTCGTCGAACTGCCGAGCCAGCTTTACGAGCATTGGCTGGAGGTGCCCGAGGTGCTGGCCGAATTCGCCACCCATGCCGAGACCGGGGCGCCGATGCCGCCGGCGCTGCTCGACCGGCTGTTGGCCGCCACGACCTACGACATGGGGTTCCAGACGGTCGAGTACGTGGCCTCGGCGCTGGTCGATCTTGCATTTCATCGAGGCGCGGCGCCGGAGGACCCGATGGCGCGGCAGGCGGAGATCCTGGACGAGATCGGCATGCCGCGGGCGATCGGGATGCGCCACGCCACGCCGCATTTCGCTCATGTCTTCGCCGGCGACGGTTATTCGAGCGGATATTACAGCTATATGTGGTCCGAGGTGATGGATGCCGACGCCTTCGAGGCCTTCGAAGAGGCGGGCGGGCCGTTCGATGCCCAGATGGCGGGCAAGCTCGAACGCTTCATCCTGTCGGCGGGCGGGTCGGAAGAGGCCGACGTTCTCTACCGAAAATTCCGCGGCAAGATGCCGGGTGTGGAGGCCTTGCTGAAGGGGCGGGGGCTGTTTGAGCCGACCGCTCCGGTCACTGCTTAACCGTCCAGCCAAAGCCCCAAGGTCGTCGCGGCCGTCGATGGACTTCCAAGCGTTTTCAAGGGCCGCGGCTGGGGAGTGCCGGATGCCGGATCGCCGGCCAGGAAATCGCTGACGGCGCGTGCCGCCGTCTCTGACTGCGGGTTGCCGGCAAGGTGGTCGACGCCGATCCCGAACCGATTGACCTGGGTGTCGAAGCCGCGGACGTTGCCGCCCAAGGCGGCCAGGCCCGCCAGCAGGAAACGGCGCCGTTCCGGCGAATCCCGATCAGCGGGCAGGTGAACGAAGATGTCGAAGCCCGCGAGCGGGACCTCGGTGACCGGGTCGGCCTGCCGCTCGACATCCACCCAACCTTTGTTCTGCTGCGCAAAGGCATCGTCGGCGACGCCTTGCTCTCTGGCGAGCTTTACCAGACGGTCGGCAACCTCCCGGGACGCCGGACCGCCAAGCGTGACGGCATAGCTTCGGCTGATCTGTGTCTCCCAAATCCTGGCCTTCGGCACCTCTGAATCACCGGTTCTCGACAACCTGTCATCCACCGAGTCGGCGAAGGCCTGCGCCCTCGCCAGTGAGTTCGGCGTCGAGATCTTCAGCGACAAAACCACCGGAAACCAGTTGTCCTGGCTGTCCGCGGCCGGCTGCGGCGTGCCGATGCTTGCGGCCTCTTCGACCCGCAGCTCCGCCAGATCGAAGGATGCCGCACCCAAGCTGGTTTCGGCTTCCAATGTGCAGTCGGTGCCGATGTTGCGGCGCGCCGCGAGGATTTGCGCGACTTGCTGTGGCAAAACCTCCAAGCCCTCGTCGCTGGCCGCCTGGCTCATCCCCGACAAGACCCGGAAGGCGTGGCAGGCGCTGGTGATGTCGGCGCCGATGAAGGCCTGGATCAGCGCGTCGGACCCCAAGAGCGATGTGCGCTCTCGCAGGTCGATTTCGCGCGCTTGTGCGAGCTTTCGTTCTTCCGCCGCCAACGCAGCCGTCTCGTCGGCGATGGTCCGTTGATGCTGCGCGAGAAGGAAGACGAACAGAGTGAAGAGCCCGCCGATCACGGCGAACAAGATCCTCAGGGCAACGTCCCAGCGTTCATGGGATGTCATCGCGGGCTCCTTCCTGCAACGGGTCGCGGGCGCGGCGGGTATCTTCGGGATGGACGCTAACGCCCGCCGGATCCTTGTGGATGATCACATCCGCCTGCGGATAGGCCGCAACGATGGCGCGGCGCAGGGCGGCGCCAGTGGCATGCGCGTCTTCGAGGCTCTGGGCGCCGTCGAGCTCGATATGCAGGTTGACGAAGACCCGGCTGCCGGCGGTGCGGGTTTTGAGGTCGTGGAACCCCCGCACCCCAGGCCAGTCGCGGGCGAGCGCCTCGATCCCGGCGATCATCGCCGGGTCAGCCGAGCGGTCCATCAGCGCGTCCCACGCGCCCTTGCCGATCCGAAGCGAGCCCGCCACCAGCATCGCCGCCGCGCCGAGCGCGACGATGTTGTCGATCTGCCCCAGGCCGAGCCAGGCGGAGGCCGCCAGCGACAGGATCGCTCCGACATTGGGGATCAGGTCGCCCATGTAGTGCAGCTGGTCGGCCCGCACCACGCGGTTGCCGGTCGACCGGATCACCCGGCGCTGCCACAGAACCAGCGCCAGGGTCAGCGCGATCGACAAGCCCATCACGGCGATGCCGCTGGCCTCGGACCGGATCGGCCCGGGCGGGCCGGCCAGAAGACGCGCCACGGCGGCAAAGGCGATCACGCCGGCCGAGACCAGGATCACCACCGATTGACCGAGTGCGGCGAGATCCTCGGCCGAGCTGTGTCCGAACGCGTGGTCCTCGTCCGGCGGTCGCGCGGCATAGAGGATCGCCGCAAGTCCGCCAAGCGACACCATTAGGTCGAGCGCGCTGTCGGCGAGGCTGGCGGCGACCGACAGAGCGCCGGTCTGACCCAGGGCCCAGAGCTTGGCCAGCACCAGAACCAGCGCCACGCCGGCCGACATCAGCCCGGCAGAGCGGTTCAGCCGATGCGCCGACGGCCCGGTCACCGGGCCCGCGCCCGGCGATCAGAGAAACGCCTTGTCCTTGATCCGCGCCCAGGCGCGTTTGACGAATTCATCCTTGGCGGGTTCCAGGCAGTTCCGGTCCAGGAACCAATATAAGTATTTCTCGAACGGAAAATCAGCTATCGCCTCGGGGCCGAATTGCAGCGCCTCGCGCAGGTCGCCGTCGCGCTTCGGCGTCAGCGTGGCGTGCCAGTAATCGGATTTGGCGCAGGTGATCACGCAGCGGCGCTGCATCAGCGCCTCGAACCCGGCGGCCGAGTTCTGCGTCACCACCATGCGGCTGGCATCGGTCAAGTCGTGGATCGAGGCGTCCGAGACCACCACGTTCTGGTAGTCGGCGGCGATGTCCATGATCGCCTTGCGCACCAGTTTCGACTGGTTCGGGTGCGGTTTGACATAGACCTTCTCGTCCGCGCAGGTGCTGGCGGTGATGCGGATCATCTGCTCGGTCGTCAGATAGTGGCTGCGGTCGGCGGCGCCCTCGATTTCCTGGCAATAGACCACCGCGGCGGCGTCCTGCATCGGGTTCTTCATGCGCACTTCCTGCGGGATCGTCGAGACGTTCTCGCGCAGCATGTAGCCGGTGACGCCGTTGAAGAAGTACTCGGCCTTGTCGAAATCGACCTCGTCGGGGCAGAACCGGGCGAAACGCAGGGACGAGTTCCAGTGCACGCCGACCTCGTCGAGGTACCAAAACCCCCAGACATAGGTCGGCATCGCGTGCAGCCGTCCGCGGCCGTAGCCCGGCAGGTCGCCGACGACGATGTGGATGTCGTCCTGTTCCAGAAGCAGCTTCGCCGCGCTGCCCTCGGCCGCGACGACCCGGGTAGCCAGGCCCTGGCCGGTGGCGTGGCGCACGAGCTTGGTGAAGAAGTCGAACTTGTCGGCCTTGATCGAGTCGTACCAGCCGTCTGCGGCGTGGATCACCAGCGAATTGACCGCGGTCGCGCCGCGGCGAATCACGAAGGGCGATCGCAACTGGTTCATGCCCGGCTACTCCACGGTCTCGCGCGGCGCCACGCCCCACAGCGCGGCGCGCGGCACCCAGCCGCGGTGGCGCTCGGCGCGGATCTTGCACCAGTCGCCGGCACATTCGTCCAGCCGCGCGACAACGCCGATCTCGGCCCGGGCGTTCACCGGAGCGCCGGCGTCGGGCTTCATCAGCAAGGGCAGCATATCGCGCTCGACGATCACCGTGCGGGCACCGGACAGAAGCGAGTAATGCACCCAGCCGCCTGCGCCGTCGCGGTCGACCACGCGGCGCCAGTGGCCGTATTCGCCGGTGACCTTCAGCGGCATGTGGCGGTGCTTGAACACCCAGTCGATGCGGTGGCTGAGCGAGGGCCCGCGGCGCACGTTGCCTTCGCTGGCCTTCAGCGACACGTAACGCGGGATCGGCAGGTTGGTGACCGACCCACGCTCGGTCGAGAGCGCCGGAAACGCCAAAACCGCGGCCAGCAGGATACCCGCCACGCCCGGAAGAACCCGGTCTTTGCCGCCGCGAAACCGCACGATCTGCCTCGTCTTGCCTCTGGGTCGTTTTGACCCGTCCGACGCTGCGACCCCCGAGTTCCGGTTGTGCCGCGCGCCGGTTGCTGTAACTCTGCCCCTGCGCGCATCGAAAGGGAAGCGAGAGGAACGCCTGCATGGCCTCTGAACGTCTGAGTGTTGTCGTAACGCGACGGTTGCCCGAAGTGGTCGAAACCAGGATGACCGAGCTCTTCGACGCTGAGTTGCGCGACGACGACCGGCCCTGGGGGCGCGAGGCGCTGGCGGCGGCGATGCGGCGCGCAGACGTTCTGGTGCCGACGATTACGGACCATATCGACCAGGGGCTTCTGGCGCAGGCAGGCGACAAGCTGAAGCTGATCGCCAATTTCGGCGCCGGGGTGGACAATATCGATGTGCAGACGGCGCGGCAGCGCGGGATCTTGGTGTCCAACACGCCGGGCGTGATGACCGAGGACACCGCCGACATGACGATGGCGCTGATATTGGCGGTGACACGGCGGATCCCCGAGGGGCTGGCGATCATGCAGGCCGGCAGCTGGGCCGGCTGGGCGCCGACTGCGCTGCTGGGCGGCCGGGTTGGAGGACGCCGGTTGGGCATCCTCGGCATGGGTCGGATCGGCCAAGCCGTGGCACGGCGGGCCAAGGCGTTCGGGATGCAGATCCACTACCACAACCGCAAGCGGCTGCGCCCCGAGATCGAGACCGAACTCGAGGCGACCTATTGGGACAGCCTCGACCAAATGGTCAGCCGGATGGACATCATTTCGGTGAATTGCCCGCACACGCCCTCGACCTTCCATCTGATGAACGCGCGGCGGCTGAAGCTGATGAAGCCCTCGGCGGTGATCGTCAACACCAGCCGCGGCGAGGTGATCGACGAGAACGCACTGACCAGGATGCTGCGATCGGGCGAAATCGCCGGCGCGGGGCTCGACGTCTACGAACACGGCACCGACATCAATCCGCGGCTGCGGGAGTTGCACAACGTGGTGCTGCTGCCGCATATGGGATCCGCCACCGAAGAGGGCCGGATCGAACAGGGCGAGAAGGTGATCATCAACGTCAAGACCTTTGCTGACGGCCACCGCCCGCCGGATTTGGTGGTGCCGGCGATGCTGTGATGCGGTGACGGTGCGGCTCGCCCTTCTGCTTGCGGCCCTGTTGCTGGCGGGCTGCGCGCGGCCCCTGGCCGAGGGCGAGCGGGCGTTCGCGGCGGACCTGTTCGGCGACGGGCTGGATTTGGAACAGACACGGGTGGCGCAAGGGCTCGGGGTGTTTCCGGCGACCACCCGGGCGAAACCCCTGCCGAAGGTGTCCGGAAAGATCGAGCCGCGGCCAGGGGTTTGCGACCGGGTCGAGACGGGGCTGGAGCCGGGACCGCCGCCGGCCTTTGCGGTCCGGAACCGGGTACATGTGATGTCCGACTTCTACCGCGCAGACACGATGCCCGGCTGGCCCGATACGGTGCTGCTGCCGCAAGCGCTGATCATGGCACACGAATTAGTGCATGTCTGGCAGTGGCAGAACCGGGCGGTCACGGGGTATCGGCCTGGCTCGGCTGCACTGGAGAGCCTGACCAACGCGGACCCCTATTTCTACGTCCCCGAACCGGGCGCGGGGTTCCTGGAATACGGTTACGAGCAACAGGCGGCGTTGATCGAGGACTACCTGTGCTACGCCCTATTCGACCCCAAGGCGCCGCGGCGGGCAGAGCTGCGGACGCTGCTGGCGCCATATTTTGCCCTCGACCGGCTGGATGCGGCGTTGGCGCGGTAGGGGCACCTTGCTTGGCGAATACCCGGAGTTTTTCGTCCGCAATGAAGGTTCGCAAGAGACCGATACGCAGCGGTCAGCCCAGTTGCGCGAGGCGGCGTTCCTGCCGCTCGACCAGGGCGGCCACTTCGGTCTCCGCCGCCGCCGACAGGCCCGGCCCGGGTTTGCGGACCGTGGGATGCGCGATGGCGCCGCGCCTGGCCAGGGTGTGCTTGCGGATCGCAAGGCCGATGCCGGGCTGGCTTTCGTAGCGCACGAGCGGCAGGTAGGCGTCGAAGATGTCACGCGCCCGGGCGACGTCGCCGACCTGCATCTCGCTCACCACATCGGCCATCATCTCGGGATAGGCGAAGCCGGTCATCGCCCCGTCGGCGCCGCGCAGCATTTCTTCGGTCAGATAGAGCCCGCCATTGCCGCAGAGGATCGAGATGCGCCGCGCGCCGCCCTCGGACGCGGCACGGAGCGCGCTGATCTTGTCAAGCCCAGGCCAGTCTTCGTGCTTCAGCATCACGCAGGTCGGGCAGTCTTCGACGATCTTCAGGATCACCTCTACCGGCACCACGACCCCGGTGACCAGCGGGAAGTCCTGCAGGACGAAGGGCGCATCGCCCAGGACCTCGGCCACGGAGTGATAGTAGCCAATGATCTGGCCGTCGGTCTTCAGCGTGTGGTGCGGTGCGACCATGACGCCCGCCGCGCCGGCCGCCATCGCCTCGGCCGCCAGCGTTTGCATCGGCGCAAAGCCCGGCGCCGAGACGCCGACCACCACCGGCAGATCGGTGCGCGCCACGACCCGCTTCACGACCGCCTCGGACTCGGCGGCCGACAGCTTTCCGGCCTCGCCCATCATGCCGAGGATCGTCAGGCCGGTCGCGCCCTTCTCGGCGTAAAAATCGACCATGCGGTCGACGCTGTCGAGGTCCAAGGCGCCGTCGGGCAGAAACGGCGTGACGGCGATGGTGAAGACGCCCTTGGCGGTTTCATCGAGCATGGGTCTGTCCTTTGTGGCTGAGGCCGAGCGTGATCTGGCCGATGGCCTGAGCGGCGGCGGCCTGGCAGGGCTCGACCACCGGCAGGCCTGTGGCGTCCTGCAGCGCGCCGCGGTAGCCGGCCATCCCGGCGCAGCCCATAATCAGCACGTCGGCGCCGTCATGGTCGCGCAGTACCCGGCCGGTGTCGATCATAGCCTGCTGCGTGGCCTTTGAGTCGGCGAGTTGCGCCACGCCCAGGCCTAGCGCGCGGTCGCCGGCGAGGCGGTCGGTCACGCCCATGGCGCCGAGGCTGCGCATGTGGCGCGGGATCGAGGCGCTTAGAATCGAAATGATGCCGAAGCGCTGGCCAAGCTGCAGCGCGGCAGCAACGGCGGCCTCTTGGATGCCGACCACGGGCAGGCCGACTTGGTCGCGCAGGGCGTGAAGCCCCGGGTCGCCGAAGCAGGCGATGACGTAGCCCAGTGCCTGCGGTTCCAAGGTTTCGGCGAGGGCGAGCATCGGGGCGATGGTGAGGTCGGCCTGGCGTTGCGATTCGATGGCGGGTGGGCCCTCGGTCAGCGTGACGCAGCGGATCGGGATGCCGAGGGAGCGGAGTGGCTCGATCGCGGCGTCGATGCCCTCGGTAACGGTCTCGGACGAGTTCGGATTGATGACGATGAGGGACTTGTCCACCTAGGCCCCCGCCCGCGTGGCGGATTGGATTTCGATTTGGTAGCCCTCGGGGTCGTCGAAGACGAAGGCGCGGATGCCGATTTCGTCGTTGACGAAAAGCTCGCTGAGGTTGGGTAGGGCTTTCCCCTGGGCGTAGGCGAACCACGCGTCGACATCCGGCACACGGATGCAAAGCTGGACGGGTTTTTCGGGCGTCCAGCTGTTCATGCCCTTGGTTTCGTCGACGAGGCCGACATGCGCCCCGTCGGCGATTCGGTAGATCTTGCACCAGCCCTGATCGATGGCGAGCGGCAGGCCGAGGATGTTTTCGTAGAACGCCATCGCGGTGGGCAGGTCGCGGTAGTAGAGGAAGGTGATCGCCAGTTGGTTCGGCGCGGTGGGGCGGTTGGTCATGTATTCGGTCCTGCGGTGGGGCGGTCGATCCTGCGGCCGGCGCCGGGGGTGCCGAGGAACTGGCCATTGTCGGCGATGAGTTGGCCGCGGAGGTAGGTGCGGATGGGCCAACCGGTGATCGAATGGCCCGCCCAGGGGTTATAGCCGACATTGTCGTGCAGGTCGTTGGCGCCGTAGGCGTAACTGCGGTGCGGATCCCAAAGGGTGATATCGGCGTCGTAGCCGGCGGCGAGGCGGCCTTTGTCCGGCAGGCCGTAGATCTCGGCGGGCGCGGTGGCGGTGAGGCGGGCGAGGTCCTGCAGGCTGCCGCGGCCCTTGGTGACGAGCGCGTCGAAGATCAGCGGCAGGCGGGTTTCGAGGCCCGGCAGGCCGTTGGCGATCTGATCGAAGCGAGCGTCCGGGCCGGCGGCGAGCTTGCCGGTTTCGTCGAAGCGGTAGGGGGCGTGGTCCGAACTGATCAGGTCGAGCGTGCCGTCCGAAAGCGCCTGCCACAGCGCGTCCTGGTCCTCGGAGGTCCGCTGCGGCGGCGAGCACATCCACTTGGCGCCGTCTAGGCCGTCTTGGGTTAGGACGTCCTCGGTCATCAGCAGGTAATGCGGGCAGGTTTCGGCCCAGATGCGCGCGCCGCGGGCCTTGGCCTTGCGGATCGTTTCGGCGGCCTCGGCGGTTGAGATGTGGAACAGCATCACCGGCTGGTCGAGGTATTCGGCGAACTGGCAAAGGCGAGCGACCGCCTCGATCTCAGCCGCGCGGGGGTGCGAGGCGGCGTGATGTTCCGGGCGGGTCTTGCCCTCGGTCAGGAGTTTGGCCTTGGCGTGTTGGATCAGGGCGTCGTTTTCGGCGTGGACGCAGACCAGCGCGCCGTGCTGCCGAGCCAGCGTCATCACGTGCAGGATATCGGCGTCGCCGAGCTTGATGTTGTAGGTGGTGAAGAGTTTCAACGAGCGGTGGCCGGCGGCGATGAGTTGGGCCAGATCAGTCTCGAAGTCAGGGACGGTGGTGTCGGAGATTATGATGTGGAAGGCATGGTCGATGGCGGCGCCGCGTTGGGCGCGGGTGGTGTAGTCGGCGACGACATCCTTCAGGCGCTGGCCCTTATGCTGCGCGGCGAAGGAGATGACGGTGGTAGTGCCGCCGAGGGCCGCGGAACGGGTCGCCGTCTCGAACGTATCTGCGTTCCATTGGCCCATGCCGGACTTCTGCTCGATATGGCAATGCGGGTCGATGCCGCCGGGCAGGACGATCAGCCCCGTGGCGTCGACCTCTTGCGCCCCGTACAGGCCATCGCCAATGGCGGCGATCTTGCCGCCGGTCACCGCGAGATCGGCGACCGCTGTGCCGTCCGGCGTGACCACCTGACCGCTCTTGATGACGAGGTCGTGCGACATGGGCCGGATCATGGGCGCGACGGCTGGCAGATTCAACGCCCGTTGGAGTTTCGGACATCCGGGCACCTGGACCTGGCTGACCGGATCGTCAGAGGTCGATCACCACCTCGCCGCCCTCTTCCGCCGCGCGGGATTGGCAGAGGATGATCGCATCCTTGCGCTGCGCCTTCGATAGGACGAAATCGCGGTGCTCGACCTCGCCCGAGATCAGTCCGCATTTGCACACCCCGCAGATCCCGTCCGAGCATTTGACGTCCACGTGGATGCCGTTTTCGGCCAGCACGTCGGTCGCGGACTTTTCCGCCGGGACCGCGAAGGACTTGCCGGTCTTCGCCAGGGTCAGGGTGAAGTCGTGGTTCACGTAATCCGGCGCCTCGGGGACCGAGAAGTATTCCAGGTGCCGCGCCTCTTCCGGAAAACCCTGCCGATCGGCTGCCTCGATCACGCCGGTCATGTAGCGGTCGGGGCCGCAGGTGTAGACGTGCCAGCCGTCCCGATAGCCCTCCAGCAGCGCATCGAGGTCGGCGCGGGTGCCTTCGTCCGAGACATGGCAAGTGACCCGGTCGGCCCAGGGAACGGCGGCCAGGTCGTCCAGATAGCCGCCCTGGTCGCGGGACTTGATCGAGTAGTGCATCTCGAACTCGGCGCTGGTGGCGTGCAGGCGGTGCGCCATGGCGATCATCGGAGTGATGCCGATGCCGCCGCCCATCAGGAACGACTTGGTGGCGGTCTCGTCGAGCGGGAAGTGGTTGATCGGCCGCGAAATGAAGACCTTGCGGCCCTCATTGAAGATCCGGTGCAGCAATTTGGAGCCGCCGCGCCCGTCATCCTCGCGCAGGACGCCGATCTGGTAGACCGAGCGGTCCGCTGGATCGCCGGACATCGAGTATTGCCGCAGGAATTCGGGGGCGACGACGATGTCGAGATGTGCCCCGGCCTGCCATTCGGGCAGGTCCGTGCCGTCGAGCGACCGGAACTCGTACTTGGTGACGTCGCCGGTCATCGCCTCGGCCTTGGTGACCTCGACCCGCAAAACTGGGCTTTCGCCTTCCGCGACGTAGCGTTGCAGGACGCTGTCGTCGCCCTTGGCGAGCCGGTCCTGGTATTCCTCTGCCGTGACCAGGGCCTGATACGCCTCGATCCCGGCCTCGCGGTCCATCGGGAACGGATAGGGCCAGGGATGCGGCGCGAGCTGCGCGGGGTACACGGCCAGCGTCTGGTCCTCGTAGTGAAGGTCCAGGTCTTTTTGCAGGTCGCGGGCGTTGACCGGGTTGCGCGCGGGTTTGTAGCCGCCGTCTTCGTAGAGCTCGATGTCCCACCACCACTTCTTGACCGGATTGAGCCCGCCATTGCCGACGGCGTCATCGAGCTTGGCAAGCCACGGCGCCGTGCGGGGAAGGTTCATGGCGGCCCAACGGAACGGCTTTTCGGCGAATAGACCCTCAAGGTTCCACGGGCAGGTCTTCATGCAGCGGCCGCACATCGCGCCGCCTAGCGTGGTGATCCGGTAGGTCGCGCATTTCTGGCTGTCGGACTTCCAGATCTCGTAGCCGTTGAACATCAGTTTCGGCCCGGCGGTGATCGCGCCGGACGGGCACTCGCGGGCGCATTTGTTGCAGTGCTCGCAGAAGTTCTGCAGGCCGAAATCGACGGGCTTGTCGTGGGCGAGCGGCATGTCCGTGGTCACCACGCCGGATTTTAGCCGCGGCCCCAGGAACGGGTTCAGGATCACCTCGCCGATCCGGCTGACCTCTCCGAGGCCACTGAGCAGCAACAGAGGTGGCTGCAGCACCTCGCCGTCGAGCACGGTGTGCGCCTTGGCCTTGTAGCCGAGATTGCGGATCTGCTTGGCGATGACACCGCCGAGAAGGGAGAACCTCAAGTAAGCGCGCATCGACTGGGCGACCGAGATCCAGTCGTCGCCCGAGGCGCCCTCCATGGTCTCGTAGCCCTGGTCGATGATCATCGAGATCGCCTGGTCGTGCGGCGGGTCGAGCACCGCGCCGGTGGCGTCGTGGCTGTACCAGGTCCAGTCCGGGCAGCGCGAGATGCCCACCGCATCGACGCCGAGGAAATAGCTCGCCGCCTTCACATTCAGTGCATTGCGTTCCGCATCCGTGGGTCGATCCACCGCCTCGGCTTCGCCGTCCTGCAGCAACACGAAGGCCCCGAGCATCCGGCGCTGCGCCATCGACGGCGCGGCCTTGCGGGCATAATACCCGCCCTTCGCGGCCTCCTGATTGGCCTTGCCCATGTCGCCGAACTGGGCGCGGGCGAACATATCGGTGCGCTTCGGCACCCGGGCGACATGGGCCTCGTCGATGAAGGTCGTGGGGGTGTCGACCCGCTTCAGCGTCTCAAACAGATGCGGCCCGTCGGCGAACTCGCGGGAGGCGAAGGGATCGCCGTTCAGGGCGGATTTGCGAAAGCCCATGCCCAGCCACCAGGCCGGCCCCTTGGTCTTGAACCAGGGCTGCTCGGCCAGCGGCGCAAGCGCCCCGTCATGCGCCAGCTCGAAATCGGTGGTCAGCGCCGCGACCCCGAACCGCTCGCCCACGTAAGGGTTGACCGGTCGCCCGTCCTCGACCGTGGCCAGCCCCGCCGCCACGGCGAGGCGGCCCAGGTCCACATCCGACGAGGTCGCCGAATGCGCCTTGGCGTCCCAGCCCAGAAGCCGGATGTAATTCGCCAGCACCACCGCGGTTTCGGTCGCGCGCAGGCACGCGCGTTGCGCCTGGGCGTCTTCCAGCCAGTCGCAGCCCGCCTCGCCCGGTTTCGGATCGCGCGGCATGTCGTAAAGGAAGACCACGGCATGGCGGTGGCCGGCGATGGTCGAGGGCGGCGCCTCCATCGATTCCTTGAGATCGGCCATGATCATGTCGATGCCCGAGGCCAGCGTCTTGGTCTGCCGCGTGCGCAGATCGTGGGCCAGCCGGTCGATATCGGGGTTGCGGGTCGGCGTCTGCAGCACGGCGGTGTCCGGTAGCGGCCCGGCCCCCACCATTGCGGCGTCCGAGAAATAGCCGAAGGCCTTCAGGTGATCGGCGCGGTCCTGCGGGTCCTCGGGGCAGACCGCGCGGGTCTTGTTGACCAGCCCGTCGCGGATCGCGTCCATCATCGCCTGGTAGTCGCCCATGGCGTTGACGATCGACGCCGGGGCGTTGCCGCGGCGAAAGCTCAGCGGTTCGGCCCGCGGCACCGCGCCGAGATCCGGCATCGGCCCGCGCCGCAGCCGCTCCAGCGGGAACGGCCCCAGATGCACCGGCCGGTGCTTGTCCGAAAAGAACCGGATCGCCATCGCCCCTCCCCTCGGCAGCATCGTGGCGGCGGCGGCGCCAAACATCAAGCCGCTGCGCCTTGCCAGCGCGGTCTGAGAGGCGCAGAGAGGGCGGATGGCCGGCACGCCCCGCACCCGCTGGATCGAGATCACCGCGATCCTGGCACTGAGTCTTCTCGGCAGCCTCGCCGCCGCCGGTTTGGGCCTGCCGATGCCCTATCTGATCGGCAGCCTGGTGGTTTCGGCCGGCTACACCATCGCCGCCACCACCCGGTCCGGCCGCCGCATCCATTTCCCGCAGCCGCTGCGGTTCGCCTGCGTCGCGGTGATCGGCGTGATGATCGGCGCCAGTTTCACACCCGATCTGATGCGCGCCCTGCCGTCGCTCTGGCCGTCGCTGGTCGGCGTCGCGGTCTTCGTGCCGCTCACCCACGCCATGGGCTACCAGCTCTACCGCCGCCTCGGCGGCTACGACCCGGTGACGGCAGTCTACGCGGCGATGCCCGGCGGGCTGGTCGAGGCGATCAGCTTCGGCGAACAGGCCGGCGGCGACGTGCGCATCCTGACGGTGCAGCATTTTACGCGCATCGTGCTGGTCGTGATCCTCGTGCCGATGCTGTTTCTGGTCTGGGACGGCGTCGCGGTGGGCAGTGCCGCCGGCCAGACCTTCTCGGCCCAGCCCTACGATTGGACCGACATCGCCTGGATCGCGGCCCTGGCCGCGGTCGGCGCGCCCCTGGGTAAACGCCTGCGGATCCCCGCTGGCCATCTGATGGGCGCGCTGTTGCTCAGCGCCGCGGTGCACGTCACCGGCCTCGCCCAGGCGGTGCCGCCGGGCTGGCTGTTGAACGCCGCGCAGCTCGTGATCGGCGCGGGGCTCGGCACGCAGTTTTCGTCGGTGACCGGCGCACTCCTCGGCAAGACCGTAGCTCTCGGTACACTGAGCGTGGCGCTGATGCTTGTCGTCAGTTTCGCCTTCGCGGCGGTCTTCGCCGCCTGGCTGCCGATTTCCTTCGACGCGCTCTTCATCAGCTTCGCGCCAGGTGGGGTGACCGAGATGGGCCTGATCGCCCTGAGCCTCGGCGTCAGCCCGGTCATCGTCGCCGCGCATCACCTGTTCCGGATCTCCTTCACCGTGCTGGTCGTCAGCTGGATCGCCAGGAGCCGGAACTTCGGACCGCGGGTTTAGGGCGCGAGTTTGGCGGCCGAATGGGTCGGGCGAGGTTGGATGGGCCAAACGCTGGTAACATCGAACGGAGCCGCGCCATTGACAACCCGCGGGGTGGCGAGCCGACCTCTGAACGGCGGCGCTTTATGGCTGTGGAGTCCGTAGGACTTCAAGCCGCGCGCGAGCCTCAACCAATCGCCACCCCACCCGGGCGGGTTGGCGATGGCGCGGCGGCGCTGTGCGCCTTGAGTCCGCGCCCGGAGCGGAACCTCCACGTTTTGGGCAGGCATAGTCCCTCCCGGCGCGTCGCCTACGTGACCCACCACACCCTCGGCAGCCATCCGCCCTCACGTCACAATCCGTCGACCGCCGTTCCTTTGTGCCCCGCCCCAATGTAGCGTTGCGGCAACCACGCGAATCAGCTTCTGCGGGAGGCCTCCATGCAACTGACGGTCAATGGGACGACCCACGAGGTGGATGTCGAGGACGACATGCCGCTGTTGTGGGTGCTGCGCGACGTGCTCGGCATTACTGGCGTCAAATACGGCTGCGGCATCGCCCAGTGTGGCGCCTGCACCGTGCACATCGACGGCGTCGCCGAACGCTCCTGCCAGATCGCCGCCGCGGATTTGGATGGTCCCGTCACCACCATCGAGGGCCTCGGCACGCCCGACGCCCTGCACGCCGTCCAGCAAGCCTGGATCGAGCACCAGGTCGCGCAATGCGGCTATTGCCAGTCGGGTCAAATCATGAACGCCGCCGCCTTCCTGGCCGAGACCCCCGACCCCACCGACGACGACATAGACGACGCCATGTCGGGCAATCTCTGCCGTTGCGGCACCTATCCCCGCATCCGCGCCGCAGTGAAGTCCGCCGCCGCCAGCCTGAGGGGGGCCTGAGATGTCGCGCCTCGGCACAATCGCCCGCCGCACCTTTCTGATCGGCTCCGTCGCTATCGCCGGCGGCGTCGCCTTCGGCGTCTACATGGCCCGACGCCCGCACCCCAACCCGCTGGCCGCGGGCCTCGCCGAGGGTGAAGCGACCTTCAACCCATGGGTCAAGATCGACGCCGACGGGATCACGCTGATCACCCCGCATTCCGATGTCGGCCAGGGCGTGCGCCACATGCAGGCGATGCTGATCGCCGAAGAGATGGACCTCGACCCTGGCCAGTTCACCACCGATTTCGGCCCGCCCGACCCCGCCTATTGGAACCGGGCCTTTTCCGAAGAGGGCGCGCCGTTCATGTCGCGCGACGACAGTTGGGGGGCCGAGACCGCCCGCACCGTCGTCGGCTACGTGGTCAAGATCTTCGGCATCCAGGCCACCGGTGGCTCGACGGCCGTCGCCGACAGCTTCGACAAACTGCGCGAGGCCGGCGCCGTCGCGCGCGAGACGCTGAAGCTCGCCGCCGCACAGCGAAGCGGCGTGCCTGTGGCTAACCTCACTACCGCCGGCGCCGCGGTCACCCTGCCCGACGGCACCCAGATCGCCTATACCGATCTCGCCGCAGAGGCGGCCGCGCTCGATCCCGTCACCGACGTTACCCTGCGCGACCCGTCTGAGTGGCGTTTGATCGGAAAACCGCAGCGGCGCCTCGATATCGTCGAGAAGTCCACCGGCACCGCCACTTACGGCATCGATCTTGCGCTCGACGGCATGGTCCATGCCACCGTGCGCTTCAACCCGCGCCAGGGCGGGGCGCTGAACGGCTACGACGCCAGCGCGGCCGAGGCGATGCGCGGCGTCCAGAAAATCTTGCCTGTTACCAACGGCGTCGCGGTGATCGCCGACAACACCTGGCGCGCCTTCCAGGCCGCGGATGCTATCGAGTACGACTGGGCCGAGGCGCCCTATCCAGCCGAGCAGGACGATCACTGGGCGGCGCTGTCGGCGTCATTCACCGAGGACCGCCTCGACGACGAGTGGCGGCACGAGGGCGACGTGCCCGCCGCGCTTGCCGCCGCGGACCCGATAGAGGCCGAATACCGCGCGCCGTATGTTGCCCACGCCCCGCTGGAGCCGCTCAACGCGCTGATCCTGGTCACCGACGCCCGCGTCGATATCTGGGCCGGCCACCAGATTCCGCGCACGGTCGAGGATATGGTCGCCGGCATCACCGGCCACGATGTTGCGGACGTGCATTTCCACAACCAGTACGCCGGCGGCAGTTTCGGCCACCGGCTGGAATTCGAAAACATCCGCTACGCCGCCGAGATCGGCGCGCAAATGAAGGACACGCCGGTCAAGCTGACCTTCAGCCGGGAAGAGGATTTCGCCCACGACTACCCGCGTCAGATCGCCATGGCCCGCGGCGCCGGCGCCGTGACGGACGGCGCAGTGACGACCTACGACCTGTCGATCGCGTCGCCCTCGCCCATCGCGTCGCAGATGCCGCGCGCGGGCTTCCCCGCGCCGCCCGGCCCGGACATGCAGATCGTCGCCGGCGCCTGGAACATGCCCTACAAGATCGACAACCTGCGGGTCCGCGCCTACCGCGCGCCGGAACTGGCGCCGGTCAGTTCGTGGCGTTCGGTCGGGGCGAGCCATGCCGGGTTCTTTGCGGAGGGCTTTCTGGACGAACTGATCCACGCCGCCGGCCGGGACCCGCTCGAGGCGCGCATCGGCATGTGCGATTACGACGTCGCCCGCAAGGTGCTGGAGGCTGTCGGCGAGATGTCGAATTGGGGCAGCGAGCTTGGTGCCGGCCGCGGCCGCGGCGTCGCCTTCGTCAGTTCGTTTGGCACGCCCACGGCCGAAGTGGTCGAGGTTACCGCCACCGAGGACGGGATCAAGATCGACAGGGTCTTCGTCGCTGCCGATGTCGGCCGCGTGGTCGATCCCGTGAACTTCGAAAACCATGTCCAGGGCGCCGTCGTCTGGGGGCTGGGCCACGCGATGAACTGCGAAATTACCTATGCGGACGGTATGGCCGAGCAGTCGAACTACGACTGGCACGAGGCGATGCGGCTCTATCAATGCCCCGAGATAGTGGTGCGGGGCCTGGAAAACCAACCCAAGATCCGCGGTATCGGCGAGCCGCCCGTGCCCCCGGCGGCCCCGGCGCTCGCCAACGCCATTTTCGCCGCCACCGGCCAGCGCCTGCGCGAGATGCCGTTCAACAAATTCGTGGAGTTCGTCTGACGGTCGGGCAAGCCAGGGTCTTGGTTGGCTCCAGCCGCCGATAACCGGCCTGAAGGGACATCGTCAGTTCCGCGAAAAGCCGTGCCCCCGGGAGGCGCTCAAACGTCAATGTCTGGCGAGGAGCGGCCGCAGGTCACCGGTTCACCGGCCAGCCCGCTGAAGGGGTAAGACGTCCGTGAAGTGGTGGCGCAGTCGCGTCAATTGGATCGTTGATGCGTCGACGTTGGGGCCGTGCCGACGTGGATGCGCCAAGCCCCCAAAACCCGGGCAAATCCGTCAGGTCATGGCTGCAAGGTCGCGAAGAAGTCCCTGTGGGCCTCAGCGCTTCCAGAACTGCACGCGGCGCTTGAGGTCCGCGAAGATCCGAAATTCCGGGATGTCCGGCGCGCAATAGGCCCGGCCCGTCGGCCCGTTGCCGAAGACCTGCGGACGGCGGCCGTTCATCATCGCCTTGGCCTTTCCGTCGAGATAGCGGACGGTCGCCTCGTCGAAAATCATCTGCGTGCTCATCTCAATGGCCCTTTCACCACTCGATTGTTCCCGGTTTCGCAACGAAAGGCGGCGACAGAAGGCCTGGCCAGCGGCAATTTGCGGGTCGTTTCGTGACCCGATCCGGGCAGGAATGCGGCGGCGCCGGGAATTGCCAAACCCCCGGTTGCATGCAAATGCTGTCCGGACCCAACCCGTCGCCCCGGAGCCGACCATGCTCAGAGCGCTACTGCTTGCCGTGACCCTCGGCGCGCCGGCCACGGCCCAAACCGTCATCGGCTGCGACGGCTGGCAAGGCTCGGCCCAGAACATCGTTGAACCCTGGGATCAGCACACCCGCCAATTCGCCAATGGCGAGGTCCGGGTCGCACTGCTCGACACCATCGAGCCGGCCGCCGGTGCCTTTTATCTGTTGGTGCTCTCACCGCCCTACGACGAACTCGGTGGCCGCACCTGCGCGGTGGTCGCCGAAGGTGAAGGCGGCATAGGGTTCGCAGGGCTCGACTTTCAGCGCCTAGAGGCTGCTTACGATCCGGCCCAAGGGCTGACGCTGCGCCTTCCTGCCCAGCGCTTCGCGCCTGCGACTGGCGGCATTGATCCTGCGATCCTGGCCGTCACCATCAATCAGGCCACCGGCGCCATTATGCCGGTTTACGAGATCCCGTGAGACGATGGTCCATGCTCTAACCGCGCCGAAAAGGTCCGCCGGAAATCCGACGATTTTCCAGCGGTTTTCCGCCAGCGGTTCATTGGCATCGCGATGATCCTGGGTATCGGCACTGACTTGGCCAATATCGAGCGGATCGAGCGCACGTTGGACCGCTTCGGCGACCGTTTTCGCAACCGCGTCTTCACCGAGATCGAGCAGCGAAAGGCCGAGCGACGGCGTGATACCCCAGGCACCTATGCCAAGCGTTGGGCCGCGAAAGAGGCCTGCTCAAAGGCGCTCGGCACGGGTCTGCGCATGGGGATCGCCTGGAAGGACATGGCGGTCACGAACCTGCGCAGCGGCCAACCGCAAATGCACGTGACCGGCTGGGCGGCGGATCGGCTAAAGTCTATGACGCCAGAGGGTCACGAGGCCATCATCCACGTCACGTTGACCGACGACCACCCCTGGGCTCAGGCCTTCGTGGTGATCGAGGCCCGCCCCATCGCTTGACTCCCTCGACCCGTCCCCCCATGACACCGCGGCAGGCAGCGCGAGGCGGGACATGAGCATGGCCACCAAGACGGGCAAGAAGGACGGCATCCTCGAGACGGTCAAGACGATCGTCTATGCCCTTCTGATCGCCGGCGTGTTCCGCACCCTGTTCTTTCAGCCGTTCTGGATCCCCTCGGGTTCGATGAAGGACACGCTGCTGATCGGCGATTTCCTGTTCGTCAACAAGATGGCCTACGGCTATTCGCGCTATTCCTGCCCGTTCGCCATCTGCCCGTTTCCGGGGCGGATCTTTGCCGGCGATCCCAAGCAGGGCGATGTCGCTGTGTTCCGCCATCCGGTGACGGGCAGCGACTTCATCAAACGTATCGTCGGCCTGCCCGGCGACAAGATCCAGGTAAAGAACGGCGTTCTGTTCATCAACGGCCAGGAAGCCAAGCAAGTGCCGGAAACGCCGTTCGAAGAGGTGTTTGAAAAGCAAGGTCCAGTGGGTAGCTTCCCGCAATGCGCCAATGGCGGCGTCGGCCTCGGCGGCACCTGCGTCAAGGAGCGTTTTACCGAGACCCTCCCGAGCGGTCCCAGCCACTCGATCCTGAACATTCGGCCCACCCGGCTGGACGACACCCCTGTCTACACCGTGCCCGAGGGCCAGTTCTTCTTCATCGGCGACAACCGCGACAACTCCACCGACAGCCGGGTGCCGCAATCTGCCCTGGGTGTCGGCTTCGTGCCGTTCGAAAACCTGATCGGCCGCGCCGACCGGATCATGTTCTCCTCCGCCGGGCGTTCGATGCTGTTCTTCTGGACCTGGCGCGGCGACCGGTTCTTCAAGGCGATCGATTGAAGCTGTCGGCCGACCTATCCGCCTTTGCCAAACGGCTCGGGCACCGCTTCGAAAACCCCGACCTCCTACAGCGCGCCCTCACGCACGGTTCAATGTCCTCGCCCACCCGGCCCGACAACCAGCGGCTGGAGTTCCTCGGCGACCGGGTGCTGGGTCTGGTGATGGCCGAAGCGCTTCTGGGCCACGACCCGGGCGCCAACGAGGGCCAGCTTGCCCCGCGCTTCAACGCGCTGGTGCGCAAGGAAACCTGCGCCGACGTGGCCCAAGACCTGCAGCTCGGCGACGTTCTGCGGTTGGGCCGGTCCGAGATGATGTCCGGTGGCCGCCGCAAGCAAGCGCTCTTGGGGGACGCGATGGAGGCGGTGATTGCCGCGGTCTATCTCGACGCCGGGTTCGAGGCCGCTCGGGCGGTGATCCTGCGCAGCTGGGGCGACCGGATTGCGCAGGTCGAGGCCGACGCCCGCGACGCCAAGACGGCGCTGCAGGAATGGGCGCAGTCCAAGGGACAGCCGCCGCCGGTCTACGTCGAAATCGCCCGCGACGGTCCCGACCACGCCCCGGTGTTCACCATCGAGGCGCGGCTTTCGGGTGGCCAGTCGGCCCAGGGCAAGGCGCCGTCGAAACGGCAGGCCGAACAGTTGGCCGCCCGGATCCTGTTGGACCGGCTGGGCGGCGGGTGATCGTCTATCGAGAAGCTGGGCCCACCTATCCGACCTCTGAACGGCGGCACTTCATGGTGGTCGAGTCCGTAGGGCATCGAGCGGTGCACGGGTGTCGACAAATCGCCACCCCACCCGAGCGGGTTGGCGATGGGCACGGCGGGGCTGCACCCCTTGACTCCGTGCCCGGGGCGGCGCTCGAACGGCGGCTCCAGACCAAGCGCCGACCGATATAACCACCATCACTTCGACTGCCCAAATCCAAGATAATGCACTTCACTGAAAGACTCTGCCCGCGGATAGGTGGTCATCTTGGAATTACCGGCCTGCACCCGCACCTCAATCCTGGCGGCTGAGGAGGTCGGTGAACCGTCGGCGGGCGTCCGGCAGAGGGCGGTCGCCGAGCGACGGGGCGAGGCGGTTTTCCAGGAAGAAGCCGGTGGTGCGCAGACCCAACGCGATGTCGCCGGCGGGCGCGGGTTCGGGGCTTTGCAGGCAGGCCGGCAGCGGCAGCAGGCGGTCTTTCCAAGGACCGGCGGCCTCGGCGGTGACCGCGCGGCCGGTCTTGGTCGAGACAAAGGCCAACCCGTCCCGCGCGCCCGTCACGGCGCAGGCCGACAGGTCCAGACCGAAGCCCATCTCTTCGAGCAGCGCCAATTCCCAGTGCAGATAGGCCAGCGGCCAAAGGTCTGTCTCACCGATCAAATCCAGCAACGCGACGGTGCGGGCATAAAGCGCCGGGTGCGGCTCGCGCTCGGGCAACGTGAACACAAGCAGCGCCGTGACGGCATTGAGCGCGGCCAGTTCCAACCGCCCGGTCATCAGTGCGGCGCGGCTTCGCACCGGCTCGACCGCGTAGCTGCCCAGATGATCCTCGAGCCGGGCGCGCCAGGTGACGGCGACCTGGCTGCCGGGCTGCAACACCGGTTGCATTTTGCGGCTGGTGGCACCGCGCACGACCCCGGCATGGCGGCCATGCGCCTCGGTGAAGACCTGCAGGATGGCCGAGGTCTCGCCGTGGCGGCGCGCCACGAGAACGGTGCCGGTGTCTTGCCAGTCCATGCCGCTGAGAGTAACCGCCCGCCGCGGCAGGGTGAAGACGCCGCCCTACGCTGACATCGGCAGGCGGCCGTGGTAAGGCCCCTCGTGGCCGCCACCTACGACACCATCGGCGTCGACTATGCGACGCTGCGCAAGCCCGATCCGCGGATCGCGGCGCAGATCGAGCGTGCCTTGGGGCCGGCAGAGACGGTGCTCAATGTCGGCGCCGGTGCGGGATCCTACGAACCCGCGGACCGGCAGGTCACCGCCGTCGAGCCGTCGGCCGAAATGATCCGCCAACGCCCGCCCGGCACCGCGCCGGTGATCCAGGGCCAGGCCGAAGACCTGCCGTTTCCCGACGATGCGTTCGACGCGTCAATGGCGATCCTGACGGTGCATCACTGGACCGACAAGGCCCGCGGTTTGGCCGAGATGCGCCGGGTGACGCATGGGCCGGTGGTGCTCTTGACCTACGACCCGGCGATCCGCGGGTTCTGGCTGGCCGATTACATCCCCGAGCTGGTGCGGCTCGACGACCGCCAGATGCCGCCGCTGACGGACTACGCGGCGTGGCTGGGACCGGTGGAGATCTCGGCGGTGCCAATCCCGCATGACTGCTCCGACGGGTTCCTCTGCGCCTACTGGCGCCGGCCGCGGGCCTATCTCGACCCGCGAATCCGGGCGGCGATCTCGTCTTTCTGGGCGGTGGGCGACGTGTCCAAGGCCCTGGGACGGCTTCGGCGGGACCTCGATAGCGGCGCCTGGGCACGGCGCTATGCAGATTTGCTGGACCTCGAAGCCCGCGACTTCGGTTATCGGCTTGTCGTGACGCGGTGATCCGGTGTCGTCGCGTGCCGCCGTTGCGGAACCGCGCTTGGGCGGGCTGCGCGCCCGTTGTGGGGCCTAGCCGGAAAGGACGCTGCCGGATTATCCCGAGCACGGACACAAGCAGCGCAGCCCCAGCCCGGAGGGGTGGCGATGGGCCCCGCTTCTCAAGACATGCGAACAAAGCCAGCCCCGGGCCAGATTCGCTTTCTGGATTCACGCCGGCCTCAGGTGTCCAGCCCGGGCTCATCCAGCAGGTGGCGGCCACCGCGGTCTTCGACTTCGATGACCCACAGGTCGGGGTCGAAACCGCGCTGGTTGGCGATGGTCGTCTCGACCTCCGCGTCGGGCCCCTCGGCCAAGAGCACCCACATCCGGTCGCCGGTGAAGATGTCGACGCTGCGCTGGAACACCTTGGCCGAGCCGTCCAGTCGGTTCTGCTTGACCAGCACCGCCCCGGCATCGGCATCGCCTCGGGCGACCACGAAGGCGGGGATGTCGGCCAGGCGCAGGCGGGTCAGATAGGCCTGGACCCAAAGCTCGGCGGTCAGGCGCGGGGTCATCGGCCGCTAGTCCCTGCCGTCGGCGATATCGAGGCCGATCGCGGCGAACCGGTCGGCCTCGGTCAGCCAGCCGGGCCGGACCTTGACCCGCAGAAACAGGTGGATGCGGCGGTCCAGCATGTCCTCGAGCTCGGCCCGCGCGGCCTGGCTGACCGCCTTGATGGTCTCGCCCTTGCGGCCCAGCACGATGCCCTTGTGCCCGTCGCGGGCGACATAGATCACCTGGTCGATGCGCGCCGAGCCGTCCTTGCGTTCCTCCCAGGCCTCAGTCTCGACGGTCAGCTGGTAGGGCAGTTCCTGGTGCAGGCGCAGGGTCAGCTTCTCGCGGGTGATCTCGGCGGCCATCATCCGCAGCGGCAGGTCGGCGATCTGGTCCTCGGGATAGAGCCAGGGGCCGACGGGCAGTTCCGCCGCCAGCCAGGCGCGCAGATCGTCGACGCCATGGCCCTTCTCGGCGGAGATCATGAAGGCGCGCGCGAAGTCGAAGCGGGCGTTGAGCTCCTGCGCCAAGGCCAAGAGCGTCTCAGACTTCACCTTGTCGATCTTGTTGATCGCCAGCGCCACCGGGCGGCCGCCGCCGCGCGCGGCGAGGTCGTCGAGGATGCGCGCGACGCCGTCGGTCAACCCGCGATGTGCCTCGACCATCAGGACGATCAGGTCGGCGTCGGCGGCCCCGCTCCAGGCCGCGGCGACCATGGCGCGGTCGAGGCTGCGGCGCGGGCGGAACAGGCCCGGCGTGTCGACGAAGACGATCTGCGCGGCGCCCTCGATCGCCACGCCGCGGATCCGGGCGCGCGTGGTCTGCACCTTGTGGGTGACGATCGAGACCTTCTGGCCGACCATCGCGTTCAGCAGGGTCGACTTGCCCGCATTGGGCTCGCCGATCAGCGCGACGAAGCCGGCGCGCCGGGTCTCTTGGCTCTGCGAAGTCACGCCGCTGGCCCTAGCGCGGATCGCCCCGTGGCGCCAGGGGAATGGTGGGGGGCTTTCGGTGTCGGGTCCTTGTCTGTCGTTGCCTCGGTAGTGCGAAGCCGCGCCATCGCCGACCCGCGGTTTGGCGACCCAACGCTTGTTCGGGTGCGCTTTATGGTGGCCGAGTCCGTAGGGCATCAAGCGATGCGCTGACGTTGACCAATCGCCACCCCTCCGGGGCGGGTCGGCGATGGCGCGGCGGCGCTGCGCGCCTTGAGTCCGCGCCCGGCAACGCTCGAACGCCTTCACATGGCGGACTCAACCGCCGAACCGACTTTCGCCCTATCCCGCCCGCACCGGCTGCCGGGTGAGAAACCCGGCGAGCGCCTCGATCTCGCTCGCGATCACCTCGTGGCCGCCGGGATGCCAGTGCAGCTCGGGCGCGGCACCCTGGGCCGTGACCCAAGCCGCCAGCGCCTCGGTCATCGGCGCCGGGCAGATCGGGTCGCGGCGGCCGGCGGTGATCAGGACGTTCCGGCCGGCCAATCCCGGCGCGGGGTCCGGGGTCCAGGGGATCAGCGGGTGCAGCAGCGCGATGTCGGTGAAAAGCCCGGGATGCGCGAAGGCCACCGCGGCCAGGATATTGGCGCCGTTGGAATAGCCGAAGCCGATCGCCCGATCGGCCCCGACCCGCGCCTTGGCCGCGGCGACGAACCCCGCCATCGCGTCGGTCCTCAAGGCCAGGTCGCCCATGTCGTAGACGCCCTCGCCGGTGCGCCGGAAAAAGCGGTTCATGCCGGCCTCGGACACCTCGCCGCGGGGCGAGATCACATGCGCGTCGGGCAGGATCCGGCGGGCGAGGCCGTGGAACTGGGTCTCGTCCCCGCCGGTACCGTGAAAGGTGAAGACCAGCGGGCCGTCGCCCGGGGTTTCCGCAAAGTGGTCCATCGCTCAATCCTCGATCGGTTCGAGGTACTTGGCTTCCAGCACCTCGCGCAGATGTTCGTGCTGGGTCGGCAGCCGCAGCGCCTCGCCCAGATGCGCGCTGTTCTCGTCGCGGTCGAACCCGGGCTCGTTGGTCGCCACCTCGAACAGAACGCCGCCGGGGGTGCGGAAGTAGATCGCCCAGAAATAGTCGCGGTCGATGACCGGCGTGACTTGATATCCGGTGTCCATCAGCGCCTGGCGCACCTCGAGCTGCTGCTCGCGGTTTTCGACGGCAAAGGCGATGTGGTGGACCGAGCCCGCGCCCTGATCGGCGTGCCCGGCGCCCGGAAGCTCTTCGATGTCGATCACGTCGGCGCCGTTGCCGCCCGGCACCGCGAACCGGATCGTGTCGCCGTCGCGGCCGACTTCGTCGTAGCCCATGAAGCGCAAGAGCTCCGCCGAGCCGCCGGCGTCCTTGAGCCGCATCGACGCCGAGTGAAACCCGCGGATCGCCACATCCGCCGCGACGCCGCCCTCGGTCCAGGGGGCGCGGTCGTCCTCGGCCCGGACAGCGACGAATTCGCGCTGATCGAGGCCGAGGACGACCGCGCCCCCTGGACCGAGGGCGGCGTCGCGGCGGATGTGGCGATCCGCGGGTTT
>JASJCA010000105.1 GCA_030066215.1 Rhodobacter sp. | reverse complement strand
GGCCTCGCCGCCGGGTTCGACAAGAACGCCGAGGCGGTGCCGCAGCTGATGCGCGCGGGCTTCGGCTTCGTCGAGGTCGGCGCCGCCACCCCGCGGCCGCAGCCCGGCAACCCGCGCCCGCGGCTCTTTCGCCTGGCCGAGGACCACGCCGCGATCAACCGCTTCGGCTTCAACAATGAAGGCATGGAGGCTATCGCCGCCCGTCTCGCCGCGCGCCCGAAGGGCGTTCCCGTGGGCCTCAACCTCGGCGCCAACAAGGACAGCGAAGACCGCGCCGCCGATTTCGCGGATGTCCTGCGCCACGCAGGGCCGGTCGCCGATTTCGCCACCGTCAACGTCAGTTCGCCCAACACCGAGCGCCTGCGCGACCTGCAGGGCGCGGCCGCGCTGTCGGCGCTGCTCACCGGCGTCGTCGAGACGCGCGACGCGCTCGCCCGCCCGATCCCGGTGTTCCTGAAGATCGCGCCCGACCTCGACGACGCCGAGCTTGCCGCCATCGCCGAGGTTGCGGTGGAGGCGCGTATCGACGCCGTTATCGCCACCAACACCACCCTGTCGCGCGACGGGCTGACCGGCGCGGCGCGCGGCGAAACCGGCGGGCTGTCCGGCGCACCGCTTTTCGAGCGCTCGACCCGCGTCCTCGCCCGCCTCTTCCGCGAGACTGCCGGCCGCATGCCGCTGATCGGCGTGGGCGGCGTGGGCTCGGCCGAAGACGCCTACGCCAAGATCCGCGCCGGGGCGTCGGCGGTGCAGCTTTATACCGCGCTCAGCTACCAGGGACTGTCGCTCGCGCCCCGCATCGCGCGCTGCCTCGACACCCTGCTCAGCCGCGACGGCTTCGCCAGCGTCGCCGAGGCCACCGGCACCGCCACGGAGGAGTGGGTTTAGGCTGGCAAGGGAGCAAAGAATGCTCATCCGCAGCGGGCGGTCCCCAGCGCGGACTCAAGGCCTCAGGCCGCCGCGCCATCGCCGACCCGCCCCCAAGGTGCGGCGATTGGTCGAGCCTCGCGCACCGCGTAATGTCCTACGGACTCCACGACCATAAAGCGCCGCCGCGCAAAGGTCGGTTCGCCACCCCGCGGGTCGGCAATGGCACGGCTCCTCACTCGGTCACCGACGTCGGATCCCCGCCCCATCGCGAGTCGCGGGCGGGTCAAGGATGGCCGCAGGCCACCGCCGAAGGCGGCGCAGAGCGTCCTTGACGGGCCCGCGACTCGCCTCACCATCGAACACGCGCCTTGAAGGCACACCTGCCCTTCAAGCGCCTGTCAGCAAAAAAAACGCCGCAACCCGCGCGCCTCTCACGAATTTGCGTCGCCTCGCACCTGGCAGAAACACCGCGCGCGGAAGCGCTCATTTCAGCCGGTCAAGGCCGCCTGGCGCTCCAGCGCCGGATAGCGCAGGCCCAGCGTCACGCCGCGCGCCACGAACGAGATCAAGAGCGCCAGCCACAGCCCGTGATTGCCCATAGTCGGGACCAGCGCCGCCGCAGCGGCGCAGTAGACCACGAACGACACCGCCATCATGTTGCGCATATCCGCCGCCCGGGTCGCGCCGACGAATATCCCGTCCAGCATGAAGGCCGCCAGTCCAACCATCGGCACCGCAACCATATAGGGCAGGAATTCGCGCGCCGATTGGCGCACCTCGGCCGCGGTGGTCATCACGTCGATCAACCAGCCGCCCAGCAGCGCAAAGCCCGAGGCTAACATCACGACGCAAACCAGCCCCCAGCACGACGCCATCACCGCCACCCGGCGCAGCCGCCCGCGCGCCCGCGCGCCGACCGCCTGGCCCACCAGCGCCTCGGCGGCAAAGGCGAAGCCGTCGAGCGCATTGGCCGTCACATGCAGAAACTGCACCAGGATCTGGTTCGCCGCCAGCGTCACATCGCCGAACCCCGCGCCGAGGAACAGAAACGACACGAAGATCGCCTCGAGCAGCAGCGACCGGATCAGGATGTCGCGGTTCACTGCCATCATCCGCCCGAGCCGCGCCGCGTTGAACACCAGGCCGACGTCCCGCCAGGCCGGCCCCTGAAACGCCGACCGGCAAAGCCACAGGCCCAGTCCGAAGGCGCTCCACTCGGCCAGGAAGGTGGCGAAGGCTACGCCCTCGACGCCCCAGCCCAGGCCGAGCACGAACCACAGGTCCAGCACGATGTTGACCCCGTTGGTCCAAAGCTGCAGCAGCATCACCGCGCGGGCGCGCTCCAGCGCGATCAACCAGCCGGTGATGCCGAAGACCGCGATCGCCGCCGGCGCCGACCAGACCCGGATCGCCATGTAGTCGCGCGCCAGGGCCTCGACCTCGGCCGAGGCCGGCGAGACCTGGAAGGCCGCCCAGAAGAGTGGCCCCTGCAGCACGATCATCGTGAGCCCGCCCGCGACCCCGATCATCAGGGCGCGCATCAAGAGAGCCGAGACCTCGGCCCGGTCGCCCGCGCCATGGGCTTGGCTGGTCAGACCGACCGTGCCCATGCGCAGGAAGCCGAAGATCCAGTAGACCGCGGTCAGAATGATCGCGCCGATGCCGACCGCGCCGATCGGCGCCGCCTCGCCCATCTGGCCCACCACGCCGGTGTCGACCGCGCCCAGGATCGGCACGGTGGCGTTCGAAATCATGATCGGCACGGCGATCTTCAGAACGCGCCCATGGGTCAGCGCGTCGGGGGCGGCGGTCATGGCGTCGGCTCGGTCCTGGCCGGCATCAGGAAATGCCCCGTCGCCTGGGCAAATAGCCGCGACCGGTTGTCCTGCCAGGCTTCCACATGAACGCTGGCATAGCGCCGCCCCGACCGGTTCACCCGCGCCCGCGCATAGGCGTCGCGCGGCAGGCCCGAGCGCAGGTAGTCCACGGTGAAATCGATGGTCTTGGGCAGCCGCGGCAGGTGCTGGGGATCGATCGTGGTCGGGTCGATCCGGCCCGACTCGATGTCCTCCCAAAGGTAGGACCACGACAGTTCGATGATCGCCGCCACCTCCAGGAACGCCGCGATCGCCCCGCCATGCAGGGCCGGCAGCATCGGGTTGCCGATCAGCTTGTCGTCATAAGCCAAAAGCGCGGTCAGCTCGTCGCCATGCCGCTCGAAGGTGATGCCGAGGAACCGGATATAGGGCACGCCGTCGACCAGCGCCTTCAGCGCCGCGTCGCGGCGCTGCTTAACCACCTGGACCGGCTCGGGCCGGGGCCGCCGCGCCATCAGGCCCGCTCCACAGTGAAGGCGCCGGTGGCCGCCGCCACCGGGTTGTCGCGGTCGTCGTCCATCGCCCAGGCGCGCACGAAGGCCACGGTGCGGGTAACGTGATAGCACTCGGCCCGCGCCGTCACCGTCTGCCCCGGCGTCGCCGCGCGCATGTAGTCGATCCTGAGATCGATCGTCGCGGTGCCGTGCGACGCCTCGGGGTGGCTCATCACCGCCGCGCCGCCGCAGGTGTCCATCAGGGCCGAGACTGCGCCGCCATGGATCACCCCGGTCTCCGGATCGCCGATCAGGCTGACGTCATAGGGCATCGCGATCTCGGCCGCGCCGGGTTCCAGCGCGGTCAGCCGCATGCCAAGGGCGCGCGAATGCGGCAGCGCCTCGATGAACTGGCTTGCGATCTTGAAGCTCTTGTCGTCCATGCCTGCCCCCCGCGCGCACCGCATCGGTTATTCGCCCTTGCCATCTTTGCCGCAAGTGCTAACTTGCGCAATTGAGAATTATTCGCAATCTCAGGTGCGCCCATGTCGATGACGACGGAAGTTGGCCAAGCTCCCTTCGTGGCCACGGACAAGTTCGGCCCGTTCCGGCTCAAACGGCTTGCGGTGCTGATCGTCTTCGCGCTGCTGGCGCTGGCCCCGGGCGAGTTGGGCGCGCTGACGCGGGCGCTGATGACCGACGCCTATGTCCAGGTCAGCGTCTTCGTCGCGGCCACGTTGCTTTTGTTCTACGGCGCCGAGAGGGTGTTTCGTTTCGACATCGGCGACGCGCTGCGCAACGCGCGCGGTTGGCAAGTGCCGCTGGCGGCACTCTTGGGCGCCACGCCGGGCTGCGGCGGCGCCGTCGTCGTGGTGGCGGCCTATTCCTCGGGAAATGTCGGTTTCGGCGCGGTGGTGGCGACGCTGACCGCCACGATGGGCGACGCCGCCTTCCTGCTGATCGCCACCCGGCCCGATGCCGCCGCCGTGGTCCTGCCGCTCAGCTTCGCAGTCGGCATCGCCGCGGGCTGGATCGTCGACCGGGTCAACACCGTGGAATTCCGCACCGCCACCGCGGGCCGCAAAGAGCTTGCACCCTTCATCGGCAAGACCCGGCCGCAGGACTACGCCTTCCTGGTGCTCGCCGCGCCTGGCCTCGTCGTCGGTTCTGCGCAACTGGCGCAGATCGAGTTCGGCAGCATTTTCGGCGTGCCGGTCGTCTGGTGGGCGCTTGCGGGCACCTTCCTTGGCCTCTTCATCTGGGCCACCTCGCCCTTGCAGGCGATGACCAATGCCAAGGACGCACCGGTGACGCGGATGGCCGAGGAAACCAGCTTCATCGCGGTCTGGGTGATCGGCGCTTATCTGGCCTACGACTACCTCGACGCCTTCGCCGGGCTCGACCTCCAGGCGGCGTTCAATGCCATCCTGCCGGTCCTGCCGCTGATCGCCATCGTCATCGGCTTCGTGCCAGGCTGCGGGCCGCAGGTGCTGGTGACCACGCTCTACATCAACGGCGTGATCCCCTTCGCCGCGCTCTTGGGCAACGCGATCTCGAACGACGGCGACGCGCTATTCCCCGCCATCGCACTGAACCCCAAGGCCGCGGTGGTCGCAACGCTCTACTCGGCGGTCCCGGCCCTGATCGTTGCCTACGGCTTCTTCTGGCTGGCGCCCGGGTTCCTGAACTGACCGGGCGCCCGCGGCGCCAGGGCCTTCATCTCTTCCCAAATACGCAGGCGCGACAAACGTCGCCCCGCGCATACGCCGGCGATGCGCGCTGTACCTTCTCACACGCGAAGGCGCGTCCACCCAATTGAACAAACCACCCGACCGCCCTACCCTTGCGTCATGGCCGGGCCGAAACTCAGCTTCAAGGAGATGTGCGCCACGTTCGACGTGACCCCGCGTACGCTGCGCTATTACGAATACATCGAGCTTCTGGCGCCGGAAAAGGACGGCCGGTCGCGGCTCTACGGCCCGCGCGAGCGTGCCCGGATGACCCTGATCCTGCGCGGCCGCCGCTTCGGCTTTTCGCTCGAGGAAATCCGCCAGTGGCTGTTGATCTACGAAGAGAGGGGCACCCAAGCCCAGTTCCAAACCTTCGTCGATATGGCCGACCGCCAGCTCGACGCGCTGGCCGCCCAGCGCACCGACCTCGACGCCACCATCGACGAGCTGAAGACCCTGCGCGACGAGGTCGCTGAAAACCTCACCTGACGCCCCCGGCCCTGCAAAACCCGAAATGACGCGACGTTTTTTGACGTAAACGTCAACTTGTCTTGCGAGACTCGCGCGCATCGCCCACATGACGAGCATTCGGGAGGAACAGACGAGACCCTGACATGACCGACGACGTCATGACGATCCGCCAGATGTGCGACGAATTCGGCGTCACGCCACGCACGCTGCGGTTCTACGAGCAAAAGGAACTGCTGGCGCCGATCCGCGAAGGCACACGGCGGCTGTTCACCCGCCGCGACCGCGCCCGGCTGAAGCTAATCCTGCGCGGCAAGCGCTTCGGCTTTTCGCTCGAAGACATCCGCCAGCTGCTCGACCTTTATGACATGGGCGACCAGCAACACACCCAGTTCCGCCGCACCTATGAGATCGCGCTCGAACGCCTCGCCGACATGGAGCGCCAGCGCGACGAATTGACCGAAGCCATCGACGAATTGAAGGAACAGCTCGAATGGGGCCGCCAGACGATCGCCTCCTTCGACGACGACGATACGCCCCCCGCCGACACCTGATTTGACGGAGCCATAGATGCCCAGCTACCACCCCCCCACCAAAGACATGCAGTTCCTGCTGCACGAGGTCCTGAACGCCTCGGCCAGCGACATCCCCGGCTATGACGAGCTCGACCGCGACTTCACCGCGGCGATCCTCGACGAGGCCGGCAAGATCGCCGCCGAGGTGCTGCAGCCCCTGAACGCCGTCGGAGACCACGAAGGCTGCACGCTGGAAAACGGCGTCGTGCGCACGCCGACCGGGTTCAAGGCCGCCTACGACCAAATGCGCGAGGGCGGCTGGATGGGGCTCGACGCCGACCCCGACTACGGCGGCCAGGGCATGCCGCACCTGATGGGCTCGGCGGTGGGCGAGATGTTCGTCTCGGCCAATATGGCCTTCAACATGTACCAGGGCCTGACCCACGGCGCCTATTCGGCGCTGCACGCCCACGGCACCGAGCAGCAGAAGGCCACCTATCTGCCGAACATGATCGAGGGCCGCTGGTCGGGCACGATGAACCTGACCGAGCCGCATTGCGGCACCGATCTGGGGCTCATTCGCACCAAGGCCGAGCCGCAGGACGACGGCAGCTACCGCATCACCGGCCAGAAGATCTGGATCTCGGCGGGCGAACACGACATGGCCGAGAACATCATCCACCTGGTCTTGGCCAAGATCCCCGGCGGGCCCGAAGGCATCAAGGGCATCTCGCTTTTTGTCGTGCCGAAGTTCCTGGTGAGCGAGGACGGCTCGCTCGGCGATCGCAACGCGGTGAGCTGCGGCGGGCTGGAACAGAAGATGGGCATCCACGGCAACGCCACCTGCGTGATGAATTACGACGGCGCCACGGGCTGGCTCGTCGGCGAGGAACACAAGGGCATGCGCGCGATGTTCACCATGATGAACGAGGCGCGGCTCGGTGTCGGGCTGCAGGGATACGCGCAAGGCGCGGTGGCCTATCAGAACGCGCTCGGCTTCGCGCAGGACCGGCTGCAGGGCCGCGACATCACCGGTGCGAAGAACCCCGACGGGCCGGCGGACCCGATCATCGTGCACCCCGACGTGCGCCGGAACCTCCTGGCGCAGAAATCCTTCGTCGAGGGCGCCCGCGCCTTTGTGTTCTGGGGCGCGCAGATGATCGACCGCGCCCAGCGGATGGACGACGCCGAAGCCGACGCGATGATTTCGCTTTTGACCCCGGTGATCAAAGGCTTCCTGACCGACAAGGGCTTCGAGACCACGGTGCTGGCGCAGCAGACGCTCGGCGGCTCGGGCTTCACCCGCGAGTGGGGCCTCGAACAATTCGTCCGCGACGCCCGGATCACGATGATCTACGAGGGCACCAACGGCATCCAGTCGCTCGATCTGGTGGGCCGCAAGCTGGGCCAGAACGGCGGCAAGACCGTCATGGCGTTCTTCGAGATGGTGAAGGCCTTCCTCAAGGAGAACGAGGACCATGCCGAGCTGAAATCGGGCTTCCTCGATCCGCTGAAAGCGGCGTCGAAGGATCTGCAGGCGGCGGGGATGTATTTCATGGCCGAGGGCATGAAGAATCCCAACAACGCGCTGTCGGGCAGCTACGATTTCATGCATCTCTTCGGCCATGTCTGCCTGGGGCTGATGTGGTCGCATATTGCCAAGGCGGCTTATGCGGCGCTGGAGGCGGGCACGGCGGACGAGGACTTCTACCGCACCAAGCTGGCCACGGGTCGGTTCTACATGGCGCGCCACCTGCCGGCGACGGCGATGCACCTGGCGCGGATCCAGTCCGGCGCCGAGCCGGTGATGACGCTGGATGCGGCGAATTTCTGACCGCGCCCGGCCCCGTCGAAAGGACAAGAGATGCCGAAACGCTTTCGCCTGACGCGCCGGTTCAACCTCGGCATGACCGAGGACGGCTATCGCCGGCTGAAACGCTTCGCCGCCGAGGCCGGGCTTGACGAGGGCGAGGCGCTGTCGTTTCTGTTCGAGAATTTCGACAGCGTGACCAACCACGAAAACCTCGTCGCCCGGCTGCGGCTCTTCAACTCCGAGCTCGAGGCACGGAAGAAGTAAGGGAGAGGCGGATGAACATGATGGCCCCGGGCGGTTGGATGACCGACGAGCACAAGATGCTCGCCGAGATGACGCAGTCCTTCATCGAAAACGAGTGGGCGCCGCGCTTCGACACCTGGCGCAAGCAGGGCGAGATGGACCGCTCGACCTGGGGCGAGGCCGGCGCGTTGGGGCTCTTGTGCCCCTCGATCCCGGAGGAATACGGCGGCGCGGGCGGCGATTTCGGCCACGAAGCGGTGATCCTGATGGAAGGCTCGCGGGCCAATCTGGCGTCCTGGGGCCACGGCATCCATTCCGGCATCGTGGCGCATTACATCCTCGCCTACGGCACCGAGGAGCAGAAGAAACGCTGGCTGCCGAAGATGGTGACGGGCGAGCTGGTGGGCGCTTTGGCGATGACCGAGCCCTCGGGTGGTTCGGACGTGCAGAACCTGAAAACCCGCGCGCTTCGCGACGGCAATGTCTACCGGCTGACCGGCCAGAAGACCTTCATCACCAACGGCCAGCACGCCGACCTGATCGTCGTCGCCGCCAAGACCGATCCCGCGGAGAAGGCTCGCGGGACGTCGCTGGTGGTGGTCGAAGCGCAAGGCGCCGAGGGTTTCGCGCGCGGCCGGAACTTAGAGAAGATCGGCTGCCACGCGGCGGACACCTCCGAACTGTTCTTCGACAATGTCGCGGTGCCGCCGGAAAACATCCTCGGCGGTGAAGAGGGCCAGGGCTTCTACCAGATGATGCAGCAGCTGCCGCAGGAACGGTTGATCATCGGCTGCGGCGCGGTGGGCGCGATGGAAGGCGCGGTGGAGCGCACGATTCGCTATTGCACAGAGCGCGAGGCCTTCGGCGGCCCGATCATGCAGTTCCAGAACACCCGCTTCAAGCTCGCCGAGTGCCAGACCAAGACGGTGGTGGCGCGTGCGTTCCTCGACCAGTGCATCGCCGAACACCTGCAGGGCGCACTGACCGTCGAGAAGGCGGCGATGGCGAAATACTGGCTGACCGACACCCAAGGCGAGGTCCTGGACGAGTGCCTGCAGCTCCACGGCGGCTATGGCTACATGCAGGAATACGCGGTGGCCGAGATGTGGACCGACGCGCGGGTCCAGCGCATCTACGGCGGCACGAACGAGATCATGAAAGAGCTGATCGCGCGCGGCTTTGCCGGGGGAACGGCGTGACCGGCACGACGCGACCCAGGGTTTGCGCCGCGCGAGCGCGTCGCGGTGGGCGGCGCCTGACGGCGCCGCTCGGGTCGGGTGCAGTCGCCTCGGCCTCGATAGCAGCCGTTGCGTTGGTGGCCGGGGCGGGGATTGCGTATTTTCAAAGAGATGAAAGAGCCGGTCTGGCTCCACCCCACCGCCTGGGGCGTCAGACGCATCGGCGGCGGGGCTTCACCTCTTACGGTCATCGGCTCGCCAGCCTGTACCGCCCCACCAATAGACCTGCGTTAAGGTTAACGCCTGGTTACCGGGCTCCCATTTCATCTCATAAAAAATACGCAAACCCTGCCCGCTCCGCTGAGCGGACGGTCGAAGGATTTAGCGCATGACCCTCAGACTCTACTGCTTCGGTGAATCCGGCAATTCCTACAAGGCCGCCCTCACACTGCAGCTGGCCGGGCTCGACTGGGAGCCGGTCTTCGTCGACTTTTTCAACGGCGAGGCGCGCAGCGAAAGCTACCGCCAGACGGTCAACGAGATGGGCGAGGTGCCGGTGCTGGTGGACGGAGACGTAAAGCTCAGCCAGTCCGGGGTGATCCAGCAATACATCACCGACAAGACTGGCAGGCTCGGAGGCTCGCCCGAAGACAAATACGAGCTCCTGCGCTGGGTGCTGTGGGACAATCACAAGATGTCATCCCAGGCCGGGGTCACGCGGTTCCTGATGAACTTCCTGCCCGAGGACAAGCGCCCGCAGGAGGTCATCGGTTTTCTGCAGGGCCGCCTCAAGGCCGCCTACCAGGTGCTCGACAGCCATCTCGAGGGCCGTGACTGGATCGTCGGCGACGGCCTCACGGTCGCCGACATTTCCTGCTGCGGCTACCTCTACTACCCCGAACCCTTCGGCTTCGCCCGCGACGACTGGCCCAATATCGACGCCTGGCTCGACCGAATCGCCGCGACGCCCGGCTGGAAGCACCCCTATGACCTGATGCCCGGACACCCCTCGGACCGGGCCTGAGAAAAGGACACGGACATGGAAGACGCCTATATCTACGACGCCGTCCGCTCGCCCCGCGGCAAGGGCCGCAAGGATGGCAGCCTGCACGAGGTGACGGCGGCGAAACTGTCGGCCGACGTGCTGAACGCGCTGAAGGACCGCAACGGGCTTGAGGGTCACGCGGTCGAGGACGTGATCTGGGGCAACGTCACCCAGGTCGCCGAGCAGGGCGGCTGCCTGGCGCGCACCGCAGTCCTGGCCAGTGACCTCGACGAGTCCATCCCCGGCGTGTCGATCAACCGCTTCTGCGCCTCCGGATTGGAAGCCGTCAACATGGCCGCCAACCAGGTCCGCGGCGGTGCCGGCGACGCCTACATCGCGGGCGGCGTGGAAATGATGGGCCGCGTACCGATGGGCTCGGACGGGGCCGCCATCGCCGCCGATCCGACCCTGGCGATGAAGACCTATTTCGTGCCCCAGGGCATCTCGGCGGACATCATCGCCACCGAATACGGGTTCAACCGCGACATGGCCGACGAATTGGCGGTGCGCAGCCAGACGCGCGCCAAGGCGGCCTGGGACGACGGCCGCTTCGACAAGTCCGTCATCGAAATCAAGGACCTCAACGGCCTGCCGATCCTCGACAACGACGAATACATGCGGCCTCAGACCGACATGCAGGGCCTGGGCGCGCTGAAGCCCAGCTTCAAGGACATGGGCGAGGCGATGCCCGGCTTCGACAAGATCGCGCTGATGAAATACCCGCATCTGGAGAGGATCGAGCACATCCACCACGCCGGCAATTCCAGCGGCATCGTCGACGGCGCCGCCGCCGTTCTGATCGGCAACAAGGCCTATGGCGAGGCGCACGGGCTGACGCCGCGCGCCCGGATCAAGGCCACCGCCAAGATCGGCACCGATCCCACGATCATGCTGACCGGCCCGGTGCCGGTGACGCAGAAGATCCTGGCCGAGACCGGCATGGAGATCTCCGACATCGATCTCTTCGAGGTCAACGAGGCCTTCGCCGCCGTCGTACTGCGCTTCATGCAGGCCTTCGAGGTCGACGCGGACGTGGTGAACGTCAACGGCGGCTCAATCGCCATGGGGCATCCCCTGGGCGCGACCGGCGCGATCATCCTCGGCACGCTTCTCGACGAGATGGAGCGGTCGGACCGCGAGACCGGGCTGGCGACGCTTTGCATCGGCTCGGGCATGGGCGCGGCTACGGTGATCGAGCGGGTCTGACGGCGTTGGACGCGATGGCGATCCTGCAGGACTATCTCGACCGGATGAGCGACGCGGTGATGGGCGGCGATTACGCCGTCTATGCCGCCGGGGTCGCGCTGCCCTTCACCCTGGTCACCGCTGAGGACGAGATCACGGTCGAGACCGACGCGGCCCTGCGCCAGGGCTTCGACGCCTATCACGAGATGCTGACGATGCAGAATGCGACCGACATGATCCGCATCGCCAAACGCGCCGAGCCGCGCGGCGACGGCCTGGTGGCGGGGCGTTACCAGACCAACATCCTGGCCAACGGGCAGCGGATCTTCGACGCCTTCGACAGCGACATTGTGCTGCGCGCGGCGCCCAGCGGCTGGCGCGCGGTCTGGATCAGCAACGACATGCGCAATGCGCGCTGGCCGATTCACCTGCCGTTTCTGTCGCGCCCGCGGCCCACCCCCACCGGAGAGACATGATGCCGAAGATCGACATCGACAGGGTCGCGCTCGACAAGGGCTCGTCCTATCCCGAACCCTATGCCGCGATGATGGCCGGGCGCGGCTACCTGCCTCTGGGCGACGCCGGCGGGCTGACCCAGTTCGGCGCCAACATCACCGTCCTGGACCCCGGCGGCACCTCGTCGATGCGGCATTGGCACGAGCAGCAGGACGAATTCGTCCTGGTGACCGAGGGCGAGGTGGTCCTGGTCGAGGATCAGGGCGAAACGGTGATGCGCCCCGGCGACTGCGCCGCGTTCCCCGCCGGGGTCGCGAACGGCCACCACTTCGTCAACCGCAGCGACATCGAGGCGCGGTTTCTGGTCATCGGCACCCGCACCGATCACGAGATCGGGCACTATTCCGACGTCGACATGAGGGTCGAGGACAAGGACGGCGTGACGCGCTTCACCACCCGCGACGGCACGCTGCTGAAGGAAATCAAATGACCGCGATGACCGGCGGCTGCACCTGCGCGCAGGTTCGCTGCCGCGCGGAGGCGGAGCCGCGCCTTCCGGTAGATGACCGGCAGCGCCCATCGCGCCCCGTGAGCGCCCCGACCCCGATCCGACGGCGGTCCCTGCGACCCCCGCCCCAGACCCCCGAGCTTTCCGAAGGAGCCGACCGATGACCGAATTCCGCTACGACGTGGACGCCGACGGCGTCGCCACCATCACCTGGGACGTGCCCGAAAAGTCGATGAACGTGATGTCCATCGAGGGCTCCAAGCAGCTGATGGGCCATATCGACGCCGCGCTGGCCGATGACGCCGTCAAGGGCGTCGTGATCACCTCGGCCAAGCCCGATTTCGCCGGCGGCATGGACCTCAACGTGCTGGCCCAGATCAAGGGCGCCGCCGGCGACGACCCGGCGGCCGGCCTCTTCGACTGGATCATGCAGACGCATCATGGCCTGAGAAAGATCGAGCGCGCCGGCATGGACCCCAAGACGCTGAAGGGCGGCAAGCCGATCGCCTGCGCCCTGCCCGGCACTGCGCTTGGCATCGGCTACGAGATCGCGCTGGCAACCCACCGGATCTTCGCCGCCGACAATCCCAAGGCCAAGATCGGCCTGCCCGAGATCCTCGTCGGCCTCTTCCCCGGCGCCGGCGGCACCACCCGACTGGTGCGCAAGATGGGCGCGATGGCGGCCTCGCCGTTCCTCTTGGAGGGCAAGCTGAGCGATCCCAAGAAAGCCAAGACGGCGGGCCTGATCGACGAGGTGGTCGACGACCCGGTCGCGGCGGCAAAGGCCTGGGTGCTGTCGGCAACCGACGCCGATCTGGTCAAGCCCTGGGACGCGAAGGGCTATAAGATGCCAGGCGGCGCGCCCTACCACCCGGCGGGCTACATGACCTATGTCGGCGCCGCGGCGATGGTCCACGGCAAGACGCAAGGGGTCTATCCGGCCGCCAAGGCGCTTCTGGCCGCGGCCTACGAGGGCGCGCTGGTGCCCTTCGACACCGCGCTGAAGATCGAGGCAAGGCACTTCGTCTCGGTCCTTATGAACCCGTCCTCCAGCGCCATGATCCGGTCGCTCTTCATCAACAAGGGCGCGCTGGAAAAAGGTGCCGTGCGGCCCGCGGGTGTGGCCGATCAGAGGGTGCAGAAGGTGGGCGTGCTCGGCGCCGGCATGATGGGCGCGGGCATCGCGCTGGTCTCGGCCCAGGCGGGCATCGAGGTCGTGTTGATCGACCAGACCCAGGAGGCCGCCGACAAGGGCAAGGCCTATACCGAAACCTACATGGACAAGGGCATCCAGCGCCGCAAGGCCACGCCCGAGAAGAAGGCCGAGGTCGAAGGCCGCATCACCGCCACTGCCGACCTGACCGCATTGCAGGGCTGCGATCTGATCGTCGAGGCCGTGTTCGAGGACCCCGCCGTCAAGGCCGAGATGACCCGGAAGGTCGAGGCGATCATCCCCGACGACTGCATCTTCGCCACCAACACCTCGACCCTGCCGATCACCGACCTGGCGAAGGCGTCCAAACGCCCGGATCAGTTCATCGGCATCCATTTCTTCTCGCCCGTCGAACGCATGATGCTGGTCGAGATCATCAAGGGCAAAGCGACCGGCGACCGCGCCGTGGCCAAGGCGCTCGACTTCGTGCGCCAGATCCGCAAGACGCCGATCGTGGTCAACGACGCCCGGTTCTTCTACGCCAACCGCTGCATCATTCCTTATATCAACGAGGGAGTGCGCATGGTCGGCGAGGGGGTGGAGCCGGCGCTGATCGAACACGCCGCGCAGATGCTGGGCTTTCCGGTGGGGCCCCTGCAACTCAACGACGAGACCTCGATCGATCTCGGCGTCAAGATCGCCAAGGCGACCAAGGCCGCGCTTGGCGAGGCCTATGACGCCGAAGCGTCGGACGAAGTGCTGTTCTGGCTCTTCG
>JASJCA010000107.1 GCA_030066215.1 Rhodobacter sp. | reverse complement strand
CCTTCGTCTCGGCGGCTTGCGTCAGGATCGAGGCGCGGGCGCGGCCAGTCCTGTTCGACTTCTTTCTCAGCATCTTGGTTCTCCCGTTCGGGCCAGAATTGACCCTAGTTGGCTTTTGGGGCGCCTTTCGCGGCCAGGATCAGGGCGTCACGCAACCGTCACCCGGGTATGCCCGCGATGGGCTCTTCTTGTTAGAAACGAGCGGTTTCCAGGTACTTCTTCACATGCTCGGTCTTGCGCATGCCTTCGCCTTGGGCCTCGTCGGCCTCGGCTTTTTCGGGCGCAAGGGCCGCGGCGGCGACGGCAGCGGGGGCCGCTGTACCGGCGAGTTTGAGGAAATCGCGCCGGCTTTTCCCGGCTTCTGGCTTTTTCAATGTCTCCTCCTTCGAGTTGGTGACGCTGGGGGGCGTCAGGATTGCATACGGAACGCTTCGATTTCGATCTCCATGAAGGCGCGGCCGATCTTGCCGACGGGGGCGTAGAACAGCGACCCTTCGGCGCCTTCGAGGTCGGTGAAGAAATGCGGCGCCCAGACCGCGAGATGGGTGTTGAAGAACGCATCTTGGTCGGCGAGCGACAGGCGCACGCCGTGCTGTCCGGTGATCAGCGCGGCCATGATTTCGGCCAGCGTGGCGATGTGATCCTCGGGTTCCTTGACGTCGTCGCTGCGCTCGATCCCGAACTTGTCCATATGGGCGCGAAGCTGCGCGAGCGGTTTTTCGTTGAGAAAGCCGGTGAGGTAGTAGGAGCCGTAAGGAAGCAGTTCGCCACGTCCGAGACCGATGAAGAGCGCGTTGTATTCGCGTTCGGCCGCTTCCGGCGTGGTGATCTTGGCGAGCTTGGCGAGCGCGGTGATGCCCTGGCCAAGCTCGGACTGGTCGCCGGAGAGCGCGGCGATCTGGTCGAGGTTCGCCTGGTCCGGCGGGCCGGAAAGCAGATTGGCCAGAAGCGCGTAAAAGTCCGCGCGGAGGCGTTCTTCCTCCGGCAGGCCTTGGTCCATCGATGTGCTGGCGTGTGCCCCTTGGGTCACTGCTGGCTCCGTTCGCGTCACAGACAGCCTAGGACGCCGGAGTCCATGGCGCAAATCTTCTTGGGAAAAGGGGTGTACGACCTTAGTCGTACCGGAACGCCATGCGGCGCGGTCTGGGGGTGGTTTCTTCTTCGGTATCAACGGGTACCGGCGCGCCGCTCACGTCGTCACGCGGGTCCGGGTCCGGCGCCGGTTCCGGTTCCGGTTCGGCCCCCGCCAGGGCCTCGGATTCCTGATTGATTCCGTGGGTTTTGTCGGCGGGCTCTTCGGGTTCGTCGAGCGCGTCCTTCAAGAGCCCCTTGCCGACCTTGTAGGCGGTGGCGAGCACCTCCGGCACCATGGCGGCGTCGGTGTAGTCCTCGCCGTATTCCAGAAGCCCGTCGAGATTGGCGAGCGCGGGGTTCGACAGCCACAGCTTGCGCAGCGCCCTGCGTTTCAGCATCTCGGGCACACCGGCCTTTAGGAAGGCGCTGAAATCGTCGCCCTCGTGCAAAGTGTCGGGGTCGGGAAGGCCTTGTTGTTCCAGCCATTCTGCTTCTGTGATCTCTTCGGCGGGCTCCGCCTGCGGCTCTGGCGCGAGCGCCGGCTCTTCCGCCTCGGCGGCGCGTTTGCGGCGCGACCAGCGGTCGAGGAAGCCCGTGTCGCGGCTCACTGTACTCGGCCCTTGGTGGCCCCGGGCGCGCGGTAGACGTCCGCCGTCTGGCGGATTCGCGCGTCGCCGATGCCGTCCTCGGCGAGATCGACACGCTTTCGGTCGCGCTTGCGCTTGATGAACGGCTCTTCGTGGTAATGGGTTTCGCAGAAATCGCGGATCCAGGCGGTCAGGCCCTCGGACATCGGCACCGCTTCGACCTGCTCCTCGCCGCTGTCGAGGTAGTCCTGCGCTTCGTAGGCGCTGGCGGTGACGGCGTGCACAGTAACGTCGTGCGGGCCCTGCTCGGCGGGGCGTAGGACCACGAAAACCGCGGGCGGGTCCATGGTCAGCGACACCTTGTAGGCCTCGACCTCGGCGCGGTGCAGTTCCAAGGGCAGCGTGGCGGCGTGGAATTCCTGGGTGTCGCCATCCTCGCGCATCAGCTTCCAGGTGGCGGCCGACGCACCGGGTAGGACAGCGATGGCCTTCCATGACCACTTCGCCCAGCGGGTGACGCCGGGGCGACGGGCCAAGACGACGCCTAGCGGCATGGTGGCGGTTTTTTGGGCGGTGTCGGTCATCGGACTAACTATGGCCTTCGCATTGCACCTGTCAAAAGATGTTACCAATATGGCCGAAATCGCCCGGGGAGGATTGCGTGGCCAAGATCGAGCGTTTGCTGCTGTGCAGCTGCGAAGACAGCCAGACGGTGGATGCCGAGACGGCGCGGGCTGCCGTGGGCGCGGACGAGGTTTTGGTTGCGACCGGTTTGTGCGCGGGCGAGGTGGAGCGGGCGGCAAAGGCGCTTGCGGGCGACGGCACGACGTTGATCGCCTGTGGGCAAATGGCCAGGGTTTTCGAGGACTTGGCGGAGGATGTTGATGCGCCCGGGGCGTTGATCTGCACCGATATTCGTGACCGGGCGGGCTGGACCGCGGACGGAGCGGCGATTGCCAAGCAGGCGGCATTGCTGGCCGAGGCGGCGCTGGACCGGCCGGCGACGCCGGTGCGCGACGTGGTGTCCGAGGGGACCTGCATGGTTCTGGGTGGCGCGGCGGCGCTGGCGGCGGCGGACCGGTTGGCCGACCGCCTGGCGGTGACGGTGCTGTCGGCGGAGCCGCCGGACGATCTGGTGCCGACGGATCGGTTCGACGTTGCCTTGGGGCGGCTGCGGTCAGCTTCGGGCGCGATCGGCGGGTTCGAGGTGGTGGTGGACGGCTATGCGCCGCTCAGGCCCGGCGGGCGCGGGCCTGGGGTGTTCGGCGCGGCGCGGGACGGGGCCAAGTCGGGCTGCGACATCATCCTGGACCTGCGCGGCGCGGCGCCGCTGTTCCCCGCGCCGGAGAAGCGCGACGGCTATGTGCGCGCCGATCCGGGCGATCCGCTGGCGGTGGAGCGGGCCGTGGCGGCGGCGGCCGAGCTGCAGGGGACGTTCGAAAAGCCGCTTTATATCCGCTACGACGCGGGCATCTGCGCACATTCGCGGGCGTCGCAGACGGGCTGTACCCGTTGCCTTGATGTCTGCCCGACCGGCGCGATCATGCCCGACGGCGACCATGTGGCGATCGACCCGATGGTCTGCGCCGGATGCGGCGCCTGCGCGGCGGTCTGCCCGTCCGGCGCTGCGAGCTACGACGATCCGGATGTCGGGTTTTTGTTCAACCGGTTACGGACCCTTGTTCAAGCCTATCGCGCGGCGGGCGGCGGCAATCCACGGGTGCTGTTCCACGATGCTCACGGCGCCGAGATGATCCGGCTTTCGGCGCGGTTTGGGCGCGGACTGCCGGCGGATGTGATCCCGGTGGAGGTTGCGAATGTCGAGGGCGTCGGCCATGCCGAGATGTTGGCGGCGGTCGGCGTCGGCTTCTTCGAGGTCACCGTGCTGGCCGGGCGGCGCACCGACCGCGCTGTGCCGGAGCAGGAATTGGCCTTGGCGCAGGCCATCCTTGTCGGCGCCGGGGCTGATACTGCGGCAATGCGGCTGATCGATCCCGCCGATCCCGACGCGTTGGAAGACCTGCTCTATGGGGCCGCCCGCCCTGCCCTCGTCACCGATCCGATTCTGCCGCTTGGGCAGAGGCGCGAGGTGACGCGGCTGGCGGCCTCGGTGCTCGGCGGAGCGGACAGCGCGATTCCCCTGCCCGACGGCGCACCCTACGGCGCAGTCGTGGTGGACACCGAGGCCTGCACGCTGTGCCTCGCCTGCGTCTCGCTCTGCCCCGTCGGCGCGCTCGGCGACAATCCCGACAAGCCGCAGCTGCGGTTCCAAGAGGCCGCCTGCCTGCAATGCGGCATCTGCGCCTCGGCCTGTCCCGAGACCGCAATCACGCTCAGCCCACAGCTCAACCTCGGCACCGAAGCCTTGAGCCACCAGGTGCTGCATGAGGAAGAGCCGTTCGAATGCATCGAGTGCGGCAAGCCGTTCGGGGTAAAGTCGACCATCGAGGCGATCGTGGCGAAGCTCGAGGGCAAGCACTGGATGTATACCGGCAGCGATAACAGCAAGCTCATTCAGATGTGCGACGATTGCCGGGTGAACGCGCAGTATCACCAGGACAATTCGCCCTTCGCGATGGGCGCGCGGCCGAAGGTGAGGACGACCGAGGACTACCTCAACGAGCGCAAGAAACCCAATTGAGCCGCCGCCGCTGGTTTTCTCTGTCAAGGATGGCCAAAGGCCACCGCCGAAGGCGGCTTGTCCTTGACCGAGAAAACGAGTGGCAAATGCTTGGGCGCGACCGGCCCTGGGCCGGTCTTCTCAGCAGCACAGCTGACGGCCGCAACCAGAACATCGTCAGACATCCCAGGTGATCACCGGCACCTGGCCAAGGGGCCCCATCGCAGCCGGAGGCGAGGATGGGGAGGCACCAGACCCGGCGCAGCCGGGACATTCAGATCAGTTGGACTGAACCGGACGACCGAGGTTTTTCGGCTCCAGCGTGCCGACGAAGGCGACGATGGCGTCGATATCCTCGAGCGTGATTTGCACCGGGGCAATGTGCGTGACATGGCCGGGGCCGAAGGGCTCGGTGACGCCGACGACCTCGGTGAAGCTCGGGTGCGGGTTTTCCGACCAGTATTTGCTGAAAAGGTCGATCCAATGCGGCCGGGCGCGCATCGCGCCGAAGGACGGCGTGGAGCCGATGCCGCCCATCCGGTTGCGCGTGTCCACCACATGGCAGCGGCCGCAATGCTGCAATGCCAGCTTCGAGCCCAGCACGGCGTCGCCGGTCAGCTCAATCTCCACCGCCACGGCGACCTCGGCCAGATCGGCCGTAAAAGCCGGCGGGCCGCCGCGGGGGAAGCTGGTCACAGCGGACTTTCCGGGCGTGCTGAGCAGCCAGTCGCGGAAGGTCACGGCCCCCGCCCCGCCCTGCAGCACCAGCCGGTATTCCGGGCCGTCCACCGCGGCGAAGACCCGGGTGCCCTCGGCCCCGTCCGGGACCAAGGCCATGTCGGCGGCCTCGCCCGGAGCGACCGGGGTCACGGCGATCCGGTGCTTGAGCTTGAAACGCGGCAGGATGTGCTTGAGAAACCCGCTTTCGGCCATCTCCGGCGGGGCCGCCAACCGAAGCTCCTGCGCCGCGGCAGAGCCGGTCAACAGGCAACACGCAAGGGCAAGGACGGCCCAGGCGGCCCAGAAAATCGCGCGCGTTTCGGTCATGGTCCTCCTCCGGCCCATGCTAAACGCCCGCGGTGGCGCAAAACCACCAAAATCTTCGCCCCTTGGCTTGCGCCCCGCCCCGCATATGTCAAAACAACGAACCGGGAGGACCAAGCAATGTCAGACAATTCGTTCAACATGTCGCTCCGTAAGTTCCTGAAAACAGTAGGGGTGACCTCGCAAACCGAGATCGAGAAGGCGGTACGCGCTGCACAGGCCAACGGCACCCTGCCGAAGGGACCATTGAAGGCCAAAGCAGTGATCACCCTCGAACCGATCGGCATGTCCCATGAGATCGAGGGGCAGATTTCCACCCAGGAAGCCTGAGGTGGTCGACAAGACGGCTATCGAAGCGGCGCTTGGCCGGATCGTGGACCCGGCGCGGGGCGAGGACATCGTTAGCGCCGGTCAGGTCAAGGCAGTCAACGTGGCCGGCGGCGCGGTGTCCTTCGTACTCGAGGTCGACCCGGCGCGCGGCGGCGCGATGGAACCCCTACGACAGGCGGCCGAAGCGGCGGTCGCCGCACTCGACGGCGTGTCGAGTGTAAAGGCGGTGATGACGGCGCATGCACCGGCAGGTACGGCGCCGGCGCGCGGACCGGTGCCTAATCTGCGGCCAGAGGGGTCGGCGCCCCAGGTCCCGCCAAAGCCCGTCGCGCAAGGGCCAGAGAAGTTGCCCGGCGTCGACCGGGTGATCGCGGTGGCCAGCGGCAAGGGCGGGGTCGGCAAATCGACATTGGCGGCGAACCTGGCCGTGGCGTTGGCAGGGCGCGGTCAGAAGGTCGGGCTCTTGGATGCGGATGTCTACGGGCCGTCGCAGCCGCGGATGCTGGGCGTATCGGGGCGACCATCCTCGCCCGACGGCAACATCATCCTTCCGCTTCGGAACCACGGCGTCACGGTGATGTCCCTGGGACTGATGGTCGACGAGGACGAAGCCCTGGTCTGGCGCGGCCCGATGCTGATGGGCGCGCTGCAGCAGATGCTGGGCCAGGTCCAGTGGGGCAAGCTTGACGTGCTCTTGGTCGATCTGCCGCCCGGCACCGGTGATGTGCAGATGACGCTTTGCCAGAAAACCCAGGTGGCTGGCGCGGTCGTGGTCTCGACCCCTCAGGACATCGCGCTGATCGACGCGCGCAAGGGCATCGACATGTTCCGCCGCATGGACTGCCCGATCCTGGGCATCGTCGAGAACATGGCTGGTTTCGTCTGTGACGGCTGCGGCAAACAGCACTACCCGTTCGGCCACGGCGGCGCGAAGGCCGAGGCCAAGAAGCTTGCTGTGCCGTTCCTGGGCGAAATCCCACTTGACCTCGACATCCGAGTGGCAGGCGATGGCGGCGCGCCGATCGTTGCGCTGAAACCCGAAAGCCCGCAGGCACAGGCGTTCTGGGCGGTCGCCGATGCGCTGATCTCGGCCAGGGCGGCGGCGTGACCGCGGCGCTTGTGCGGCCCGACTTCCCGCCGCTTCTCAGCGGCAAGGCGGTCGGTGCGCGGATCGATCCCTTCGACAAGGCGCGGGCGGAGGCGCTGACCGGCGAGGTCGAGCCCGGTTTGGTGCACTACGCCGAGGCGCAAGACATCGCCCGCGCGGCGGTGACATTGGCGCCCGAGCTGCTGCTGCAGGACGCGATCGGCGCGGTGTTGGCGGTGCAAATTGGGCTGGCCGATGCGCTCGGCGCGTTGGCGCCGCCGGAAGTGGCGGTGCATTTCGTCTGGCCGAACGGATTGAAGATCAACGGTGCGGACTGCGGCGGGTTTCGCGCGGCGGCCGCAACGGGCGATCCCGCGGCAGAGCCCGATTGGCTGATCGTCGGGCTGGACGTCCCGATCCTTGCCGAAGGCGACGGCGGCGCAGCGCCAGAGCGCACCACGCTCCAAGCCGAAGGCTGCATCGACGTGACCGCGACCGATGTCATCGAGAGCTGGTCGCGGCACATGCTGGTCTGGATCAACACGTTTCTGACCGAGGGCTTCGCACCTTTGCACGAGGCGTGGCGCGGAAGATGCGACGCGATCGGCGAAGAGGTCACATCGCCCGAGCCCGGGCTTTTCGTCGGCCTCGACGAGCGCGGCGGGATGTTGCTGCGGCACCTGTCGACAACCAGGCTGATCCCGCTGACCGCAATTCTGGAGGAGACATGAGCCAATTCGCGCGGGTAATCCGGCTAGATGACAGCGACCTCAACGTGTTCGAGCCAGCGGCCGAGATCGGAGAATGGGCCGTTTCCGGGGCATTCGCTTTCGCTGACGTCTCGGAGGCGGAGCTGACCGGCAAGACGCGGCAGTCCTTCGCCAATGGCTGGTTGGGACTGGACAGCTTCGGGCGGTCCACCTTCGTTGCCGTGGCGCCGATCACCGGGCCCGAGCTAACGGCACTGACCGACGCATTGGCGGCCCATTTCGTTGCGCGTTACGGGGCGCCGTCGCTTGAAGCCGCCATGCCGGTCGCCGAAGCCGAGATTCGTCAAATGCAGGAGATGTGCGACGATCACGCCCCGAACACGCTGATGGTGGTCGAACGGACGCTGGAGGATGTCGGGATTCGCGAGCGGTTCCGCGTCATCAAGCCGCGAGATGCCGGGCTCGAGGCGTTTGCTGTGCACGGCTCCTGACGGGCGCAAGTCCGCGCTGCGGCGTCAAGGCATTGGAATCTCGCTGACGAATTTCGGCACGTGATACCCCCTTTGCACCGCCGGTCGGTCGGCAAGCCTCAGATACCAGTCGCGGACGTTGGAGAAATCCGCCAGATCGATCCCTTGCCACTCGAACCGAGAAATCCAGGGCCAGCACGCCATATCGGCGATGGAATAGTCGTCCACGATATAGTCTCGCCCGTCGAGACGGGCATCGAGAACACCGTAAAGGCGCCGCGCCTCGGCGCCGTAGCGCTCTTCGGCGTAGGGCGCCTTGCCTTTGTTGAACGTCAAGAAATGGTGCGCCTGGCCCAGCATCGGGCCGAGCCCGCCCATCTGCCACATCAGCCATTCCATGCACGTCCAATAGCCGGATCCCGTCGGCAGGAACCGGCCATGGCTCTGCGCGAAATAGAGAAGGATCGCGCCGCTCTCCATCAACGAGAGCCCGGCGTCGTGATCCACCACGGCCGGGATCTTGTTGTTCGGCGAGATCTTCAGGAAGTCCGGCGCGAACTGCGCGCCGGTGCCGATGTCGATCGCATGCGTCGTATAGTCGAGACCGAGCTCTTCGAACAAGATTGACACCTTGCGTCCATTGGGCGTGGTCCAGGTATAGAGATCGATCATCGGCGGTCCTCATGGCGCGGGGTGTGTTGTCGGTCGCACCCTGCCCGCTTCCACCGCGCGTCCGCAACCCGTCCCGCCCGGGTCACTCGCGCCGCGCGCAGGCGATCGGACCTACAGACGCGCTCGAACCTCACCAGAGTGCGCCGTTCGGGTGGCGCGAAATCCAGCAGCATCAGGCAGCCGCCCCCTTCGGCACCGCGACCTCGTGAACCTCGCCCACGGCGCCCTCGATGCAGAACCAGGCGGCGACGGTCTTGGTCGTCAGGTCGAAAACCTGCAAGCCGCACCCTGGCGCGCTGTCGGCGCTCCGCGGCCTGACCTCGAGCCCGTGAAACCGGTGATGGCGCGGTCTTCTACGAGCCAGCGAAGGCATAGTTTCTGCAAAGCGAGAGACCGCGACGAAACCCGGGGCAAGAGACCTAAGGCTGACCTGCCTATGCGGCGCGGAGAAGTCGACGACGCCCAACTCGCCCTAACCGGAATTCAACAGCCACAGCTTGCCGTTCGAAGCCACGGGGAGTGCGGTGTCGACGACCTTCCGCAAACCACGTCTCCAGTGTCGACCGCAGCTTCCAGACCGCTCGACGCTCGCCAGTCCCGCCATCCGTCGATGGTTTTCGAACGGCTGACCGCGGTGACATTGGCCGACCGTCCCGAAGCGCCGTACCGTTCAGGTTACAGCATAACTCGTCGACAAGATCGGCGATGAAAGGCCAGCGCCAGAAGTCCCTGAAGCTGTTCACGGAATGCAGTGTGGCCAGACGGTCGAAACGCGTATTGACGAAGCCCAAGCGACCGACTCGCAACTGGCCCAAATAATGCATGTCCGAGGTTCCGGTGAAATGACCAGTGCGCGGCGCGTTGGCCGGGTCACAGGACGTTGCGGAACGCGTGGTTCCGAAACAGCGCCGGCACCGGGATCGAGGCTGGTCGCTCAGAACCGGATTGCGAGACCAACCGACGCCGACAGGCTTCGGTCGCGGGTGCCGTCCACCGCGGCGCGATAGCGGATATCGGTCCAGGCGGACCTCAACCCATTGTCGCTGGTCCAATCCAGCCCCAGGTTCAACGCAGCCGAGGTCACGCCGTTCACGGCATTGGCGACCGGCACACCGGCAATTGTCGCGACGGCTTGGCCGTCGCCGACCTGGCGATGCACATGCACCCCACCGCGCAAGGACACCGTCCCGTTATCGACGCTCCAAACCTGATCGGTCTCGATACCGACCCGAGCGGTGTAGAGCGTGCGATCGGCGATCGACACCGTCGTGTCGGCGCTATCTGTGAAGCTATTGATCCGGGAATGCACCGCCGACAGACCAGCACTCGGCCTCACAGAAAGCCCCGCGCCCAGGTCGAACCGCTTGCCCACATCCAGCGCCATGGACACGGACGCGCCATGGGTCGATCCGGTCTCGCCCGACCCGGTCGTCACTTCGATCTCGCCCAAGAGAAGGCCGACTTCAGCCGTCGAGAAAACCCCGTTGCTGCCCTCGAAGCCAAGCGCGACAGATCCCCCATAGCTGGTGGTGCCGGCAGTTCCCGCAAATACGCCTGTGGCCATCTCGACCGCGTCCAGGCTGGATTCAGCGAAATGCAACGCGGTGGTCGCCGTCCAGGTGCCGGCCGCCGTGTCGTCGAGCGCGAACACCGCACCGGCCCTGAATCCGCCGAAACTCAACTCCGTCTCGGAGGTTGCGGTGACCGAGCCTGCCGTCAACTCTCCTCTGGACCATTCCCGCGCGCCGAGAACCTGGAACCAGAACCTATCAACGGCGCGCGTACCAAGACGATCCGCGTCTGCAATGGAGAATACCGAAGCGTGGCGCGAAACCGCTGCGTCCGCTCCGCCGGTTGGGATCGGCGGGCCGCCGGCGCCCCAGAACGCGGTGAAGTGCCGACCGATGTCCGGATAAAACAGTCCGCCGGCGGTCAACCCCGTGGCCCCCAGTCGGAAATCGCCACCGCCGTTGCGGAACACATCAAAGCGGAACGGCCCCGCGCTGAACGCGCCTCCGGCGAGGATGAAGTCGCCGTCATTGGATGTCCCGGACACATCGACCAGCAACAGCGCATCACGTCCCAGGCCGGCGGCATTGATCTCGCCGCCGCCGATGTCGCTGAGTGTGATGGCAGTGACGCCTCCGACGCCAGTGGTGCCGGTCACCGCCAAAAGGTCGGCGTCGGGCGTCGCCGCGGCGAGATCGGCATCGAGCGCCAAGACGCCGCCGCCAAAATCCCCGGTCACGTCCAGCTGGTCGTCGGTGTCGCCATCGGCAAGCGAGACCGTGCCACGCAGGGCCGTGGCGTCCGCAGCAATCCGAGCGGTTCCGTTCACCTGAAACCTGCTGTCGCGGTCGATGCTCAGCTGTCCAAGCGACGTGGCAAGGCCATCGACAGAGACCGCCGCGCCACCCGTCAACGCCACCGACTCGAAGTTGACGAATTGGTTCGTCAGGGGCTGGGTCGTGGCGTCGAAGACCAGGCGATCGGCATCACCTCCGCCATCGATGGTTCCAGCCGCAGACAGATCGGCGTTTCCCACGATCCGAACCACGTCGCCATTTGATCCCAGCGACACATCACCCGACACCCCGCCGGCCAGCGTCAACGTCGTCGCAAGGGCGCCCTCCTCTATCGCGAAGCCCGAGCCACCGGTCACGCTGGCGCCGTCGCCGATGTCGATCGTCGCATGCGACGCCGCGCCGGCCTCGATCGTGATGCCGTTCCGCGCCCCCGACACCGTCCCGTCGACGTCGATTGAAATCGATGCGACTGCCCCTTCAGCGCCCTCGGCTGCGGAACCGGTGTCGGTCACGACGATCCCGTCGCGCTCCAGGCCCGCGACCGCGCCGGTTACGGTGATCGACGTCGGCCCCGATCCATCGTTCGCCGCATGGATACCGTTGCCGCCGGTTACGGTTCCGCCCGCGGTTACCCTCAGATCGGTGCCGTTGGCCGAGTTGACCCCGTAGATGCCGGACGACATAGCGCCCAGGCCCGCGCCCGTCGTCACGTCCTGCGCTGAAATCGTCACACTGCCGCCGCCGAGGTTTTCGGCGAAGATCCCGAATTGCGGGGCCGTGACGGTGCCGCCGGCGAAGATGGCAAGATCGCTGGCGCCCGTGTTGACCGCGTAGATCCCGCTCCGCTGCGCGTTCGGGCCGATCGGCACGGCTTCGCCTGCCAGGGCGGTTTGCGTGTCGAATGCAGTACCGGCGGTCACGTTTCCCGATACGATCCGCAACTCGCCGCTGCCGTCATTGCGGGCGTAAATCCCGCCTCCGGTGGCCACCGTGTCGCCATGCGCCGAGATTCGAAGCGCCGTCCCGTTCGCCGAATTCCTGGCCAATATACCCGTGGCAACCACCGGCCCGTCCGCGGACCCAGGCGGTGAAAGAGCATCTGGCGCCGGAACGCCCGCCGTGACCGCGCCCGCCGTGATCTCCAAAGAGCCGGAGCCATGGTGCAGCGCATAGATCCCGCCGCCGCTCGACGCCGCCATACCGCTCACGGCGATCGACATGTTGCCCGACGTAGCTGCACTGCCGACGCCGACCGCCTGGCTCGTGGTGGTGAGATTACCGATCGGACCAGGCGCCGTGGGGAGCGAAGCGCCAAACGCCTCGGCGGCCGGGCGCACCCTGTCCGGCGCCGCATAGGCATGGACCGTCTCGGCGGTCACGTTGATGTCGCCGGTCCCGAAGTTCAACGCGACGATGCCGCTGCGCGTGGCCTCGATTACGCCCTCCGACGTGATCGCCAAGTTGCTCGCTGTCGCGGCGTTGAAACCGTAGACACCGACTGCGTGTGACTGGACGTCGGCCGACCCAGCGACTTCGCCAAAGGGCAAAGCGGCCCCACTATCGCCCATGACCCCAGCAGCGACATCGATGGTCGAGATCGATAGCGCGCCGGTCCCGAAATTGGTGCCCACCACACCCCAGCCCGATGCTTTGACGGTACCGCTCGTGATGATCGACTGGCCCGCGGCGTTTGGACCGGTATGGCCCCAAATCCCGACGGCCGTCGGATCGGTTTCGCTTGGCTGCACGACCGGCACGCCTGGATCCGCAAAGCCGGCCCCGACCTCGTTGGCAATGATCTCCAGTCGGCCGCTGCCGAGGTGCTGAGCCAGAATGCCGTGGGCCTCTGACAAAATCTGCCCCCCGGAAGATACCGTCATGTGGCCGGTTGCGACCTGGGAATAGGCCGCGATTCCCGCCGGTAGAGGGGTGAAGACCGGGTTCGGGCCCGAGGCGATGCTCGGAGATTCGGCCGTAATCGCGGCGGTCCGATCCGGCAGCGACACCGCGACATCGTTGAGGAACAACTCGGTATCGCCGCCGGCCGCATTGATTGCAACGACCCCATTGTGACCGCCCGCGACGGTTCCCGTGGAGGAGATCTTAAGCCCGGTCCCGTTACGTGAATTGACGGCGAAAATTCCGGCCCGTCCAGGCACGCGAACGTCGGGCGGCGCAGTGGCGTAGGCGAAGGCCGGAGCGCCCGGATGGACAGGTTCCGCAGAGGGCGGGCCAGTGCCCCCGGTGACGTTGCGGGCGACGATGGTCAGCGCCCCAGCGCCTTCATTGCGGGCATAGATGCCAGCGCCCTCCGCGAATACTCCGCCCGTCGTGGTGATGGTCAGCCCACCGGTACCGGCCTCGGATTGAAACGCGACGATCCCGCTCGAGGGATCCTGCGCCGCGGTCCCGTCCGCCAAGTCTCCGCGCGCGCGCGATCCGGCCGGCAGGCCGGCGCTGACATCCTTGGACGAAATCTGCAGGGCACCGCCGCCGAAATTCGTAGCATGTATGCCGGTGCCCGCAGACACTACCGCTCCGGCCGTGGTGATCTGCATCCCGCCGGCGCTCGCGCCACCAAGCGCAAGAATACCCGCTACTGGTGCGGCAGGGTCAAGGTGCGGAACACTGCCGATCGGTTGCACGGACACTGCCCCTTCCGGCCCATGCGCAATGACATTCTTGGCCCAAACCATGGTCTCGCCGAGCCCGTCATTGCGCGCCCACACACCCTGGCTGGCCCCGGTCACGGTTCCCGATGCAATGATCGACAAACCGGCGCCTGCGCCGAAGTTTTGTCCGTAGATCCCCACGCCACCCGAAACGTCGACTGTGTTGACCCGCAGCGGGCCCGCACCGGCGTTGCGCGCAAAGATGCCGTGGCCGCCGCCCTCGGCATGGCCGAAGACAGTGATCGACAGACCCTCTGGAGCAACGCTGGCAGGCCCGTTGTAGGCCTCGACGCCAGTGACCCCGCCGCGCGCATTGCCGGCGGCGATCATCAGCTGGCCGGTACCATGGTTTTGCGCCGCGATCCCAGCCTCGCCGCCGTAGACGGCCGGCGCGCTGCTTTCTCCACCCGCGAAGATGGTCAAATCCGACCCATGGTTCTGCGCATAGATCCCGGAGTTTGCCGAGCCCGAGACCCCTGCGCTGGTGATGCTGAGTGCGCTCGATCCGAAATTCTGCGCTATGATTCCATGGCCTGCCCCGGTGACTGCCGCGTCGCCGGAGCCCCGCGTATCGATGGAAAGAGAACCCGAGCCGTAGG
>JASJCA010000106.1 GCA_030066215.1 Rhodobacter sp. | reverse complement strand
CCCCACATCTGCCCGCCCATGCATTTCAGCGCCGAGGCCGCCAGCACTCCTTCGGGCGCGCCGCCGGCGCCCATATACATGTCGATGCCGGTGATCTCGTGCTCGGCACAGTGGATCACGCCGGCCACGTCGCCGTCGGTGATCAGCCGGATCGCGGCGCCGGTTTCGCGCAGCTCGGCGATCACGTCCTCGTGGCGCGGCCGTTCCAGCACGCAGACCGTGATGTCGGGCTGCCCGCAGCCACGCGCCTCGGCCAGGGCCGAGACCCGTTCGGCGGGCGACATCTCCAGGCTGACCACGTCCTTGGGATAGCCCGGCCCCACCGCCAGCTTGTCCATGTAGACGTCGGGCGCGTGCAGCAGCGTGCCGCGCGGTGCCATGGCGATCACGGTCAGCGCGTTCGGCATGTCCTTGGCGGTCAGCGTCGTGCCCTCCAGCGGGTCGAGCGCGATGTCGACCTCGGGACCCTGACCGTTGCCGACCTCTTCGCCGATATAGAGCATCGGCGCCTCGTCGCGCTCGCCTTCGCCGATCACCACGACGCCCTTGATGTCCAAGAGGTTGAGCTGATCCCGCATCGCGTTTACCGCGGCCTGATCGGCGGCCTTTTCGTCGCCGCGCCCGACCAGCCGGGCCGAGGCCATCGCCGCCGCCTCCGACACCCGGGCTAGGCCGAGGGACAGCATGCGGTCGTGAAACACGATTTCCGAGGGGGTTTGGTCCATCATCGACTTCCCACTTTCCGGACACGGATGCGGCATCCCTATGCGCCTGGTTCAAATCGCACAAGGGCCCGCTCCGGGTGCGGCCGAAAAAGCCGCATCCGATCGGCGTCGGATCGGGCAAGACACGACCCAAGCCGTCGCCGTCTGGGTGAGGTGTACCAGGACAAAACTCGTCCTGTCGCGCCGGCCGCGCTGATCCCAAGTCGTTGAATTCACTGGAGGTTGTAATGCGAGTCGGAAGGCAGTCGAAATCAGAAAACATGAATCCTTAATCTACAAAAACTGTTGATAATAAATATAAAATTTTGATTTGGATCAATTCAAAACACTACCTGAGCGTGTACCAAGGCTCGACCGATCCTGGTCGGAACGCTTTGTTTGGGAGGACATCATGGGCGTTGGAAAACTGAATATCTTTCTCAGCGACGTTGCGAATCCTTGTGGCACTTTCAATGGCCATGGCGCGATGACTATTCTTGATTGCAACGGGATCATGCGGTGGCCTTGCGGCCGGTTCCGGAATCCCGATGGCAAGTGGGAGAGAGTGTCGCGGAGCGGTTATGTGAACCTGCCCTTCAAGTGCGGTCACTTGGAGGTCGAACTGCCGCCGGGATGCTATTGGGTGGTCGCTGCGACCTCTGTTACCGAGCCAGAGCCAGGCATGTTCAAGCTCAACGAAACGTCGCATGTCGGCATTGTTCAGGTGCGGTGCGATGAAACTGCCTGCGTCAAGCTCTACAACCCGTCCACGGTCTTGTGTTGGACATGGTTCCGCATGGGGCTTGAGGCGCTGCGGCGCGATGACCGGAGTACCGACCGCGATGTCCAACGCGTCGTCGAGATCGTCGAGGAAAACCTGATTGGTCAACTCGGAACATCGGCCGCGGAACAGGCGATCATCGGGGCGATCGGTGGAATGGTGGACGTTGCCAGGGGCGCCGCGAATTAGAGCCGGTCATTGACCGTCCGATTATGGGCCGCTTGAGCTGAAAGCCAAAAAAATGCCGCGCTCCGAACGACATGCCGGAGCGCGGCGAGTGGTTCTGGAAATTTTTGGCCTATCGTGGAACGGACGCCCAATCGGGAGGTCGTTTTCAGACCTCTTCGATCCGGATTGCCACGGGATGCCCATCGACCACGCCGGTGCCGTCGATACCCGCCAGGGCCTTGTCCAGTGCTTCGCGCGTGGTTTTATGGGTGACGATCAGCACCGGCGCCGTTGGCTGATGGCTGTGCTGGTATTGCCGCATCCGGTCGATCGATACGCCGGCCTTGCCCAATACTGTCGCCACTTTCGCCAGCGCGCCCGGCTTGTCCTGCAGTGCCATGCGCAGATAGAACGGCGCCGGGGCCGCGGTCTTGGCCGGGGCCGGTTTCGACAGCGATCCGGCGGGCTGGCCGAAGGTCGAAATGCGACTACCCCGCGCAATGTCCATCACGTCCGACATCACCGCGCTCGCCGTCGGGCCCTCGCCCGCGCCGGCGCCGCGCAGCACCACCTGGCCCACCGCGTCGCCTTCAAGCACCACCATGTTGGTCGCCGCCTCGAGCTGCCCCAACGGGCTGTCGGCGGGCACAAGGCAGGGCGACATCCGCTGTTCCAATCCGCGACCGGTCAATTGCGCCACGCCCAAGAGCTTGATCCGAAAGCCCATATCGCGGGCCTGCTCGATATCCTCGATGCTGATCCGCTCGATCCCCTCGATCTCCATGCCGGCGAAATCGACCTCGGTGCCGAATGCGATCGAGGCCAAAAGCGCCAGTTTGTGGCCGGCGTCGATACCGCCCACGTCGAGCGTCGGGTCGGCCTCCAGATAGCCCAGCTCGTGGGCCTCCTTAAACACCTCGTCGTAGCCCAGATGCCCGTGCTCCATCCGGGTCAGGATGTAGTTGCAGGTGCCGTTCATCACGCCCATCACCCGCGTCACTTCGTTGCCCGCCAGGCCCTCGATTAGCGCCTTGATCACCGGGATGCCGCCCGCCACCGCCGCCTCGAAGCGTAGCGTCGCGTCTGCCGCCTCCGCGGCCGACGCCAGGTGCTGGCCATGGATCGCCAGCATCGCCTTATTCGCGGTCACCACGTCCTTGCCGGCGGCGATCGCGGCCTCGGTCGCAGCTTTAGCCGGCCCGTCCGAGCCGCCCATCAATTCGACGAATAGATCCACGTCGCCGCGTTTGGCCAGCGCGACCGGATCGTCCTCCCAGGCGTAATCGCCGAGCCGCACGCCACGGTCCTTGTCGCGGGTGCGCGCGGAGACCGCGGTGATCACCACCGGCCGGCCGCTGCGCATCGCCAGGAGGTTCGCGCGCCGCTGCACGATCTTCACCACACCGGCGCCGACGGTGCCGAGGCCCGCGATGCCAAGGCGCAAGGGGGTGGTCATGGGGCGAGCCTCCGGTTGAGCAGTTCGGATGGCGTGTTACCGGCATCCCGCCGGGCGCGCAACGCGGCTTAGCCGCCGAGGCGCCGCAGGCGGGCCGACAGCCGCAGGCGGGTCTCTTCGTCGATCGGCGCGCCGCGCAGAAGCCGCGCCCGCGCCGTGAGATTGGCCGCGCGGTTGAGCAAGTCTTCGGCGTCCTGCTCGGTCAGCCGGCCGTCGCCCCGGCGGCCCAGGAGCCCCTCGGCGGGGATCAGTTCGGGATACTCGGCGCGCCTCGCCTCGGGCGACACCGCAGCGTCGAGGTCGGGGAAGGTCGTGCAGGCCGGCATTGCCAGGGCGGCCAGAAGGACAATCGTGTGAACGGGCTGCATCATCGGTCGCTGCTCGGGTTTTGGCGGCAGCATAGGGTTTTAGGGGCCGGTCAGGCAAGGATGTCTTGGAATTGAACGCGCGTTCAGATATGCCGTTGACATGGCCCGCAAGACCGGTTCGCATTCTCAGATCACAGGTCCGCGCATCCGGGACGCGGCGCTGCGGCTCTTCGCCTGGCACGGCTATGCCGCCGTGTCGATGCGCCAGATCGCGGCCGAGGTCGGAGTGCAGGCCGGCGCGCTTTATCTCTACACGCCCGACAAGCAAACGCTGCTGTTCGAGCTGATGCGTGGGCATATGGAAGAGTTGCTCGCGGCTTGGCAGGCGGTGCGGAAGGGCGACGGTCCGCTCGCCCAGCTAGAGGCCTTCGCGCGGTTTCACATCCGCTTTCACCTCGACCGTCCCGACGCGGTGTTCATCGCCTATATGGAACTACGCAATCTCCAGCCGGAGAACTTCGCCCGGGTCGAAGCGTTGCGGAGGGCCTATGAGGACGAGCTGGAGGCGATACTGCGCGACGGCGCGGCGGCTGAGGTCATGCGGGTGCCGGACACCAAGCTCGCGACGATGGCGCTGATCGCGATGCTGACCGGCGTAAACACCTGGTACCGCGAGGGCGGACGGCTCAGCCGCGAACGGGTGGAGCGGATCTACTGGAACATGGTGCGGCGTGCCGTCGGGGCGTGAGGCTTTGACTTCACGGAGCGCTCGGAAGGCGGGGATCGATGGCATAAGGCCAAGTTGCGGAAAGCCGGGACATCGGCTGGACGGGGCAGTTGCGTGACGACACAGGCATGGAATCAAGGGGCGCAGCCCCGCCGTGCCCATCGCCAGTTCGTAGCGCGAAGAAGGTCCAGTGGACCTTTTTTCGGGCGGCCACGAACGCCCGGGTGGGGTGGCGATTTGTCGACATCCGCGCACCGCGTAAGGCCCTACGGATTCGACAGCCATAAAGCGCACCCGAACAAGCTTCGGCTCGCCACCCTGCGGGTTTGCGACGGGCCCGGCTCCTCATGACACGGTCGCGGTCGAGACAGGCCAATCGCACCCCGTGCAAGGCCCACGTCTCAATTGGCATCCGCCGCATGACGCGCTGCGGTTAGTGCGCCGGTCTGATGAAGGTCCCGTTCCGCAAGTCGCGCACGGCCTGCATCAGCTCGTCCTGCGTGTTCATCACGATCGGGCCGTGCCAGGCGATGGGCTCCTGGATCGGCGCGCCCGAGATCAGCAGGAACCGTACGCCCTCGGGCCCGGCCTGAACCGTCACTTCGTCCCCGGTTCCGAACCGCACCAGCGTCCGGTCGCCCGAGAGATCGCGGATGTTGACCTCGTGCCCCATCACCTCTTTCTCCAACAACACCCCGCCCGGCGCCGAGGCGTCGGCGAAGCTGGCCCCGCCTTCGAAGACGTAGGCGAAGGCGCGGCGGTAGGTGTCGATCCGGAAGGTCTTGCGCCGACCGGCGGGGACCGAGATGTCGAGATATTGCGGCTCGGCGGCGATGCCGTCGACCGGCCCGGTCTGGCCCCAGAATTCGCCAACGATCACCTTCACCCGGGTGCCGTCGTCGTCGATCACCTCGGGAATATCGGCGCCAGCGACGTCCTGGTAGCGCGGCGCCGTCATCTTCAGCGACGACGGCAGGTTGGCCCAAAGCTGGAAGCCGTGCATCTGGCCGCGCGCGTTGCCGAGCGGCATTTCCTGATGCAGGATGCCCGACCCGGCGGTCATCCATTGCACGTCGCCCGCGCCCAGCCGGCCGGCGTTGCCGAGCGAGTCGCCGTGTTCCACCGTGCCGGCCAGCACATAGGTAATGGTCTCGATGCCGCGATGTGGATGCCAGGGGAAACCCTTGAGGAAATCCTCGGGCCGGTCGTTGCGGAAATCGTCGAAGAGCAGGAACGGGTCGAGCATGTCGGGGTCCTGAAACCCAAAGGCGCGGTGCAAGCGGACGCCGGCGCCTTCCAGGGTGGGCAGCGCTGCGCTGGTCGCGGCGACGGGTCTGATCGACATCGGTGGGCCTCCTTGGTGGTTCAGCGCGAGACCTAAGCCGCCGGCACCGTCGCGGCAATGCCCGCCGCCGAGCAGGGGCTGTGCGCCACTGCAGGCCCTCGCCATCGGAGGCGATCCCGCCTAAGGAGGAGGCGGTTTGCAGAGAGAGGCCGCATGTCGCACGAGGTGCTCGCCACCGTCACACCGTCCCCGGCACGGCGCTGGCTGGCGATCGGGATGATGGTCGTCTTGGGCGGGCTTTTGGTCTATCTGGCCTTCGCCGCGCCGCCGCAGGGGCTGTTCCTGCGGCTTTTCGTGCTGGCCGTCGGGGTCGGGGCGCTCCTCTTGGCCGACAAGGTGCGGCGGGCGACGACGGTGTCGATCGAGCTGACCGAGGCGGGATTGCACGACAGCGCGGGGACCGAGCTATGCCGGTTTGACGACATCGACAGCGTCGACCGCGGCGCCTTCGCGTTCAAGCCTTCGAACGGATTTCTGGTGCGGCTAAAGACGCCGGCGGCGCGGGTCTGGCAGCCGGGGCTCTGGTGGCGCTTCGGCCGCCGCATCGGCATCGGCGGGGTCACGCCGGCGGGACAGTCCAAGGTCATGGCCGACATGATCACGATGCGGCTGCGTGGCGTGGACAAAATCCTCAGAGACTTTGAGGAGCGCGACTGAGTCGTGGGGACGCGGTCTGTCGCTGCGCGTAGTTGCGGGCGTGCAATTGACAGGCGTCGCTAGGTAGAAGTTGCCAAGACCGGTTTGGGCCAGGAAGGTCGGTCGATCGCTTTGCAACGAGCCGTGGCCATCGCCGACCCGCGGGGTGGCGATCCGACTTGTGTTCGGCGGCACTTGATGGCTGTCGAGTCCGTAGGACATCGCGCGGGTTGCAAGTGTGGGCAAATCGCCACCCCTCCGGGGCGGGTTGGCGATGGGCACGGCGGGGCTGCGCCCCTTGATTCCGTGCCATGGCCATAATTCTAAGGTCTGCTCATGGCGAAAATCCGCCTCACCCGCCCCGACCGGACGGGCCAAGTCTAGGCGTTGCAGACCGGGTCGTTGCCGGGGTCCCAGCGAAGTTGACCGGCGAAGCGCGGGCGGGTCACGACGAGGTTCTCGAAATACTGCGCGTCGATGCCGAAATTCAGCACCGGGTCGAAGCCGGCCCAAGTCTCGACCACAATTCCGAGGTCATAGTCGGCGATCGCGGGGATCTCGTCCTCGATCTCGGACAGCGTGCCTTGGGTCAGTTCTTGGATGCCGCCGGTGCCGCCGTCGACCTCGGACCATTTCAGCTGCAGATCCTCCTCGTCGGGGTCGTTTTCCACGATCGTCACCCGCAGGATCGTCGGGTATTGCGACTGGGTCAGGATCGACAGGATGTCGTTCAGGCCCGAGATGTAGGCGTCGTCGATGCAGCCGTTCTCGCGCGAGAGCATGTCGCTGATCGTATAGGACGCGCGGACGTTGATATTCTGCGTCCGGAACGCGTCGAAGAAGGTGAAGAGCCCGAGATAGGCAAACAGCAGGATCGGCATGATCATCGCCGCTTCGGTCGAGATCACGCCGTCGTCACGGCTGCGGAAGGTCGTGAGCATCTTGAGCAAGCGCATCCTCGCCACCTCTTCTTAGCTCGGCTCGTTGACAAAGGCCGACATGGTGATCAGCGCGTAGTCCGATTCGTTGACCTTGGGCAGCTTCAGCCCCAGCCCGGTGATCGGCACCATCGGCTCGATCACAGCGCAGACCGTGATCAGCATCATCTCGTTGTCGATGCCGGGCGTGAAGTTGACCACCGGCTCGATGCCCTCGTCCCGGTCGATGCACTGCACCTGTCCGGTGCGGAAATACCAGGTCTCCTTGCTGACCGCCTCGAGCTCGATATGCAGCGCCTCGTCGCAATTGGGGATCACGCCGGCGTAGTTGCAGACAGCCGATTTCAACTCGGCATGGGTCGGTGTCGGATCGATTCCCAGGCGCAAATCGCGCACCGCCAGATCGGTGGCGCGGTCAAGCATCGCGTGCCGCGTGCTCATCAGCCCCGCCTCGAAGGCCGAAGCGAAGACGCCGATGAACAGCGGGAACAGGATCACGAATTCGATCGTGGCGTTGCCGTCGTCGCGGGAAAGGCGCGCGGCCAGGTCTCTTAGGATACGGATCACTGGATCAGCCTCAACTGGTTGATCGTGCTTGCGATCGATTGGAACGCGTCGGCGATGTCGAGATTGTCGACGTCGTAGTAGTGCGACGGCGACGAGGCGCAGGACGCCAGGCGCGCGGCGTTGCTGGTGGTGACCTCAAGCCCGATGGTGAAGATGACGACTTCGGTCTTGCCGGGCCCGGAACTTGCATCCTTCACCGACTGGCAGATGTTGTCAAAGCGCGTGTTCTTGGTCGAGGACGAGACGTAGTCGATCGCGTATTCGTACTGGTTGCGCTCGGACGAATACATCGACTGCATCTCGTAGAGCACCTCGTCGCTGAAGTACTCCGGCGGGATCTCGGCCCAGACCTCGGCCCAGGTCATGCGCACGGCGTCGTCGCCGCCGAAGGGTTCGGAGCGCCACTGGTAGTTGTTGCTGATGCCGTTCGGGCTCCAGGCATGGAACCAGAACTCGGGGTTGTACCAGTAGTCCCAGTCGTCGCAGTAGCCCCAATCCCAATCGTCACAGAAGGTGTATTTCTGGTTCGGGTCGACGTCAGTAATCGGTTCGCTGTCTTCGCCGTCCCACCAGATCGAGTAGTGCACGACGCCGCCGGTCTCGTGGCGCCAGACGAAGCTGTCGCCGTCGCGGTAGTCGCCCATGTAGTACTGGCTGGTGTGCGCGCCATCGGTCATGACGATCAGGATCTTCATGCTGGCGCCGCTGTCATAGCCGTAGGGCCGGCCCTCGAGATCGGCGATCACGTCGCCGCTGGTGATCATGTCACTCAGAATCGGCTGGCTGCCGGGGTCAAGCAGGGCCACGCCCCACTTAGTGCCGATATCGGTCGAGGTGTTACCGGTGGCGGTCAGGCCGTCGACATAGTCCTTCAGCTCGGATTTGTTGGTCGACCAGACCTGGATTTCGCGGTTCGACGTGTTCGGGCAGACCGGGCGGAAATCGCTGGGGTCGTTGTATTCGCCCAGATCGAAGCTGTCGTGTTCGTCGGTCCAGGGGTCAAAATGCAGCGTCTGTTCCAGCGGCGTGCTGGTCGGGTTGATCGACGGATGCAGATGACCCGCCATCGAGGCGGAATCGAAGGCAGAGCTGGTGAAGTTCACGCAGTGCGATTCGTCGTGCGTGGTGCCGCCGATGTTGAAATAGGGCAGCAGGCTCGAGCCCGCATTCACCTGAGTGGCGTAGGGGATGATCGAGGTCGACACCGCGTTCGGTTCGGAGGCGTCGTAGATCGTGTCGAGAAAGCCCTTGGCGGCGACCTTCAGGTTGGCCAGCCGGCTATAGCTGTTCATCGAGCCCGAGACGTCGAGCACCATCGAGATTTCCACATCGCCGATCGATTCCTGTGCGATGCTGTCGGCGGGCGAGGCGAGATTCTCGATTCCCACCATGTTGAAGAAGTGGGTCGGAACGTTGACCTCGGTATCGACGTCGACCTGGCGGAAGTTGATCGCCTCGGTGACCTCCACGTTCTTCAGAAACTGGCTCATGCCGGATTTGGCGAAGTAGTCGTTGACCACCTCGGTCGGCGTCAGCTGCTGGTTCAGCGAGGCGGCGGCGAGCGCGGCGCGGTCGACGGTGTTCTGCAGCTTGGTGCGGGTCGTCTCGAACCGCATCAGGTCGACTGACAGGCCACCGATGATCAGCATCAGGACGAAGATGAACAGCGAAAAGATGATCAGCGAACCGTCCTCGCCGCGCGCGAAGCCTGCGGAACGCGCCCGAACCCGTCCCGCAAAGGGGCGGTTGCGGTGCGTGCGCGCTTGACGCTTGCAGTCTGTTGCCCGGGTCATGGTCTTGTTCCTTCTCGATCGCCCATGTTGGCCGGCCTCCATGGCGCTTACACGCCCGGCAGGGCATTGTATGGCGACGCATTGCGGCGGAATTCCGTTGATATACGGCGCGAATTGTGGCGATTTTAAGATATTGAGATGACTGTAGAATTCCCGGAAACAAAGCGGCGACCGGTGTCCCGATTGTCCGGTTCGACGGCCGAAATCCTTGCTGGCCAGGCATCGGGACGCCGAAGTTTTCGTACGCGATTAACCAGAATCGGCGTAGCGTCGGGGCGATCGCCTGCGTTTTGGGCACCGGACTTGGGGAGCAACCGATGAACATGACCGCCGCGAACGAGCCGAGTTTCCGCGAGAGCGTGGATTTGATGTTCAACCGCGCCGTGGCGCTGATGGACCTGCCGCCCGGGCTGGAAGAAAAAATCCGTGTCTGCAACGCCACTTATACCGTGCGCTTCGGTGTGCGGCTGAGGGGCCAGATCCAGACCTTCACCGGCTACCGCTCGGTCCATTCCGAACACATGGAGCCAGTGAAAGGCGGCATCCGCTATGCCATGGGCGTCAACCAGGACGAGGTCGAGGCGTTGGCCGCGCTGATGACCTATAAATGCGCGTTGGTCGAGGCGCCGTTCGGGGGCTCGAAGGGCGGCCTGAAGATCGATCCGCGGCAATACGAGGAATACGAGCTCGAGATGATCACCCGGCGTTTCGCCTATGAACTGGCGAAACGCGACCTGATCCATCCCAGCCAGAACGTGCCGGCCCCCGACATGGGCACCGGCGAGCGCGAGATGGCCTGGATCGCCGACCAGTTCAGCCGGATGAACACCACCGACATCAACGCCCGCGCCTGCGTCACCGGCAAACCGCCGCATGCCGGCGGCATCGCCGGCCGGGTCGAGGCCACGGGCCGCGGCGTGCAGTATGCTCTGCGCGAGTTTTTCCGCCATCCCCAGGACGTGGCGCGCACGGGCATGACCGGCACGCTCGACGGCAAGCGGATCGTGGTCCAGGGCCTGGGCAACGTGGGCTATCATGCGGCGAAATTCCTCGCTGCCGAGGATGGCTCGAAGATCGTCGGCATCATCGAACGCGACGGTGCGCTGGTCGACGACAAAGGGCTCGACGTCGAGGCGGTGCGCAACTGGATCGGCCGGCACGGCGGCGTGCGCGGTTATGCCGACGGCACTTTCGTCGAGGACGGCCCAACGGTGCTGGAGCATGACTGCGACATCGTGATCCCCGCCGCGCTGGAGGCGGTGATCAATCTCAGCAACGCGCACCGGATCAAGGCGCCGCTGATCATCGAGGCGGCCAACGGCCCGGTGACCGCCGGCGCCGACGACGTCCTGCGCGAGAAGGGCACCGTGATCATCCCCGACATGTACGCCAATGCCGGCGGCGTCACCGTCAGCTACTTCGAATGGGTCAAGAACCTCAGCCACATCCGGTTCGGCCGCATGGGCCGGCGCCAGGAAGAGGCGCGCCACCAGTTGATCGTCGACGAGCTGCACAAGCTCGACAAGCATCTGGGCGACGCCTGGACCATGTCGCCGGATTTCAAAGAGAAGTATCTGCGCGGTGCCGACGAGCTGGAACTGGTGCGCTCGGGCCTCGACGACACCATGCGCATCGCCTACCAGGCCTGTTCCGAGGTCTGGAACGCGCGCGACGACGTCACCGACCTGCGCACCGCCTCTTATCTGGTGGCCATCGACCGCGTCGCCACGAGCTACCGCGCCAAGGGGCTCTGACACCGCTTTCTCCGCGGCTGGGCTCCATGCAGCGGACAATGTGTCAAACCTCGGGCGCGGGCGGGGGCGAAACACGGCGGAAGTCTTGCTTTTGAACGGCACGCAAGGCCGGATTGCCGCAGAGTTGCCGCATTTCCGGCAGAATTGTGCCCTCTCGATTGGCCGCGCGCTCCACCGGATGTCATGTGATCAACATATTGAAAATGCGAAGAAAAAAGGCGCGTAGGGTAAGAACGCAATAACATCTCGTGGATCACCAGAAGCTGCCCCAATCGTGGTTAATCAGAGGCAAAAAACCACAATCTCGCCACATTTGCGCCCAGCATCCGGCATATTGCTGTGTCACAAATATGTCGTGGGGGCACTGGAGCGAAACGATGCTGTCTGGTGTCTGCAAGATGAAGAAGAAAGCGAAGAGCGCGCGCCGCGGGTCGGCGTTTGCGTTCCTGAAGACGTTCAAGAGGTCCGAAAACGGCAGCACGTCGATCGAAACGGTGCTGTGGATGCCGTTCTTCGTGGCGCTGTTCTCGCTGATCGTCGATGGCACGCTGATCTTCAACAATCATTCAAACGTTTTGCGTATCGTGCATGACGCCAACCGGGCGCTGTCGGTCGGCCGTATCGACAGCGGCGCCGAAGCCGAAACGCTGATCCTGGCCAACGCCGCCCATATCAGCAGCAACATGACGGTGGATACCGTGGTGACCAACGGCGTCATTCAGACCGTGGCCGTCGTGCCGGTCTCCGATCTCGACATGACCGGCCTGTTCTCGGGCATCGCCGCGGTGAACCTGACGGTCAACGCCCAGCATTACCTGGAGCTCTAGGGCAATGCGGAAGGTCAAGGCGATGGTCAAAGCGGCAAAGGCACGGAACTTCCTGGCAGGCGAGTCCGGCGGCTCGACCGCCTTCATCCTCAGCCTGATCGTCGGCGGCTTCGCCATGGGCGGCCTGGCGCTCGACGTGGCCTATGCCTACAAATCGCGCGCCGAGCTGCAGATCGCCGCCGATGCCGCGGCGCATGCGGCACTCTACCTGCGCCAGAACAACGACGCCGCGACCGCCAAGACCAAGGCGGTCGAGGTCGCCAACGGCACCCTGCCGGTGTCGAGCTACGGCAACGTGCTGGCGCCCGGCGACATCCAGTTCGGCAGCTGGGACTACACCTCGCAGACCTTCAAGCCCGACCCCAGCGCCACCGACGCGGTCTGGGTCAGCACCAAGCGGTTCGACGCCAACGGCAACCCGGTGCGCACCTTCATGCTGGATTTCGTCGGCATCGACCGGTTCGACGTGCGCGCCGACGCGGTGTTCGTCACCCACTACCCGACCTGCCTCAGCCAGGGCTTCGCCGCCGCCGACCGCGTCGACATGCAAAGCAACAACACCTTCTACAGCGGCTTCTGCGTGCATTCCAACGAACTGGTCAGCATGAAGCAGAACAACACCTTCCACACCGGCGTGATCATCTCGATGCCCGACAGCCAGGATGTCGAGGCCGGCTCGGGCAACGACGGCGTGAAAGAGGCGCTGCGCGACTACGCCTATTCGCTGCGCGTCCTCGACCGGCTCGACGAGATCTGGACCGGGCTGATCACCGGCACCGCCTATGTGCCGGGCTACGTCACCAATGCGATCCCGATCTACATCGAGGCGGAGTCGATCACCGGCGTCAACCCGGCCTCGGTGGTGTCGTCGGACGACGACGGCGACGGCGACGGCGACTCGGCCGAGCTGCAGATGGGCAACATCTACGCCGTCGATTGCGAAGACGACGCGCTGGTGATTGGCGCCGGCGTGCTGGTCAAGGACGTGGTGATCCTGACGACCTGCACCGTCGAATTCAAGGCGGGCGCGACGCTGGAAAACGCGCTTCTGATGACCAAGAGCACGTCGGCCAAATCGGTGACCGCGGTGTCCGGCTTTCGGCTCGGCCTCGACGACAACTGCGCCGTCGGCGGCGGCGCGCAGATCATCACCTATGGCGGCTTTCAAGTGCCCGCAAAGTTCGAGATCTTTGGCGGCCAGGTCATCGCCAAGGGCGATATCCAATTCGCAGCCCAAGCCGGCGCGCAAGGCGGCTCGTTCATCTCGGGCGGCACGATCGACGGCACCTCGAACTCGGAATTCCTCTTCTGCAAGACCGGGATGGAGCTGAATTTCGAGTTTCCGTATTTCCGCCTCGGCGGGTAGCGCGCCGGCCGGAATTCTGGACAATCCCGCGCCCGGGGCCGATAGTCGCGTGCATGAGTCTGCCCCCCGGCTTTCTGGACGAGCTTCGGACCCGCACCTCGCTGGCGCAGGTCGTCGGCCGCAAGGTGATGTGGGACGCCCGCAAGTCGAACCAGGGCAAGGGCGACATGTGGGCGCCGTGCCCGTTCCACCAGGAAAAAACCGCATCATTTCATGTAGATGACCGCAAGGGTTATTACTATTGCTTTGGCTGCCACGCCAAGGGCGACGCGATCAGCTTCGTGCGCGAGACCGAGAATGTCGGTTTCATGGAGGCGGTCGAGATCCTCGCCCGCGAAACCGGTCTGCAGATGCCCGCCCGCGACCCCAAGGCGCAGGAAAAGGCCGACCGGCGGGCGGTTCTGGCGGATGTGATGGAGCAGGCGGTGCAGCATTACCGGCTGCAGCTGAAGACCGCCGCGGCGGCGCCGGCGCGCGACTATCTGGAAGGCCGCGGGCTTGACGCCGCAGCACTGGAACGGTGGGAGATCGGTTTTGCCCCGGACGCGCGCCAGGGCGTCTTCGCGCATCTGACCGGCAAGGGCGTCGCCGCCGATCTGGTGATCGACGCCGGGCTGGCGGCGAAGCCGGAGGACGGCGGCGCGCCCTACGACCGGTTCCGCGGCCGCATCGTGTTTCCGATCCGCGACGCCCGCGGCCGGGCGATCGCCCTGGGCGGCCGGGCGATGGACCCCGCGGCCCGCGCCAAGTACCTCAACTCGCCGGAAACCGAGCTCTTCGACAAGGGCCGCAGCCTCTACAATCA
>JASJCA010000034.1 GCA_030066215.1 Rhodobacter sp. | reverse complement strand
CTGGATCACTGCCCACTCTTGGTCGCTCAAATCATGCCTGCTCATCACCGCCTCCGTTTTCGGAAGAGTGAATCAGAACCATATCGCGTTGTGAATCCCCTTAATGGGGACACGTCCTAGTGGGCGGAAATGCGGAATACGGGCCGTTGTGGTTCACGGCGCATCTTCTCGTCTATTCGCTGGGCTATGTCGCGCTGCGGACGCTGTTGGCGCCGGGTCGAGCGGTGACGCAGCCGGTCGCGGCGCCGGGGCACCTGGGCGTGCTGGGATTCGTGCTGGCCCTGGGATCGGCGACAGCTGCCCTGCGGCCGCTATATCCCATCGATGAGTGGGTTCGGCTGGCGGCGAACGTGCCGGCAGAGCCCGGGCGCGTGCCGCAATATCTGGGCCTCTTCGTCGTCGGCATCGTGGCGGGGCGCGGCGACTGGTTTCGGACGTTTGACAGCCGGGTTGCGGTGGTTTGGGCGGCCCTCGGCGTTCTGGCCTGGGTCGTCGGCGTCTCGACCCTACCGCAGGAGGCTCTGATCGACGCACATCCGCTGACCGCGGTATGGGGTTTGCTCGAGGCCATCGTCGGCGTCGGCGCCATCTTGGGGCTGACCGTGCTGTTCCGGCGCTGGTGCAACGCGCCGGGGCGATGGCTTGGGCGACTCGAAGGGCAAACTTACGGGGTCTATCTGATCCACATCTTCGTGGTGATCGCGCTTCAGTTTGCGGTGCTGGATCTCGCCTGGCCGGCGCTGGCGAAATTCGCGGTGGTCTGGGCTGCGGCCTTGGTGGTGAGTTTCGCGGTTGTGGCGGCGCTGCGGCTGATCCCGCCGGTCCGGGCGGTGGTGTAGGCGGCGGCGCGGTTCAAGGGGCGGGCGATCACGCCCGATCACGGACGCGTGATCGAATGGTCCGATTTGTGACACCCCACGTAAAGCCCATCACATGCACTTCCGCATTGATCACAGACAGGGGACACCCGATGAAGTTCACCACCACTCTGAAGGCCGCCGCGCTGGCCGCTTGCACCGCCACCGCCGCCTCGGCCAACACCATCGTCGACATCGCCGCGGGCGACGAGCGGTTTTCGACCCTGGTCGCCGCCGTGACCGCCGCCGGCCTCGTTGAGACGCTGCAGGGCCCGGGCCCCTTCACCGTTTACGCGCCGCTGAACGACGCCTTCGCCGCGCTGCCTGAGGGCACCGTCGAAACCCTGCTGCAGCCCGAGAACAAGGGCCAGCTGACCAACGTGCTGCTCTACCACGTCGATGACCGCAACCTGACCGCCGAGATGATCCCGGCGGGCTCGAACTACTTCAAGCCGGTCCTGACCTCGGAGCGTCTGTGCATCACCAAGTCGTCGGACGGCGTGATGATCGCCGACGGCACCGGCGAGATGGCCAATGTCGTGATTGCCAACATCACGGCCGACAACGGCGTGATCCACGTGATCGACAAGGTCCTGCTGCCGGGCACCCGGCCGGCCTGCCACTAACGCCGCAGTCGACTTCGGTCACTGTTCGGGGCGGTCCGCGCGTGCGGGCCGCCTTTCGCGTTTCGGGCTTACGGTTGCATCCGCGGCCCGCTTGCGCGATTGCTGGGGCGTCATGGCCCTGCCGGTTGGAGTGCAGATCAGGTATTGGAGCATCGCCGCGGTGGCGCTGCTACTGGTCCTGTGGTTTCTCGGCGACGTGATCCTTCCCTTCGTTTTGGGCGGCGCCATCGCCTATTGCCTGGACCCGGTCGCCGACCGGCTGGAGCGATGGGGGCTAGGGCGAGTGCTGGCCACCGTGCTGATCACGCTGGTGGCGATCCTGGTCTTCGTGGTTATGGCGCTGGCCGTAATTCCGACCCTGGTCGAGCAGGCGGTGTCGCTGGTCAACGTGGCGCCGCAGCTTGCCAGCCAGCTTTGGACTTTCCTCAACGAGCGTTTCCCGGAACTGATGCGCGAGGGCTCGGTGGTGCGCGAGTCGCTGCAGTCCCTGGGCGCAACGATCCAGTCGAAAGGCGGCGCACTCGTGCAGGGGATCGTGTCCTCGGCGGTGGGCGTGCTGAACGTGCTTCTCTTAGTGTTCATCGTACCGGTGGTGGCGTTCTATCTGCTGTTGGATTGGGACCGGATGGTGGCGCGCGTCGACGAGCTTTTGCCGCGCGACCATGCGCCGGTGATCCGGCAATTGGCACACGACATCGACGCGACGCTGGCCTCGTTCATCCGCGGCCAGGGCACGGTGATGCTGATCCTGGGCACCTATTACGCGGTGGCGTTGATGCTGGCGGGACTGCCGTTCGGGGCGATCGTCGGGGCGATCGCGGGGCTGTTGTCGTTCATTCCTTACGTGGGCGCGATCGTCGGCGGCGGATTGGCCTTGGGCCTGGCGTTCTTCGAGTTCTGGGGCGACTGGGTGCGGATCGCGATCGTCGCCGCGATCTTCTTCTCCGGCCAGTTTCTGGAGGGCAATATCCTGACACCGAAACTGGTGGGAGGCAGCGTCGGGCTGCATCCCGTCTGGCTGATCTTTGCGCTCAGCGTCTTCGGGGCGCTGTTCGGCTTCGTCGGCCTGTTGGTGGCGGTGCCGGTCTCGGCCGCTTTGGGTGTGCTGGTGCGGTATGTCCTGGGGCGGTATCAGAAGGGGCGGCTCTACCAGGGGCTCGAGGGGCGCGGGCCCGACGAGGAATAGCATTGGCCGAACAACTGACCTTTGACCTGCCCCGGGAACCGGCGCTGGGGCGCGGCGATTTTTTCGTCTCGCCCAGCAACGCGGCGGCGGTAGAGGCGATCCAGGGCTGGCACGACTGGCCGGACGGCAAGCTGGTGCTGGTGGGACCAAAAGGGGCCGGTAAGACGCATCTGGCGCATGTCTGGGCGGCGATGACGGGAGCGCGGATCGTCGCGGCGTCAGAGTTGGCCAGGGCCGAGATTCCGGTGCTGGCCGAGGGGCCGGTGGTGGTCGAGGATGCAGACCGGATCGCCGGCGACGCAGCCGCCGAGAAAGCGCTGTTTCATCTGCACAACCTTGCGCGCGAGCGGAGGGTGGCGCTGTTGATCACCGCGTCGATGGCGCCGGGGCGTTGGGGGCTGGCCCTGCCCGATTTGCAAAGCCGGGTTCAGGGCAGTGGGATGGTGTCGCTGGCGCCGCCCGACGACGCACTGATCTCGGCGGTCTTGGTCAAGCTCTTCGCCGACCGCCAGCTCGACGTGGCGCCAGACGTGGTGGCCTATCTGGCCAAGCACATGGAACGGTCGTTCGAGGCGGCGGGCCCGTTGGTGGCAGCACTCGACCAGGCGGCGTTGGCCGAAAAGCGGGCGGTGACCCGTCCCCTGGCGGCGCAAGTGCTGGACAAGATGCGGGGCGACGGGCCATAACGGCGTCTCGCCCATGCCCCTGCCAAAGCCCCGCACATGACCCACGCCAATTTCCTGGAGGCGCCGTTCCCCGCGCCCGTCGATCTGCCGCCCGAGGACGTCGCCGGGCCGCGGCGGTTCTTCAACCGCGAGCTCAGTTGGCTGGGCTTCAACTGGCGGGTGCTGGAAGAGGCGGAAAACCCGCGCGTGCCGCTGCTCGAACGGGTGCGCTTTCTGTCGATCAGCGCCACCAACCTCGATGAGTTCTACACCGTGCGCGTCGCGGGCCTGCGCGAGCTGGCCAACGAGGGGCACAACACGCCCGCCGTCGACGGGCTGACGCCGGCAGAGCAGCTTGCGCTGATCAACAGCGATGCGCGCAAGCTGATGGAACGCCAGCAAGCGGTCTGGGACGCGCTGCGCGGCGAGATGGACGCGGCGGGGATCGTGCTGATGACCCGCGAGGGGCTCGACAAGGACGATCTAGCTTACCTGGACCAGGTGTTCCTGGATTCGGTGTTTCCGGTGCTGTCCCCGCTTGCCATCGATCCGGCACACCCGTTTCCCTTCATTCCGAACACCGGCTTTGTGCTGGCGCTGCAAATGGAACGCAGGTCGGATCGGCGGGCGCTACAGGCGCTGCTGCCGATCCCGCACCAGATCGACCGGTTCGTGCCGCTGCCGACCAGCGACGGAACGCATCGGTTCCTTCCCCTGGAAGAGCTGCTGCTTTTGCACATCGGCAACCTGTTTCCCGGCTACAAGCTGACCGGTCATTGCGCGTTTCGCGTGCTGCGCGACAGCGATCTTGAGGTCGAGGACGAGGCCGAGGATCTGGTGCGCGAATTCGAGGTCGCGCTGAAGCGGCGGCGGCGCGGCGAGGTGATCCGGCTGAAGCTGTCCTCGGGCGCGCCGGCAGCGTTGCGCCGGGTGATCATGGCTGAACTCGGGGTGCAGGAATCCGAGGTCGTGGAGCTCGCCGGTCTGATCGGCATGGCGGACGTCAAGGAACTGGTGCTGGACGACCGGCCCGAGCTGCTTTGGCCCTCGTTCACGCCGCGGGTGCCCGAGCGAGTGCAAGATTACGACGGCGACATGTTCGCCGCGATCCGGCAGAAGGACATGCTGCTGCACCACCCCTACGAGACCTTCGACATGGTGGTCCGGTTCCTGCAGCAGGCAGCGAGCGACCCCAACGTCCTGGCGATCAAGCAGACGCTGTATCGGACCTCGACCGAATCCCCGATCGTCGAGGCGCTCTGCGAGGCGGCCGAGGACGGCAAGTCGGTCACCGCGCTGGTCGAGCTGAAGGCGCGGTTCGACGAGGCGGCCAATATCCGCCAGTCTCGCCGGCTGGAACGCGCCGGGGCGCATGTGGTCTATGGCTTCATCCAGTACAAGACCCACGCCAAGATCTCGACCGTGGTGCGGCGCGAGGGCAATAAGCTGGTGACCTATACGCATTACGGCACCGGCAACTACCACCCGATCACCGCGCGCATCTACACCGATCTGTCGCTGTTCACCTGCGACGCGGCCCTGGGACGCGACGCCACCAAGGTGTTCAATTATGTCGGCGGCTACGCCCCGCCGGACACGCTGGAAAACCTGTCAATCTCGCCGCTCACCATGAAATCCTCGCTGATCGAACGGATCGAGGCGGAGGGCGCCTTTGCCGAGGCCGGCAAGCCGGCGGAGATCTGGGCGAAGATGAACTCGCTGATCGAGCCGGACGTGATCGATGCGCTTTATGCGGCCTCGCGGAAGGGGGTGAAGATCAACCTGGTGATCCGCGGCATCTGCGGGCTGCGGCCGGGGATCAAGGGGTTGAGTGAAAACATCCGGGTGAAGTCGGTGGTGGGACGGTTCCTGGAGCATTCGCGGATCGTGTGTTTCGGCAACGGCCATGGGCTGCCGTCTAAGAAGGCGCGGGTCTTCATGTCGTCTGCCGACTGGATGGACCGGAATTTGAACCGCCGGGTCGAGACGCTGGTGGAATGCAAGAACGCCACGGTGAAGGCGCAGATCACCGGCCAGATCATGGCGGCAAACCTCGCCGACGAGGCGCAGAGCTGGGTGATGGCGCCGGATGGCAGCTTCGCCCGGCGGCTGCCGGGCGACGGCGAGCAGATGTTCAATTGCCACAGGTTCTTCATGGAAAACCCGTCGCTATCGGGCCGCGGTTCGGCGGGCGCGAAGGATGTGCCGGAGCTGGCGCATTCGCGGGACTAGCGGCTGGCCATTCTTGAGTTGTGCGCCTGCGGCGCGCCGGTTTGGGTGCGCCGCGCGTGCCGCGCGTCGCGGTGGGTGGGGGGCTGTCTGCCCCCCACACCCCCCGAAGATATTTTTGGCCAGATGAAGGAGCCTTGTGCGGGCGTTGACGGGGCGGGGGCGATCCTGCACCTTGGGCCTGCGGGCTCTCTTGGGGGTTGGATGCTGCGGTGATGGACGGACGCACGGACGCCCAGGGCGACGACTGGGGGCCGTTTGGCCGGCCGCTGTTCAACGACCCCGAGATGCAGCGGCTGAAGCGCGTGGGTGTGGTCGATGTCGGCTCGAACTCGGTCCGGCTGGTGATTTTCGACGGGGCGGCGCGATCGCCGGCCTATTTCTACAACGAAAAGATCATGGCCGCGCTCGGGGCCGGCGTGTCCGAGACCGGGCGGCTGAATCCAGAGGGCCGGGTGCGGGCGATCGCGGCGCTCAAACGGTTCCGGATGCTGGCCGAGGGGCTGGGGATGGCGCCCCTGACCGCGGTGGCGACGGCGGCGGTGCGCGAGGCCGCGGACGGGCCGGCGTTCCGCGACGAGGTTCTGCGTGAAACCGGGCTCGCGCTATACGTCATCGACGGGCAGGAGGAGGCGCGGCTGAGTGCGCAGGGCGTGCTGCTGGGCTGGCCCGACGCCAGCGGCACGGTCTGCGACATCGGCGGCGCCTCGATGGAGCTGGCGACGCTGCGCGAGGGGCGGATCGGGGCCTGCCTGACCTCGCCCTTGGGGCCGCTGCGGCTGGGGGCGATCCGGGGCCGGAAGGCGCGCAAGGCGCATATCGCGGCGGTGGTCGAGGCGATGGCGGCAGAGCTTGGGGCGCGGCAGGACCGGCTTTACCTGGTGGGCGGGTCGTGGCGGGCGGTGGCGCGGCTCGATATGGAGCGGCGCGGCTATCCGCTGCACGTGCTGCACGAATACCGCATGACGCCCAAGGCGGTGCGGGCAACGTTGAAGTGGATTGCCGGCTTCAGCGCCGAGGAGTTAAGCGCGATGACCGGGACGTCGCTGGCCCGGCTGTCGCTGGTGCCTCTGGCGGGCGAGGTGCTGCGGCAGCTGATCCGCACGCTCGGCCCGCGCGAGATCGCGGTGTCGAGCTATGGGCTGCGGGAGGGGTTGCTCTATGAGCAAATGCCCGAGGCGCTGCGCCGGCGCGATCCATTGATCGAGGCCTGTCGATTCGCCGAGGCCAAGGACGCGCGGCGGCCCGGTTTCGGCAAGGCGCTGAGCCGGTTCATCGCGCCCTTGTTCCGCAACGTGCCCGAGGGGCGCAAGCGGGTGATCAAGGCGGCGTGCCTGTTGCACGACGTCAGTTGGCGGGCGCATCCCGATTACCGCCACGAGGTCTGCTTCGACACCGTCACGCGGGCCAGCCTCGGCGGGCTGACCCACCCGGCGCGGATATTTCTCGGGCTGGCTTTGCTGCACCGCTACAAGAACAAGCGCGAGGGGACGCGGTTCGCGCCGCTGTTCGATCTGCTGCCCGATCGGGACCTGCAGCAGGCGGAGGTCCTGGGCAAGGCGATGCGGCTCGGCTCGATGCTGTCGCTGGACCAGCCCGACCTGATCGCCTCGCTGAAGTGGTTCCCGGTAAAGAAACGGCTGGAGCTGCACCTGCCGGCGCGGGCGATGGGGCTGTTCGGCGAGGTCGCCGAGGCGCGGTTCGCCTCGCTCGCGGCGTCGCTGGGGGCGGAGGCCGTGGTGAAGGTCGCGTCGTGACGGCAGGCGTGCGGGGCGGGGTCGGCCTGAAGGCGGCGCTCCATCTAAGCCCCGGGCACGGAGTCAAGGGGCGCAGCCCCGCCGCGCCCATCGCCAGTTCGTAGACCGAAAATGGTCCAGTGGACCTTTTTTCGGGCGGCCACGAACGCCCCGGAGGGGTGGCGATTGGACGATCCTCGCGCGCCGCTCGATGTCCTACGGATTCGACAGCCATAAATCGCTGCAGTTGAGAGGTCGCCTCGCCACCCCGCGGGTTGGCGATGGGCACGGCTGCACTAGCCACGGCAGCTGTCACCGCCGGCCTGGCGTCCGCTTCACCGGCGTTCGCCGCCTAGAGCTCGATCTCCACATCGCCGCCGCGCGGGGCCGTCAGCGGCACCTTGCGGCGGATGATGATGTCGCCGTTCGGCAGGACCTCGGGCGGGTGATAGGCGTGCATGTCGCGCAGCGCGCCTTCGAGCTCGCGCAGAGCGGGCTCGATTTCGCCCATCAGGCCCCGCAGCAACAGCTTGGTGCCCTCCGAGAGCAGGTCCATGCCTTCGCGCAGGTCGCTATCTTTGTCCTGAGCGGCCAACGGCGTGGCAGCGAGACAGAGGCAGACTGCATATGTCGTCAGCTTTGTCATGACCCCAATATAGGCGAAAACCGCGCGGATTTTAAGCTCAAAGCGCCAGATCGACGCTGACCGGGAAGTGGTCGGAGGCGGTGAGCAAGGCTTCGCGCAGCTCGGGCGTGCGATAGCAGGCGGGGTCGTCGAAGGGGTGCCAGATGCGCCAGCCATGCGCCTTGGGACGCAGGCCGGGCGAGACCATGACGTAGTCGAGAAGCGCCTGGAGATAACGTTTTTCCTCGTGAATGTAGAACCGCGCGGTGGCCGGCATGGCGCCGACTCGCTGCGACAACGCCATGCGGGCATGCGGGTCGTAGAGCCGGTGCGCGCTGTCCTCGCCCATCACGATCTCGATGCCCGACCGGCCGAACAGCTTTTCGTATTCGTCGAGCCCGGGGCCGTCGTTGAAATCGCCCAAGACGATCAGGTTCTCGCCGGCCTCGACATGGCCGTCGATGCGCTGGCGCAGCCAGATGCACTGGGCAAGCTGCTTGCGGCGGTTCTCGATCGCCACGCGCATGATCTCGTCGGGGGTGTCGGCGCCGTGCGGGGCCTTGGATTTCACATGCACCCCGATCAGGCGCAAGTCGGTGCCGTCCACGGTCGTGAGCTTGGCCTCGAGCGGCGGCTTCGAGAAGGTCACCGACTCGGGCGCGGCGTCGGTGTCGAGATCGAGACGGAAGGTGCCGTCGAAGCGTGGCGCGTCCCAGGCGCCGTGCTTGCCGGTGGGGTCGCCCATCGGGTCGTGGGCGGCGGTCAGCACGTCGGGGTCGTAGAGCAGCGCGATTTCCTGCTGGGTGCCGTTGGCAAAGCCGATCAGCGCCTGGGAACTGCGCAAGCCATAACGGGCGGCAAAGTTTTCCAGCGCGGTGACGGTCGAGCGGTGCTGGCTGCGGCTGGTGTCCGGGGCCTCGACGATCAGCACCGCATCGGCGTCGAGCGCGGTAAAGACGATGCCGAGCGCGGTCAGCTGGTCGGCGCGGGTGACGTCCTGGCGGCCGGACCAGTCGTCGTCCTCGATCAGCCGGTCCTTGCGGTCGAAGAGATTGGTGAACCACTCGACATTGTAGGTGGCGATGCGCATCACGCGGCTTCTTTGGAGATCTCGTCCCACGCTTGGTTCAATGCTGCGAGCCGGGTTTCGGCCATCTTGACGGCCTCTTCGGGCAGGCCGCGGGCGGTCAGTCGGTCGGGATGGGTCTCGCGCACCTGAGCCCGCCAGGCCTTGCGGATGTCCGCAAGCGGCGTGTCGGGGTCGACGCCCAGGACGTCGTAGGGGTCGGGCTTGGCGTCGGGCACGAAGCGGGCGCGCAAGGTGCGGAACTGGCGCTCGGGAATCGCGAAGATATGCGCGACGCGGGCCAGGAAATCGTCCTCGGCCGGGTGGTAGGTGCCGTCGGCCACGGCGATGTGGAAGAGCCCCTCCATCAGGTCGCACAAGACGCTTTTGTCCTCGCCGAACATGATCGCGATGCGCAAGGCGTAGTCTTCGTACCCGGCGACGTCGGTACGGGCGAGGTTGAAGACCCGTGCGGCCTCTTTTTCGGCGTCGGACGGGATGGTGAAAACCTCGCGAAAGGCGGTGACCTCATCGCGGGTCACCAGCCCGTCGGCCTTGGCCATCTTGGCGCCGAGCGCGATGACGGCGATGGTGAAGCCGATGGAGCGTTCGGGCGGCGTGCGCAGCCGGTCGAACACTGCACTGAGACCTTCGCCACTGGCGAGGGCGGAAACGGCGTTGGCGATGCGGGTCCAGATCGACATGGCGGCAACCGTAGCGGGTTTTGCGGCGGGCTTGAACGGAAATCGGGTGTGTGCGGCGATCGGTGGGGAGACGGCGGCGTGGCGTGGTTATGAGCTGGATCAGCCTTGGTGACGAAGAGATGAGCCGTGCCCATCGACGACCCGCGGGGTGGCGAGCCGACCTCGGATCTGAGGCGCTTTATGGCAATCGAGTCCGTAGAACATCGCGCGGTGCGCAGGTGTCGACCAATCGCCACCCCACCCGGGCGGGGCGGCGATGGGCCCGGCGGGGCTGCGCCCCTTGAGTCCGTGCCCGGGGCAGGTGCACCGACACCCGCACCGGGCCAACTCCCACCCGCCCTAGAGGCGCTTCTGCATCAGGTGCAGGTCGAACCACTTGCCGTATTTCCAGCCGACCTCGCGCAGGACCGCGACCTCGACGTAGCCGAGCGCGGCGTGGAAGGCGATGCCGGCGGGGTTGCCGGAGCTGACGCCCGCGAACATCGTATGCGCGCCGCCGGCGCGGGCGTGGTCTTCGACTGCCGTCATCAACGCCCGGCCAACGCCGCGGCCATGGGCCCCCGGGGCCAGAACCACTGTGTGCTCCATGGTGCGCCTGTACCCGACGCCGCCGCGGAACTGGCCGTAGGTGGCGAAGCCAAGGATCTGTCCGTCTTCTTCGGCCACCAGGAAGACGTGGCCGGCCGCGGACTTCTCGGCGAAGAGACGCGACAGATCGTCGGGCGTCTTCTCGACCGAATTGAACGTCACCTCGGTGTCGCGAATGACCGGGTTCCAGATCGCGGCGACGGCCTCGGCGTCCGCAGCAATGGCGGGGCGCAGGATCATTCCAGGACCCGGCGCCCCGAGGGCGTGTCGAGCTCCGCCTGCAGCCGCGGCTCGGGGCCGTCGGCAACGGAAACTTGAGGGATATCAGCGAGCTGCGCCAATGCGCCGCGGAGTGCATCAACGCGGGGATGGGCGATCTGCAGCGCCGCGAGGCGGCAGCCCCGGTCGGGCAGCCGCGCCCGGGGATGGGCGTCGCCGTGCCATTCGATCAGCGCCGGAAAGGCACCGTCGAAGGGCAGCCGCCCGTCCGCGGGCACCGCCATGGTCCAACGCAGATCGCTACGCGCCAGCGGGGTGGCTGTGCCGCTGCCGTCCGGCGCAACGGCCAGCGCCGCCGCAAGGTCGTCGGCTGCCGCGACCCAATGCGTCAGCCGCGGCGGGCCGGAGAAATTGTCGAGGTCAAACCAACGCGGCCGGGCCAGCGGCGGCGCGTCGGGGTCGATGGCGATCACCTCCAGATAGGCCGGCCCGAGGCCCAGAAGCCGGTTATGGGTGCCCATCGCCGCGTGTGTGCCGCCCGGCGCCATCTCAACGCCAAGCGCGGCCTCGACATGGGCGACGCCGGCGGCGAGGGTCTCGGCCGAGACCACGAGATGGTCGAGCGCAACGCGCGGGCGCGTCATGGCGGCCTCCTTGCCGGTATATTGAGCAATTGCCGCAATACGATGGCGAATTCCATCGATTTCCCGCGGATTTTCGGGACTTCGCCGTTGAAATCGCGGCGAATTGCTCCATGTCCCCGTCATCTTTACCGAAAGACTCAGGGATTTCCCATGCTGTTGCGCGCCATCGACCGGTTCTTTGCCCACGAAGCTTCGGGCGGCATTCTGCTGATGCTGTCTGCGTTGGCGGCGCTGATCGTGGCCAATTCGGCGCTGCAGCCGGTCTACGACGGCGTGCTCAACAGCTATCTGTCGGTGACCATCAATGGCAACGGGCTGGAAAAGCCGTTGATCCTATGGATCAACGACGGGCTGATGGCGGTGTTCTTCTTCCTGATCGGGCTTGAGCTGAAGCGAGAGCTCTTAGAGGGCAAGCTGAAGAACCCCCGCGACGTGGTGCTGCCGGGCATGGCCGCGGTGGGCGGCATGGCGGTGCCGGCGCTGGTGTTTCTGTCGCTGAACTGGGGCGGACCGGCGGCGGGCGGCTGGGCGATCCCGGCGGCGACCGACATCGCGTTTGCGCTTGGCGTGCTGGCGCTGGTGGGCGACCGGGTACCGTCGTCGCTGAAGGTGTTCCTGCTGACCCTGGCAATCCTCGACGACCTCGGCGCGATCGTGATCATCGCGCTGTTCTACACGGCGAATTTGCAGGTCGAGTACCTGCTGATGGCGCTGGTGCCGCTGGCGGCGATGATCTGGCGCAACCAGGCGGGCGCGCACCGGATGGCGCCGACTCTGCTGTTGGGCGTCGTGCTTTGGGTGCTGGTGCTGAAATCCGGCGTGCATGCGACTTTGGCCGGTGTGGTTGCGGCGTTCTGCATTCCGTTGACCGACAAATGGAACAAATCGCCTCTGCACGCGCTGGAGCATGGGTTGGCTCCCTACGTGCTGTTCTTCATCGTGCCGGTCTTCGCCTTCGCCAATGCCGGCGTGGTGCTGGAGGGTCTGTCGTTGGCCGATCTGATGGCGCCGCTGCCCCTAGGCATCGCCGCAGGCCTCGTGATCGGCAAGCAGGTCGGCGTGTTCGGCCTGGTCTACGCCATGGTGAAACTCGGCTGGGCCAAGCTGCCCACCGGCGCCAATTGGGCGCAGATCTATGGCGTGGCGTGTCTGGCGGGCATCGGCTTTACCATGTCGCTCTTCATCGGCTCGCTGAGCTTCGACGATCCGGGGCTGATGAACGCGGTGCGGTTGGGTGTGCTCTGCGGTTCGGCGGTGTCGGCGGTGCTGGGTTACACGGCACTTATGCTGTCGTCGCGCCCCGGAACGGCGGACGAGCGCGAGGCGGTTGCCGCCGCCGCCGAATAAAGCTCGCAGGCACGCGCTGCCTGCGCTCAGCTTAGATGTTGCGTGAAAAAGGCGGTCAGCCGTGCCCATAGTTCGGGCTCAACGTCGAGGGTCAGGCCGTGCCCCTGCCCCTCTGCCTCCCAAAGATCGGCCGGGCGGCCGGCTTTCGAAAGCCGGTCCGCGAGGCGCAGCGTCTGGCGGTGATCCCAGACCTCGTCGGCATCGCCGACCGACAGGAAGACCGGGCCGGGGTAGCGTTCGATTTCGATGGGTTGGCCCGGCGGGACCGGTCGGCCGCTCCGGGTCCAGGCCGCTTCAGAGCCGGGGTCGGCGTCGAGACCACCCTGCCCTGTCCTGAACGCTTGGGGGTCGAAGGCCGAATGCACGATGTCGGACCCGGCGTGAAGGGCGATGGCGGCGAGCGGGTCGGTGTTAGCGAGGGTGCTGGCAAGCAGCGCCAGTTTCTCGGCCCCGCGGGACCAGCCGAACGCGCCCGCGCGGGTGACCTTGGGATGTGCCGCGAGGGCGGCGATGGCATCGCGTATGGGCTCCAGCGGAACCTTGTGGATCGGGCCCGCGGCAAAGAAATCACCTTCGCCCTAGCTGATCGGAAGGGCGCGGAAGCCGTGGGCGGCGACGATCACGGCAAACCGGTGTGACCAGCCCGCCATCGGCCCTTCGCCACCATGGACGATGACGATGCCTGGTCCGCGCGTATCTGCGTCCGGCCCATAGACCGGCCCATGCGGATCGAGCATCTCGATGGCGAGCGCCATGGCCTAGAGGAAGACCCAGAACAGCACCGTCCAAACGCAAGCGACGAGCGTCGGATAGAACGTGGCCGCGAAGCCGAAGGCGCGCAACGGCGGCGAGATGTGGTAGCCAACCCAGAACAGCACCCGGGCGATGGCGAACCCGATGCCGAGCGCGGCGACCACACCGGGCCCGTCGGTCGCCAAGACGGTGCCGACGAAGGGCCAGAGCGCCAGCGCCAACACCAGTTGCTCAACGGTATTGCGCAAGACGAGCTGGTCGATCCCGGCGGGGCCGGACAGCGGCTCACCGTCGATGATCGTGTCGTCGAAGAACCGCCGCTGGGCGATCCGTGCGATCATCGCAGCAAGGGCTAGGCCAGGGAAGAAGAACGCGAAGAACAGCGACCAGTTGAGGAACATAATCGGGATGTCAACGAGCGCCGCGCCGATCCAGACGATGCCGATAGCCCAGACGAGCCCGGCGGCCATACCCGCGAGGATCTTCTGGCGCTTGCTCATGCCGGCGGCTCCCAAAGCTCGATCGGGGTTCCCTCGGGGTCGGTGATCCGGGCGAAGCGGCCGGTTTCTGCCGTGTCCCATTCCTCGGGCCGGGTTTCGACCGCGATGCCCGCGGCTTGCAGACGGTCGATCAGGGCATCGAGGCCCTCGACGCGCAGGTTCAGCATCCATTGCTTCTCGGCCGGCCAGTAGTCGGTCTCGGCGCCGAACGGGGCGAAGACCGCGATGCCTTCGGCCTGCGGCCACGGGCCGAACGACGTGACGCCGAGGTGATCGGCATACCAGGCGGCCAGCGCCTCGGGGTCGCGGGCGCGAAAGAAGACACCGCCAATTCCTGTGACACTACCGGCCATTTTGAGCCCCTTTTCACTGCCCACGGCGGGAACCTAGGCGCTGGATTGGCCGAGCGGCAAGACAGGAATCCGTTACTCGGCGGCGTGTCCCAGGCGCGCCTCGCCGATCAGCCGCAAGATGTCCTGCGCAGCGGAGGGGATGTTGGTACCGGGGCCGAAGATCGCCTTGACGCCGGCCTTTTGCAAAAACGCGTAGTCCTGCTGCGGGATCACGCCGCCGCAGATCACGATGATGTCCTCGGCGCCCTGCGCCTTCAGCGCTTCGATCAGCTTGGGCGCCAGGGTCTTGTGGCCCGCGGCCTGGCTGGAGATGCCCACGACATGCACATCGTTGTCGATGGCGTCCTGGGCGGCCTCTTCCGGGGTCTGGAACAACGGGCCGACATCGACGTCGAAGCCGATATCGGCGAAGGCCGTGGCGATCACCTTGGCGCCGCGGTCGTGGCCGTCCTGGCCCATCTTGACCACCAGCATGCGCGGGCGGCGGCCTTCTGCCTCGGCGAAGGCCTCGACGTCCTTTTGGATCGCGGCGAAACCTTCGTCACCCTCATAGGCCGCGCCGTAGACGCCAGCGAGCGTCTTTACCTCGGCCCGGTGCCGTCCGAATGCCTTTTCCATCGCCATCGAAATCTCTCCTACGCTGGCCCGCGCGCGGGCCGCTTCCACTGCCAATGCCAATAGGTTGCCGTCGCCCGAGGCCGCGCCGTGTTCCAAGGCTTGCAGTGCAGCGTCGCAGGCGCTCTGATCCCGGGTGCCGCGGATGGTTTCCAGCCGCTTGATCTGCGCCTCGCGGACGGCGGTGTTGTCGATCTCGCGCACCTCGATCTCGTCTTCGGTCTCAAGCCGGAACTTGTTGACGCCGACAATCACCTCGTCGCCCCGGTCGATCGCGGCCTGGCGTTTCGCCGCCGCCTCCTCGATCCGCAGCTTCGGCATGCCCGAGATCACCGCCTTGGTCATGCCGCCCATCTCGTCGACCTCGTCGATCAGCTTTTGCGCGGCGTCGATCAGGTCGGATGTCAGTTTTTCCACGTAGTAGGACCCCGCCAGTGGATCGACGACCTTGGTCACACCGGTCTCGTTCTGCAGGATCAATTGCGTGTTTCGTGCAATTCGGGCCGAGAACTCCGTCGGCAAAGCAATGGCTTCGTCGAAGGAGTTCGTGTGGAGAGATTGGGTTCCTCCAAGAACCGCACTCATCGCCTCGTAGGCGGTGCGGACGATGTTGTTATAAGGGTCTTGTTCCTGAAGTGACACGCCGCTGGTCTGGCAATGTGTCCTGAGCATCAGCGATTGCGGCCGCTGCGGATTGAACTCGGACATGATGCGATACCAGAGGAACCGCGCGGCGCGGAGCTTGGCGGCCTCCATGAAGAAGTTCATGCCGATGGCAAAGAAGAAGGACAAGCGGCCGGCGAACTTGTCCACATCCATGCCGCGGTCGACCGCTGCCTTCACGTATTCCTTGCCGTCGGCGAGGGTGAAGGCGAGCTCCTGCACAAGGTTCGCGCCGGCCTCTTGCATGTGGTAGCCCGAGATGCTGATCGAGTTGAATCTGGGCATCTCGTTCGACGTGTACTCGATGATGTCGGATACGATGCGCATCGAGGGTTCGGGCGGGTAGATATAGGTGTTGCGCACCATGAACTCTTTGAGGATGTCGTTCTGAATAGTGCCCGACAGCGCGGCGCGGTCGACGCCCTGTTCCTCGCCAGCGACGATGAACGACGCCAGCACCGGGATCACCGCGCCGTTCATCGTCATCGACACCGAAATCTCGCCCAAGGGGATGCCATCAAACAGGATCTTCATGTCTTCGACGGAGTCGATGGCGACCCCGGCCTTACCCACATCGCCGACAACCCGGTCGTGGTCGCTGTCATAGCCACGGTGGGTGGCGAGATCGAAGGCGACCGACACGCCCTGCTGCCCCGCTGCTAAGGCCTTGCGATAAAAGGCGTTCGATTCCTCGGCGGTCGAAAACCCGGCATATTGCCGGATGGTCCAGGGGCGGCCGGCATACATTGTCGAGCGCGGCCCGCGGGTGAACGGCGCCTCGCCCGGCATGGCGTCCATGTGGGGCAAGCCTGCGGCGTCATTGGCGGAATAGACCGGCTGCACGGCAATGCCTTCGGGCGTCTCCCAGGTCAGATCGTCGAGCGGGCGGCCCCGCAATTCGGTCTCGGCGCGGGCGGTCCAGGCGTCTTTGTCGCTCATCGGGTCGGTCCTTTCGTGGCTAGGCCCCTGCGGCCCGCGTGGCACAAATTCCCGTGCCTCGGGGTCGAATGGGCCTTCGTTTTCGGCGCAAGGCGTCCTATATCCTGTGCGGAAGGAGAGCGCATGAGGCACGTCTTGGTCATTGTTTTCGCTGGGCTTCTGGCCATGAAAGCCGGCGCGCAAGAGGCCGTGGCCGCAGCGGAATCCGGTGTCGACACAGTGGCGGAGGCCGATGCGGCTCCCGCCGACGAGGCCGAGATGGCCGCGCCGGTGCTGGAGCCGCTCATCGCGGCCGAGGTCTCGCTGGCCGAGTTCCAGTGGATCAAGCGGCCGGTTGTGGTCTTCGCCGACACGCCCGCCGATCCGCGGTTCCAGGAGCAGATGGAGCTGTTGTTGGAGCGGCCGGCCGAGTTGCTGGAGCGCGACGTGGTCCTGATCGTTGACACCCAGCCCACACCGCGGTCGGAGATTCGGACGAAATTGCGCCCGCGCGGCTTCATGTTGACCATCATCGGCAAGGATGGCGGCGTGAAACTGCGCAAGCCGTTCCCCTGGGACGTGCGCGAAATCTCACGGTCGATCGACAAGATGCCAATGCGGCAGCAGGAGATCCGCGACCGCAAGGCCGAGGCGGCGGAGTAGATCATTCGAACTCCATGATCACGTCGTCCACTGCCAGGCTGTCGCCCGGGCCGGCGTTGATCTTGGCGACGACAGATTTCTTCTCGGCGCGCAGGATGTTCTCCATCTTCATCGCCTCCACGGTGCAGAGCGCCTGACCTTCCTGCACGGTTTGGCCGACCTCGACATCGACCTTCACGATCAGCCCAGGCATCGGGCACAGAAGCATCTTCGAGGTGTCGGGCGGCAGCTTTTCCGGCATCAAACCGGCAAGCTCGGCCTGGCGCGGGGTGCGCACGCGGACGTTGAGATCGGCGCCGCGGGTGCGAATGCGGAAGCCGTTCGGCACCTTGTTGACCTTCAAAACCAGCGCGGTGCCGTCGACGTCGAGCAAAGCCAGCGGCTGGCCCGGGGTCCAGTCGGATTCCACCCGATGCTCGCCGCCGCCGTCGAAATGCACACTGGCGCCCTTCTTGTCGGCCCTGATCGTCACCGGATAGGCGTGGCCCTGCAGCGTCACCACCCAGTCGTCGCCCACATGGCGTTCGTGGTTGTCCATCCGGCCCGAAACCCGGGTGCGGCGGATCTCTCCGACTCGGTACATCGCCGCGGCGGCGGCGGCGATGCGGCGCAGCGCATCCTCGTGCAGCGTCACGCCGTCGAAGCCGTCGGGGTATTCTTCCTCGATGAAGGCCGTGGTCATGTCGCCCGAGATGAATTTCGGGTGGTCCATGACCGCCGAGAGGAACGGCAGGTTGTGGCCGATGCCCTCGACCTCGAACGAATCGAGCGCCACGCGCATGTGCTCGATCGCCTCTTCGCGGGTGGGGCCCCAGGTACAGAGCTTGGCGATCATCGGGTCGTAATACATTGAAATCTCACCACCTTCGTAGACACCGGTGTCGTTCCTGACGACGTGGTCGTCGGTGGCGATTTCCTCCGGCGGGCGGTAGCGCGACAGGCGCCCGATCGAGGGCAGAAACCCACGATAGGGGTCCTCGGCGTAAAGCCGGTTCTCGATCGCCCATCCGTTGATCTTCACGTCGGCCTGGGCGATCGACAGCGGCTCGCCATTGGCCACGCGGATCATCTGTTCCACCAGATCGACGCCGGTGATCAGCTCGGTGACCGGATGCTCCACCTGCAGCCGGGTATTCATCTCGAGAAAGTAGAAGTTCTTGTCGCCGTCGACGATGAACTCGACGGTGCCGGCGCTGGTGTAGCCGACCGCCTTGGCCAACGCGACGGCCTGCTCGCCCATCGCCTTCCGTGTCGCGGGGTCGAGGAAGGGCGACGGCGCCTCCTCCACCACTTTCTGGTTCCGGCGCTGGATCGAGCATTCGCGTTCATTCAGATAGATGCCGTTGCCGTGGCCGTCGCAAAGCACTTGGATTTCGATATGTCGGGGTTGGGTGACGAATTTCTCGATGAAGATGCGGTCGTCGCCGAAGCTGCTGGCGGCCTCGTTCTTAGAGCTTTGGAACCCCTCGCGCGCCTCCTGGTCATCCCAGGCGATGCGCATGCCCTTGCCGCCGCCGCCCGCAGAAGCTTTGATCATAACCGGGTAGCCGATTTCGGTTGAGATCTTCACCGCCTCGTCGGCATCCTCGATCAGGCCCATGTAACCCGGCACGGTGGAAACCTCGGCGTCCTGGGCAATCTTCTTCGAGGTGATCTTGTCGCCCATCGCTTCGATCGCGCCCTTGGGCGGGCCTATGAAGGCGACGCCGGCCGTCTCCAACGCCTCGGCGAATTTGGCGTTCTCGCTGAGGAAGCCATAGCCGGGATGCACCGCCTCGGCGCCGGTCTCGGCAATCGCGGTCATGACGTTGTCGATCACGATATAGGACTGGTTGGCGGGCGGCGGGCCGATACGCACGGCCTCGTCGGCCATCTCGACATGCAGCGCGTTGCGGTCGGCGTCGGAATAGATCGCCACCGTTTTGATGCCCATCTTGCGCGCGGTCTTGATCACGCGGCAGGCAATCTCGCCGCGATTGGCGATCAGGATCTTCTTGAACATGTCCCGGTCCTTCTGGGTCTTGGCCCGCGCCTGTGGCGTTCGGGCATGACAAAAGCGCCGCCGGTGCGCGGGGCTCCGGCGGCGGTGTCGGTGGCGTCCGCCGAGGCGGACTCGGATGTCAGGGGACCGCTAGCAGCGGTCGGGGTATTGGTTGCAATAGGCGACGTTGGCGCCGGCGCCGACGATGGCACCAAGCGCGAGATTGCCGTCGAGCATCGCCGCAGTGCCGGCGCCGGCGCCCGCACCGATGAGCGACTGTTCGGTGACGGTGTCGCCGCAGCCGGCCAGCGCCAGCGCCGCAACGGCGGAAAGTATGAGGGGCTTGATCGCCATGCCTGGTGTCCTTCTGTGTCCTGCTCTCTGAACGGAGAAAGCCGAAACACCTGTTCATTGACAATGGATAACCCTGTTGTCCCCATGATTTCGGCAGGTTGTCGCCGAATCTTTATGTGGATAACAGGCGCCCGCAAAAGGGGTGGTCTGACCCACGAGGGGCCAGACCGTAGAGAAGGGGAAGGGTAACGGTATGGTCGAAGTCCCTCGGACCACCGGTCTTTGGGCCCGACCATATTCGAGACATTGGCGAGGTTGGCTTCGGCTGAAAAGCCCTGGCAAAAGACCCGCCGCACATGCGCCATTTCCCGCCGAAATTGCATGTTGGTCCGCGGGATCATGCCGATCCTCCGTCGAGCGTTAGTTCCGGGAAACTTGCCTGGGCGACCGCCCGATCTACGCGCAACAACGCGTCGTAGTTTTCTGGGTCGAAGGGGTCTTCGGCCGGAACCACCTCGCGGCCGAATAGCCAGCCCAAGCGCCCGGCGTCCAGATTGCCGCGTTCAAACGGCGCGTCGCCGAAATGCTCCCACAGCGCCTGTAAAAACGCAGCGTCGGCCTGACGGTCCGCCGGACGCCGGTCGACGTGGCGCTCGCGCCGTTGCAACGGCGTAACGCCACGCGGATTGGCGCGGCGGATAGTGAATTGATAATCCGTACCGGGAAGGCGGCCGGGAAAGCCGCGGTGCTTTAGCATGCGCGCGCCTCCCGTGGGGCCGCGCGGCACGCGTCCGGGACGGGCGTTTCCGCCCGTCCCGTGCGGTACTTACTTGTACTTGCCGGTGAACGGCGGGTCGACCGTAATCGGCTCAGGGTCAACGAAGACCGGCTCTTCTTCCTGTTGGGCGCAGGCAGCCACGAAGGCCACGAGGCCGAGGGTAAGAACCAGTTTGATGCTCTTCGACATCCTAGTCTCCTGTCATAATGACGAAGGCCACGCGCCCATGCTAGACCGCCCGGCCTCCCGTTCGGGGTACAGGTCACTGTCCGGTAACCTTGCGCCACGTTAAAGGATTCCTTTTCAAAAGGAAATTCCACATCGCCGCAGGGGCCATGCTGTGGCCACTTTGCATCAACTTTGCCGCGATGCGGCGATTCCGGGGCAAGATATTGGGGAGGCATCAGAATTCCTCCCAGATGCAGGCGCCGTCTTCGATCCGGTAGGATTCGAAGAATTGCGTGGCGTCCGGGGCAGGCTGGCCGAATGGAACCGGGCGGTCCGACAGCGAGATGATGACCTGGTCAGGGCGCACGCCGCCGGCGAGGTCGGGCAGCACCACGTCGCGGCAGAGCGCGTCGATATCGGCCGCGGCGGTTGTGGCGTCGATGCCGCCGCCGTTCCGGGCAATCCCGGGGGCCACGAAGCGGTAGCGGTAGGCGATGCCCCCAGGCCCCGGCACGTCGCGGATCACCTCTGTCAGGGTGACCGTCTGGCCCGACGGCACCGCGACCGTCTGGGCTGCGGCCGGCCCTGCGAGGATTGCAGCAAGAGCCGCTAGGCGCCTCATTTCGTTGCCCTTTTCTCGACCAGCACGCGCCGCGCCCGGTCCTGGCCCGGCACTTTCGAGACCGTGCCGAGCTCCGACAATTGCGCGATCGCCTCGCGTGTCTGGCCGGCGCGCAGGTCCAGGATGATGCCGCCGCCGGGCCGAATCGCGAGCCGGAAGAACGGCAGGTACATGTCGATCGGAAAGTGAAACCCGCAGCTGAGAAAGCTGACGGCGAGGTCGATCGGGCCGATCTCGGGCGGGTCGCCGTGGTCGGGATTCCATAGGTGGATCCGGTCCTCGGGAACGCCATTGGCGACCAGAAATTCGCGCGCCTTGGCGAGGCTGGTGTAGCCCGCGCCCTCGGTCTGGAAGCCGAAATGGCGGTGTTCGGTGGCTTCGATGTCGATCAGCAGCAGGTCGCAGCCATAGCGGCGATGGGCGAAGAGATCGAAAAACGCGTAGCCGCAGCCGATATCGGCGAGCCGTTTCGGCGCCAGCCGGTCGAGCGTTTCGGTGATCGCGGCGAATTCGGCGGAGATGATTCGCGCCGCGCGTAGGGCGACCTCAGGACCGATCTCTGCGACCCTGGCCTCGAGCGGCCCGCGGTCGCCGGCCTCCCAGGCGCGGATCAGCTTGCCGGCAGCCGGGGTGTCATGCAGCACGCCGGACCGCTGCAAAGCGATGTTCACCAGATCCTCGGTGTCGAACATGCTGACGTCGAGCGGGCCGGGATCGGCGGCCTCCGCGGACCCGGCGGCGACGGGTTTCGGCAAGGCGTCCGGCCGGCGGGCGATGCAGTCGATCTCGACCAGCGCGCCGACGGCCAGCGCGGTCACGCCAACGGTGGTACGCGCGGGCAGACGGTCGAACGGGAAGTGGCGCGCGTAAGCCTCGTTGAAGGCGGCGTAGTCTCTCTCGAAGTCGGTGAGAAAGCAACGGCATTGCACGATATGGTCAAGGCCGAGGCCGAGCTCGCCCAGAACCAGGGCGAGATTGGCGATCACTTGTTCGGTTTGTGCAGCGATGCCGTCTGGCAGCGAGGCGTCAGGCGCCGCTGGATCGGTGGGCATCTGCCCGGTGAGGATCACCCAGCCGTCGGCCTCGACGGCGTGGCTGAACGGCGCGACCGGGCGCGGCGCGGCATCGAAGAGGTGGAAGACCGGGCCGGTCACGTGGGCGCCTCTTCGGGGTGGGTGTCGAACGCGGCCGGGGCGGTGATTTCGATCAGCTCCATGTCATCGGAATGCCGCAGCTCGCGGTGGCGGATGCCGGGCGGCTGCAACACGCAGGATCCCGCGCGGAGCAGATGCTCCCCCTTCCCTTCATATTCGAAGACGACCCAGCCCTTGGTGACATAGACCATCTGGAAATCGAGGTCGTGGCTGTGCCAGGCCCCTGGGCTCTCCTCCCCCGGCACCGCGCGGATCACATGTGCGCCGAAGCTGCCTTGCGTGGCGCCCCGGATGCCAAGGTCGCGGTATTCAAAGAACGCCCGCAGGCCGTCGCCCTCGAACGGCGAGGCGTCGGCGTGGGAGATAGTGAAGGCCTGCGCACGAGGATCGCTCACGCCGCCTCCTCCGGCGGTTTGGCGCCAGGTGCCTTGGCGCCCCGCAGCATACCGTCAACGCTGAGGTCCTCGTCGATCTCCTCCCAATGCACCGCGAAACGGGACAACTCGACATTCGCCCGCTGCTCGGGCGAGGCCGCGAGCAGCCGCGGATACCACCAAAGCGGCGTGACGATCTGCCGGCCATCGGCGAGTTCGACCGTCAGATTGGTGTCGTCGCACACCGCCGAGACCGGACGGTCGGCCTCATTGATCTCGGTGTTCAAAATAACCATCCCAAGCCTCCTGAAAGTCGTCTCGATTCTCTTGGACCATGCGGATGATCGCACCAAGATCGCGGGTGCTGACCCCATAGGCGCGCGCAATGGTCAGATCGTGCAGCCAGATCTTCACCTGATCGTCTCCCTTGCGCACATGCACATGCGCGGGCTCGTCCCGATCCGATGAATAGAACTGAACCCTCCAGCCGCGCCACCTGTGGATCGTGGGCATTCTAAAGCGGAATATTGTCGTGCTTTTTCCATGGGTTCTGCAGCTTCTTGCCCCTCAGCGAAGCGAACGCCCGGCAGACGCGTTTCCTCGTATTCCGCGGCATGATGACCTCGTCGATGAACCCCTTTTCGGCGGCGACGAAGGGGTTGGCGAAGCGGGCTTCGTAGTCCGCTGTCCGCGCGGCGATCTTTTCCGGGTCGTCGAGTTCGGAGCGGTAGAGGATCTCGGTCGCACCCTTCGCACCCATCACCGCGATCTCGGCCGTCGGCCAGGCGTAATTAAAGTCTCCGCGCAGGTGTTTTGAGGCCATGACGTCATAGGCGCCGCCATAGGCCTTGCGGGTGATCACGGTGACCTTGGGCACGGTCGCCTCGCCATAGGCAAACAAGAGCTTCGCACCATGCTTGATCACGCCGCCGTATTCCTGGCTGGTCCCGGGAAGGAAGCCCGGCACGTCGACGAAGGTGAGAATGGGGATCTCGAAAGCGTCGCAGAAACGAACGAAACGGGCGGCCTTGCGCGACGAGTCGATGTCCAGGCAGCCCGCCAATACCATCGGCTGGTTCGCCACCACGCCCACGGTGCGGCCTTCGAGCCGGATGAAGCCGGTCAGGATGTTCTTGGCGAACTCCTCTTGGATCTCGAAGAAATCACCCTCATCCGCGGTCTTCCGGATGAGCTCGTGCATGTCGTAGGGCGTGTTGGGGTTGTCGGGCACCAGCGTGTCGAGGCTGACCTCGATCCGGGCGGGGTCGTCGAAGAACGGGCGCACCGGGACCTGGTCGCGGTTGTTCAGCGGCAGGAAATCGACCAGGCGGCGGATTTCGGTGAGCGCGTCGACGTCGTTTTCGAACGCGCCGTCGGCGACCGAGGATTTGCGGGTGTGGGTCGAGGCGCCGCCGAGCTCTTCGGCCGTCACCACCTCGTTGGTCACCGTCTTCACCACGTCGGGCCCGGTGACGAACATGTAGGACGTGTCCTTGACCATGAAGATGAAGTCGGTCATCGCCGGCGAATAGACCGCGCCGCCGGCGCAGGGGCCCATGATCACGCTGATCTGCGGCACCACCCCGCTAGCCATGATGTTGCGCTGGAACACCTCGGCGTAGCCGGCGAGCGAGGCGACGCCTTCTTGGATCCGCGCGCCGCCCGAATCGTTGATGCCGATCACCGGGGCGCCGTTCTGCATGGCCATGTCCATGATTTTACAGATCTTCTGGGCGTGGGTTTCCGACAGCGAGCCGCCGAAGACGGTGAAATCCTGACTGAACACATAGACCATGCGGCCGTTGATCGTGCCCCAGCCGGTGACCACGCCATCGCCCGAGGGGCGTTCCGCCTCCATCCCGAAATCGGTGCAGCGGTGGGCGACGAACATGTCGAATTCCTCGAACGAGTCCTCGTCGAGCAGCAGCTCGATCCGCTCCCGCGCGGTCAGTTTGCCCTTGCCGTGCTGGGCGTCGATCCGGCGCTGGCCGCCACCCATCCGCGCGGTCTGGCGCCGGTTTTCGAGTTCCTGCAGGATGTCCTTCATGTGCCCCTCCCCCTATGGTCTTGAGCCTGGCCGGGTTTGCGGCAAACTACGCGGGCGTATAGGGGAGGGAAAGGAAAATCCAGTAAATTTGCAAACTCTTGGCAGGGAGCTTTGTGAAAATTGCAAATTAGCGAACCCTCAGGTGGTGATCCGATCCAGATGGTATCGGCCCATGCCGAAGGCGAAGTCGGCAATGTGATCACCGGCGGGGTGGCGCCACCGCCGGGCGAGACGCTGTGGCAGATGCGCGATTGGCTGGCCGCTGACGGGCGGCTACGCGATCTGATGCTGCATGAGCCGCGCGGCGGGGTGTTCACCCACGTCAACCTTCTGGTGCCGCCCAAACACCCGAATGCGGCAATGGCGTTCCTGATCATGGAACCGGTGCATACCCCGCCGATGTCGGGTTCGAACGCAATCTGCGTGGCAACGGTGTGCCTAGAGACCGGATTGGTGCCGATGGCGGAGCCGGTGACAGAGTTCGCGTTGGAGGCGCCAGCGGGGCTGGTGCCGGTCCGGGCGTTTTGCAAGGGTCGCAAGGCGGAAGCAATCGAACTGACCAACGTGCCGAGCTTCGCCGACCGGCTGGATGCGACACTGGAGGTCGCGGCGCTCGGATCGCTGACGGTCGACACGGCTTTCGGTGGGGACAGTTTCGTGTTGGTCCGGGCCGAAGACGTCGGATTGGCGCTGACCCCTGACGAAGGGCGAGACATCGCCGACCTTGGCGCCCGGATCACTGCGGCGGCGAACGAACAGATAGGGTTCTCGCACCCCGTACAGCCCTGGTCGCAGATCTCGTTTTGTCTCTTCGCTGGGCCGGTTCGCACGGTAGACGGCGTGCCAGAGGCCACCAATGCGGTTGTGATCGACCCGGGCAAGATCGACCGGTCGCCCTGTGGCACGGGCTGTTCGGCGCGGATGGCGGTGATGCACGCACGTGGGCAGCTGGCGGCCGGACGGTTCACCGGGCGATCGATCATCGGCGGCCGGTTCGAGTGCCGCGTGGCCGCCACGACCGACGTCGGCGGCCGCCCGGCCATTGTGCCCGCCTTGAAGGGCCGCGCCTGGATCACCGGACGGCACGAGGTGTTGTGCGACCCGGCCGACCCCTGGCCGCGCGGCTACACTGTGGCCGATACCTGGCCTGTGCGGGCGCACACATAGACTTAGGCCGTCACGCGTTCTAAGTGTCTCCAATGACAAGTGAACCGCAGGTGCGTTTCCTCGACCGCACCACCCCGCCACACATCTTTACGCTGATCATGATCGCGGGCGTGTCGGCGCTGTCGATGAACGTGTTCCTGCCGTCCCTGCCGAACATGACCGAGTATTTTGCGACCGACTACCGGCTGATGCAGCTGTCGGTGGCGATCTACCTGGGCGTGAACGCGGTGCTGCAGATCATTGTGGGCCCGATCTCGGACCGCTACGGCCGTCGCCCGGTGGTGCTGGCGGGCTTTCTGATCTTCGTCCTGGCCTCGATCGGCTGCGTCTATGCGCCCACGGCCGAGACATTCCTGGCCTTCCGCATGATCCAGGCCTTCGTCGTCGTCGGCATCGTGCTGAGCCGCGCCATCGTGCGCGACATGGTGCCCCAGGACCAGGCGGCCTCGATGATCGGCTACGTCACCATGGGCATGGCCGTGGTGCCGATGATCGGCCCGGCCGTCGGCGGGGTTTTGGACGAGATCTTCGGCTGGCAGGCGAATTTCTGGATGCTGGTGCTGCTCGGGGCGATCACGATGTGGCTTGTCTGGTCGGACCTCGGCGAAACGGCGGCGCATCGGTCGTCGAGCTTCTCCGCACAGTTTCGCCAATACCCAGAGCTTTTGATGGCGCGCAGGTTTTGGGGCTATTGCCTGGCCGCCGCCTTTGGATCGGGGGCGTTTTTCGCCTATCTCGGCGGTGCGCCTTATATCGGCACCGAAGTGTTCGGCCTCGACCCGGCTCAGCTTGGCTTTTACTTCGGCGCTCCCGCGGTGGGGTATTTCCTGGGTAACTTCATCTCGGGGCGCTATTCGATCCGGTTCGGCATCAACCGGATGATCTTGACCGGCACGATCATCGTCTCCTGCGGCATGGCCTGTGCGCTGGTCGTGTTTTACGGCGGCTTCGGATCGGTCCAGTCGTTTTTCGGGTTCATGACATTCATGGGGCTCGGCAACGGTCTGTTGGTGCCGAACGCCAATGCCGGCATGCTGTCGGTGCGTCCGCATCTGGCCGGCTCGGCCAGCGGGCTCGGCGGTGCGATCATGATCGGCGGCGGCGCCGCGCTGTCCGCCTTGGCCGGCGCGCTTTTGACCCCCGGAACCGGCGCTTTCCCGCTTTTGTGGATCATGTTCATCACCTCGGTGATGTCCTTCTTGTCGATCCTCTACGTCGTGCGGCGGGAGCGGACGTTGGCCCTGGCCTGAGGGTTGCGCGAAGCGGTTTGCAAAGGCTAAGTGCCAGCAAGCAAACCTGCAAAGGCAGCCCAAATGACCACCCAAAAACTCTATGCCGGCGCCAAGTTGCGCGAGGTACGGACCCGGCTTGGCCTGACCCAAAAGGCCTTTGCCGAAAAGCTCGGCGTGTCGCTGCCCTATCTCAACCAGATGGAAAACAATCACCGTCCGGTGTCGGCCGGCGTGGTTTTGGCGCTGGCACAGGAGTTTGGCTTCGACGTGACCGAACTGTCCACCGGAGACGCCGAGCGACTGGTGGTCGACATGCGCGAGGCACTGGCCGATCCGGTCTTTGCCGACGCTGCGCCGCCCCTGGCCGACCTGCGGCTGGCTGCCTCAAATGCGCCGGCACTCGCGCGGTCGTTCCTGGCGCTGCATCAGGCCTATCGGCAAAGCCATGAACGGCTGGCCTCGCTCGACGAGGCGCTCGGCCGTGCGGACAGTGCGGTGCAGCCAAGTCCGTGGGAGGAAGTTCGCGATTTCTTTCACTATTGCGACAACTACATCGATGCCGTGGATCGAGCTGCCGAGCATTTCACCACCGGCGACGAATCGAACAGGAATGTGTGGGATGTCGCAATATCGTATTTAGACAAACACCATATTTCCATTCAATTAGAGGAGATTGCTAGTCTTCGTTCATTTGACAGTGCTTTGAGGAAACTGACACTTTCGACTCGCGAGTCCAGCGCGACCCAGCAATTTCAGCTGCTCCATCAGATCGCATTAGTTGGACAAAACGAACTTCTTGAGGCAACGCTGGACTTGGCGCGATTCCAGACGGACGAGGCCCGCGCCATCGCCAAGATCGGCCTGGCAAACTACTTCGCCGGTGCGGCCTTGATGCCCTACACCAGGTTTCTGGAGGCGGCCGATGCGGTACGACACGACCTCGAACGTCTCGCCGACCGCTTCGGCGCATCGATCGAACAAGTGGCCCACCGGCTGTCGACGATGCAGCGGCCTGGGGCCAAGGGCGTGCCGTTCTTCTTCGTCCGGGTCGACCAGGCCGGCACCATTACTAAGCGGCACTCCGCCACGCGGCTGCAATTCGCCCGTTTCGGCGGCGCCTGCCCGCTTTGGAACGTGCACCAGGCCTTCGAGACGCCGGGACGGTTTCTCCGGCAGCTCGCCGAGACGCCCGACGGCGTGCGCTATCTGTGCCTGGCGCGCGACGTGTCGAAGCCGGGCGGCAGCTTCACCGCGCCGGTGCGGCGCTATGCCATCGGGTTGGGCTGCGAGGTGCGCCATGCCGACCGGCTGGTCTATGCAGACGATCTCGACGTGACCAACCGCGCCGCGTTCGAGCCGATCGGGATTTCCTGCCGGATCTGCGAGCGGCGCGACTGCCACCAGCGTTCTGTCCCGCCCTTGGAACGCCCACTCAGCGTCGACCCCGACGCCCGCGGCGTGCTGCCCTACCAGATCGGCTGATCGGCAAGCTATTGCAGAACGGAGCGTGCTACGTTCAATCTGGCGCGGACGTCACGCGACTGCCGAAGCGCGCTAGCCGGCCGCGGCGGTCAACATGCCGTAAAGCTCGTCCTTCAGCACCATGCGTTTCTTGCGCAGGTCTTCCTCGGCGAACTGGTCCATTGGCTCGACATTGGTCTCGGCCCGGTGCACGGCGCGGTTGATCTCGTGGTACTCGCCCATCAGCTTGGCGAAATGCGCATCCGACTCCTTCAGAGTGTGAATGCGGTCGGCATGCTCGGGGAAGTCGTCGTGCAGTTCGTGGGGCGTGTGAGACATTTGTCGCGGGTCCTTTCCGATCCTCGTCAGGGGCAATTTAGGTCTCGCGCATAGCCCGGACCTTGACCGGGATCAACTCACCGCCGCGCGCGCCGCCAGCCCGCCGCGCGCGCCTCGGCCTCGCTGCAGAACCAGCGCTCGCCTTTGGGTTCACTGACCCGCGTTTGTGCGTAGTGTTCCTGCCCAGGCATGTGATAGATCTTGCCGCCGGCCGAGATGTTGCCCTTGATCGCGCAGCCACCAGGCGCGGCCGGCGCGGGGCCCTGCAGACCGGCGCGATACTCCGCCGGCGATTGCAGCCCGCCGCGCCAAATGCCCCGGCCGGCAATCGAGCCCTCCTTTTCTTCGTCAACGTAATCAAGGGCATAGCGCCGGTAGGCCTGGGCCACGCCATCGCGGACCAGGCGCGCGGCGATGTCCTGGCCGGCGACGAAACAGCGCGCGACGGTGCGGCCGTAGCGGTCGGTGTCGATCCGCTGGCAGGTGGCGATCTTGGCTTGGTAGAGCCCGTACGCGGTCGCCTCTGCCCATCGCCCGCAGGCCCAGTCGCCGCCGGCGCCGTCGCCGCAGCGCTGGCCAAGTTCGGGCGCGTCGATGCCGTAAAGCCGGACTTTCTCGGCCCCGACCCGCAGCGTGTCGCCGTCGACCACGGTGACCCGGCCGGAGAACGTCTCGGCCCGCGCAAGGCCCGCCAACAGGCATAAAACGATAACCAATCTTAACATTCCTTAACATCGCCGCGCGCGGCGCGGCGATCAAGGCGGGCGGGCAGGGTTCGTTAGCGCTGCGCGCTGCGCCAGTCGGGATGGACCCACGGCGCGGCGTTGTCGGGGGCCAGCGGCGCGCGGCCCAGGATGTGGTCGGCCGCCTTCTCGCCCACCAGGATCGAGGGCGCGTTGATATTGCCGTTGGTGATCTGCGGAAAGACCGAGCTGTCGGCCAGGCGCAGGCCGTCCACCCCGATCACCCGGGTCTCAGGGTCGACGACAGCCATCGGGTCGTCGCGCCGGCCCATGCGCGCGGTGCCGCAGGGGTGATAGGCGCTTTCGGCATGGTCGCGGATCGCCGCGTCGAGTGCCGCGTCGGTCTGGGCGGCGTCCCCTGGTTGGAGCTCGCGGCCGGCAAACGGCGCAAAGGCCGGCTGGGCGAAGATCTCGCGCGTCAACCGGATGCCGGTGCGGAAATCGCGCCAATCGTCGTCATGGCTCATGTAGTTGAAGCGGATCACCGGCGGCGCGGCCGGATCGGGCGAGCGCAGGGTGACCGTGCCGCGCGACTTCGACCGCATCGGGCCGACATGGGCCTGAAAGCCGTGGCCCTCGGGCGGCGCCTGGCCGTCATAGCGCACCGCGATCGGCAGAAAATGGAATTGCAGGTCGGGATAGTCGACGCCGGCGGCCGACCGGATGAAGCCGCAGCTTTCGAACTGGTTCGACGCGCCCAGCCCGCCCCGGGTCAGCAGCCAGCGCGCCCCGATCAGACCCTTGCCCAGAATATTCCAGTGTTTGTAAAGGCTTACGGGGGCCTTGGCGGACATCTGGATATACATCTCCAGGTGATCCTGCAGGTTCCGGCCGACCCCGGGCCGGTCGGCCACCACGTCGATCCCCTGCGCGGCCAGGTCCCGCGCCGGCCCGATCCCCGACAGCATCAGAAGCTTGGGCGAGTTGATCGCAGAGGCCGCCAGAATGACCTCTCGCCGGGCTCCGATCACCTCGGCCCGGCCCCGCCGGCGGACCGCGACGCCCATCGCGCGGCCGTCCTCGATCACCACCCGTTCAACGAAGGCGCGCACCAGCGTACAGTTCCGACGGCGCAGAGCCGGGCGCAGATAGGCATTCGCGGCCGACCAGCGCCGGCCCCGCCAGATCGTCGATTCGAAGGCGCCGAAGCCCTCTTGCTGGCGGCCGTTATAGTCCTCGGTCACCGGATAACCGGCCTGCCGCCCGGCCTCGACGAAGGCGCGCACCAAGGTGTTGGTCCGCGGCCCGCGCGAGACGTGCAGCGGGCCGTCGCGCCCGCGCCAGTCCGGGTCGCCGGTCTCGCCGTGCCAGGTTTCCATCCTTTTGAAATACGGCAGCACGTCGGCAAAGGCCCAGCCGTCGGCGCCCATCTCGGCCCAGGTGTCGTAGTCGCGGGCATGGCCGCGGACATAGATCATGCCGTTGATCGAGGACGACCCGCCGATCACCTTGCCGCGCGGGCAGACTAGGCGGCGGTTGTTTAGCTGCGGCTCGGGCTCGGTCCGGTAGCCCCAATCGTAGCGGCGCATGTTCATCGGGAACGATAGCGCGGCGGGCATCTGGATGAACGGGCCGGCATCGGTGCCGCCGTGTTCGATCACCAGCACCGAGGCGCCGGCCTCGCTCAGCCGGTAGGCCAGCGCACAGCCCGCCGACCCGGCGCCGACAATCACGAAATCGGCCTGCATTCAGGCGCCTTCGACCCGCAGGACCGAATAGTCGACCATGACGTGCTCGCGATAGGCCGGACGTGCGGCGAGGCGGCGGTAATAGGCCTCGAGCACTGGGCGCGGCGTGCGCGGCACGTCGATGTCGAACCAACGGTAAAGCAGGTGCCCGACGACGATGTCGGCCGCGGAGAGATCGGCGCCGCAGAGATAGTCGTTCGGGCCAAGCTGGTCCTCGATGCGGCCCAGCAGGGTCTCGAACCGGGCGATGGCGGCGGTCAGCGCCGCCTCGTCCCGGTCGGCGGCGGCGGTGCGCACGCGCGACCAGAAGATCGGCACCGTGAAGGCAGTGGTCAGCGTGATCTTGCCCCATTCCGCCCACATGTCGACGCGGGCGCGGGCGGCGGGTTCCGCGGGCCAAAACGCCTCGCTTCCATAGCGCGCCGCCAGATAGCGCAGGATCGCGCAGCTTTCCCAGACCACGAGGTCGCCGTCCTTCAGGGTCGGCACCAGCGCGTGCGGGTTCATCGCCCGATACGCGTCCGTGTCGAGCCCGCCATGGACGTGGCCGTAATCGAGCCGCTCATGCGCCAGCCCTAATTCGCCGATCGCCCACATCACGAGCTGCACGTTCGACGAGGTCGCGCGCCCATAAACCGTCAACATGGCCCCACCTCCCTCCGCCCTTCGCGAGCCGGCGCCGGGTCAAGGATTGGCCCCCGGCCAACCGCCAAGGGCGGCGCCGCAGGCGTCCTTGACGCGGCGCCGGCGCGCCCAACCATCGAGAGGGCGTCTTGAGAGGCGAACCTGCCGCTCAAGCGCCTCTCAGCAGAATTCAAACCCCTCCAAAACCGGGCAACGCTCGAATGCCGCCCCGGCCCCAGCGAATATGGGGTTGATGAGGGCAGGAGAAAGCGGCCCCATGTCAGGTTACATCGCCAGACCCCCCGCCCTTCGCGAGCCGGCGCCGGGTCAAGGATTGGCCCCCGGCCAACCGCCGCAGGCGGCGCCGCAGGCGTCCTTGACGCGGCGCCGGCCCGCCCAACCATCGAGCCGGCGCCTTGAGAGGCAAACCTGCCACTCAAGCGCCTCTCAGCACAGTCCACGTCTGCAAACTGCGCGACGCCCGAACACCGCCCCGCCCCCTCGGGCGCGCGGGGTGGGCGGGTGGGCGCGCGCCCGAGGGGGCGGTCCCAGGTCTCAATAGGGCGCATCGACGTCTCCCATCCCGACGTAAACCGTCTTCAGCTGCGAAAAATGCTCGATCGCCGCCAACCCATTCTCGCGGCCGACGCCCGACAACTTCGCTCCGCCGAACGGCACTTCTACCGGGGTCAGGTTGTAGGCGTTGATCCAGCACGAGCCGGCCTGGAACGCCGCCGCCACCCGGTGCCCGCGGGTCAGATCGGCGGTGAAGACCCCGGCCGACAGCCCGAACGGCGTCGCGTTGGCCCGCGCCACCACCTCGTCCTCGGTCTCGAAGTCCAGAACCGACATGACGGGGCCGAAGATCTCGTCCCGCGCGATGGTCATCCCGTCGCTGACCTCGGCAAAGACCGTGGGCTGCAAAAAGAACCCCGGCCGGTTCACCCGTCCGCCGCCGGTCACCAGCCGCGCGCCCTCTTCGTCCCAGGTCTCGAACGGCTTGTAGTCCAGCAGATCCGACCGCCAGAACGCGTCTTTGAAATGCGCCTGGGTGTGCGCGCAGCCCAGGAAATGTCCACCCGGTCCAACCTCGCGCAGGGCGTCCATCGCCTGGGCGTCCGGGTCCACCGCGACGCCAGCCGCCAGCCGGTGCAACACGCCCAACTGGTCGGCGTCCATCACGAATTTCTCGTAGGAGGACACGAGTCCGCCCTCGAGCCAGCCGCAGGCATGGAGCATGAAGTTGACACCCGCCAACAACCCTACGTTGAGTGAATTGGAGGTTTCATAGGCAGCCTGCGCATCCGGAAGCTTGGATCCGCAGAACGATCCGGCTGACCGGAACGGCAAGCCCAGCCGACGCGCCAACTGGCCTGCGCCATAGGTGATCTTCGCCGCCTCGGGCGTGCCGAAAGTGGGCGCACCGGAATTCATGTCGATCGAGGTGACGAAGGCCCCCATGATCACCGGCGCGCCAGGCCGCACGAGCTGGGAATAGGCCACACCAGCCAGAACCTCGGCAAGCACTTGCGTCAGGGTGCCCGCCACCGAGACCGGCGCCATCGCTCCACCGACGATGAACGGAGAGACAATCGAAGCCTGATTTGCGGCCGCATACACCTCCAGCGCGCCCATCATCACAGAATCGAAGGTCAGCGGCGAATTGATGTTGATCAGCGAGGTCATAACCGTCCGGTCTTCCAGCGGCCCGAACAGAATCTCGCACATCTCGACCGAATCCACCGCCCGGCTGGGCTCGGTCACCGAGCCCATGAAGGGCTTGTCCGACAGCGTCATGTGCGACAGCAGCATATCGAGATGGCGCTTGTTCACCGCCACGTCCGTCGGTTCGCAGACCGTACCGCCGGAATGGTGCAGCCATTTCGACATCTGCCCGAGCTTCACGAAATTGCGGAAATCCTCAATCGTGGCGTAGCGCCGACCACGCTCGAGGTCGCGCACGAAGGGTGGTCCGTAGACCGGGGCCAGCACCAGATTGCGGCCGCCGATCTCGACCGACTTCGCCGGGTTGCGCGCATGTTGGGTGAAGATGGACGGTGCCGTCGCGCAAAGCTGCCGCGCAAGTCCGCGCGGGATATGCACCCGTTCACCCTGCACGTCCGCCCCGGCCTCGCGCCATCGTTCCAGTGCCGCATGGTTTTCGACGAAGTTGACCCCGATTTCCTCCAGCACCGTTTCGGCGTTGGCCTCGATGATCTCCAACGCCTCGGCATTCAGGATCTCGAAATCCGGGATGTTTCGCTCGATGAACCGCGCGGTCTCAATCACCACCGCCGACCGCTCCGCCCGGCGGGCCGCTCCACCGCCGCCTCGCCCGCGCCTGCGGGTCGCTGCTTCCGCCATAACGTCACCTCCAAGGCCTGGCGCCGGTGATACTCAATCCACAGGCATACCAATCACCGATTTCCGTCAACTGAGCCCCGAAAGCGACACGCGCTCGACTTCAACAGACTAGCCGTATTCCGCAGCGTTGGACCGACGCCCCCCACTCGACATCCCGCGTTCTCGCCCCTACACCGCCCGCATGAGCAGCCATCAACGCCTTCTGATCATCGATTTCGGCAGCCAGGTTACGCAGTTGATCGCCCGTCGTCTGCGCGAGCTAAACGTATACTGCGAAATCCACCCCTATCAGACGGTCACTCCAGTCTTCTTGGCCGGTTTTGCCCCCAAAGCGGTGATCTTTTCCGGCGGTCCGGCCAGCGTCTTCGACGACGGCGCGCCGCATCCGCCGGGCGAGGTGTTCGATCTGGGCGTGCCGATCCTGGGCATCTGCTACGGCCAGCAGGTGATGATGCAGATGCTCGGCGGCAAGGTGGAGCGTGGCCAGGGCACCGCCGAATTCGGCCGCGCCTATGTCTCGCACACCGACGAGCGCATCGATCTGCTGACCGGCTGGTTCCTCGACGACCGAGAACAGGTGTGGATGAGCCATGGCGACCATGTCTCTGAAATCGCTCCAGGATTTAAGGTCTACGGCACCTCGCCCAACGCCCCTTTCGCGATCACCGCCGACCTCGGCCGCAACTTCTATGCCGTCCAGTTCCATCCCGAGGTGCACCACACGCCGAACGGCAAGACGCTGTACGAGAACTTCGTGCGCCTGGCCGGCTTCGCCGGCGACTGGACCATGGGCGCTTATAGGGACGAGGCCATCGCCAGGATTCGGGACCAAGTGGGCGATGCGAAAGTGATCTGTGGCCTGTCGGGCGGGGTCGACAGTTCGGTCGCCGCGGTGCTGATCCACGAGGCGATCGGCGACCAGCTGACCTGCGTCTTCGTCGACCACGGGCTGTTGCGTCAAAACGAGGCCACCGAGGTCGTCGCGATGTTCCGCGACCACTACAACATCCCTCTGATTCACGCCGACGAAAGCGATCTGTTTCTCAATGAACTTGACGGTGTAACCGACCCGGAGACCAAAAGAAAAACCATCGGGCGGCTCTTCATCGACGTGTTCCAGAAACATGCGGCAGAGGTCGGCGGCGCCAGGTTTCTGGCGCAAGGCACGCTCTACCCAGACGTTATCGAGTCGGTCAGCTTCTCCGGCGGCCCGTCGGTCACCATCAAGTCGCACCACAATGTCGGCGGCCTGCCCGAGAAGATGGGGCTAGAACTGGTCGAACCGCTGCGCGAACTGTTCAAGGACGAGGTCCGCGCGCTTGGCCACGAGCTTGGCCTGCCCGCCAGCTTCATCGGCCGTCACCCGTTCCCCGGACCCGGACTGGCGATCCGCTGTCCCGGCGAAATCACCCGCGACAAACTCGCCATCCTGCGCCGGGCCGATGCGGTCTATATCGACCAGATCCGCCGCCATGGGCTTTATGACGACATCTGGCAGGCGTTTGCGGCGCTGCTCCCGGTGCGCACGGTCGGGGTGATGGGCGACGGGCGCACCTATGACTATGCCTGCGCGCTACGCGCGGTGACCTCGGTCGACGGAATGACAGCCGACTATTACCCGTTTAGCCACGCGTTCCTTAGCGAGACCGCCACGCGGATCATCAATGAGGTGCCCGGCATCAACCGCGTGACCTACGACATCACATCGAAGCCGCCCGGCACCATCGAATGGGAATGAGCAAACCCGCGCCCCGATCGGCACGACCGTCGCAACACGGAAGAGGCCGAAAGTACCCGGAACCACGTCCGCGATGAAACTCCACAAATACGAAAAAACACAAAACTTCAATGCGGTAACGCGGTTTCTTCACAGGACTCGCTACCGCAACCTTGAAATGATTGCGCGCGATCTGTCGCCCGCCTACGGACCCAGGCTGCGCGTCTTCGATATCGGCTGCGGCACCTGCAAGGCCTTCGACGTGCTCGGCCAGTTGCGCGATGACATCGACTATGTCGGCGTCGACAGGAACCAGGAATACTGCACCCTCGCGCAAGAACGCTACGGGGGTCGCGGCAATTTCGAGGTGCATTGCGCCAGCGTCGCCGACACACTGAACCTGATCGACCGCTTCGACCTGATCATCGGGCTCGAAACCTTCGAGCACATCCCCGAACCCACCGTCGTGCGGGTGATAGAGGCCATCGGCAGATCGGACTTCGGCCGGCTCTACGTCACTGTCCCGAACGAAGTCGGCCCAGCGGTGGCGATCAAGAACCTCGGCAGCATGCTGATGGGCTATACCCGGCACAAGCAGTATACCTGGGCGGAGACCTTTTTTGCCGCGACCTACGAGTTGGACCGGCTGCCGCCGCATCACATAAGCCACAAGGGCTTTGACTGGCGCTGGCTCGCGCAGACCCTGCGCGGCAACGTCCGGATCGTGCGGAAATTCACCTCGCCGTCGCAGATCGTGCCCCGCGCGGTGTCGCCCTCAATCGGGTTTCTGTGCGAGAAACGCCCCGTGGCATGATCCGCTGGCTGTGGCGGTTGGGCCTTGCCGCGGCCGGGCTTGTGGCCGCCAGCGCCGTCGCGGTTCTGGTGGTCGCCGTTTGGTCCACCCCCTGTGCCGACCTCGCGCAGGGCGATGGCGGGCCAGACTACGACATCGCCGTGGCGTTGGGCGCCGGTATGGATCCCAATGGCACGCTACATGACTCCACGCTTCGTCGGGTGGCCGCGGGCGTTGCACTGTTGCAGGCCGGCAGGGCGCAGACGCTGCACATGACCGGCGGGCGCGCGGTGCCGGACGGGCCGGCGGCAGGCGACCGGATGGCGCGGCACGCCGTCGCGTTGGGGGCGGACCCGGGCAAGATCACCCGCGAGAACGCCGCGCTCTCGACCCTGCAGAACGCGCTGTTCTCGGGGCCCTCGATCCCTGCCGGCGCCTCGGTCGTCGTCGTCAGCGAGGGCTTTCACCTGATGCGCAGCTGGGCCAGTTTCCGCTGGGCCGGCCTGCCGGTCGACGCGGTCTGCCACAGCACGCGGTTCCGCCGCTCGCCAGACGGCGCCCGATGGGACGTGGCGCGGATGGTGGTGCGCGAGGTCGCGGCGGTCTGGTTCAACCTCGCCCGGGCCGCCATGTGGTCGGTGCTGCACGGGCTGGGGCGGGACCGGGCGGCAATCGACCCGCTGCTGGCCTGACCACGCCGCCCACTGGGGAGTCCGCAAGACGCGACGCGGGGCGATCTGCTCAAACGGTTTGCGTTTTCAAAGAAACGCGCGGCATCGGAATTTGCGTTCGAAATCAGCTTTTGCTGATTGAGAGGCAGCGAATTCCGATTCAACGTAAACGCAAATTGCTCTAGGCTACCGGCGCTGCCGACTGCCGAGGGACCTGCCATGCGCCGCCTGATCTGCCTTTTCCTTCTCCTCGCCTTCCCTGGCCTGGCGACCGCCCAGCCCGGCTATTTCCGCGTCACCGGGGTCGCCGCCGACGACACGCTGAACGTGCGCGCCGGACCCTCGGCGAGCTCTGCCGATATCGGCGATCTGCCGCCCGATGCGCGCGGTATCGAGGTCGCCGGGACCGATGCCAGCGGCAAATGGGGCACGATCGTCTGGCAGGAGGGCAACGCCTGGATTTCCATGCGCTTTCTCGCCCCCGATCCGGTCCCGACGATCGGCGGCACGGCGCTGCCCGCGGGGCTGCTCTGCGCCGGGACCGAGCCGTTCTGGTCGCTGCGCCTCTCGCCTGGCGGCGCCACCTATTCCGACCTCGCCGGCGCCGGCTTCGCGATGAGCCTCTCGGGCACCAAGATCGCCGAGGGCCGGCCGGCGTTTCCCTTGCAGCTCAGCCATGCCGGCGGCGCGGCCTCCAGCATCGCGGTGGTCAGCCCGGCCGGATGCTCGGACGGGATGAGCGAGCGGGTCTATCCCTGGACCATCGCCTATCTTTTGAACACCGCCGGCGGCCAGCGCTTTCTGTCGGGCTGTTGCCAATTGCCGCTGGAGGTCGGGTTTCACTGAGCCGATGCGGGTCTTGAGCCGGGTGCCAGGCACTGAAATCTGCGTTCGATATCAGCTCATTGCCGATTGAGAGCCATCCCAACCGGCCTGGAGGTCAACGCAAATCGTACTGGCGGGGCTACCGCTTGGCGCGGGCCTGATCTATAGCGCGACGCCATGCGCCGTCGCACCCCGCTACTTGGCCTCGTCCTTTTGTCGCTGCCCGCCGCCGCGGCGGCAGAAAGCTATACCTGTAGCGGCAGCGCGCCGGCCTGGCGGTTGCGCTTCGACGACGTCCAGGCCCGGCTGGAGTTTCCCGCGCCGACCGAGATGGAGGTAAAGACCGCCGTCCCGGCCGAGGGCGCCGACTGGCCGCGCGCCTTCACCCTGATCGGCGCGCGCGACACCGCCATCGTGCTGCTGGAGCGCGAGGCCTGCGGCGCCGATGCCCGGTTCCGCGCCCATGTCCTGACCCAGCGGGCCCAAACGCCGATCCTGCTGACCGGCTGCTGCACGCCGCGAGAATGAGCGCCCATCACCCGCTGCGCGCCGCGCTTTGGATGACGGGCGCGATCGTATCGTTCACCGGCATGGCGATCGCTGGGCGAGCACTTGCCGCAGACCTCGACACCTTCGAGATCATGACCTACCGCTCGCTCATCGGCATCGTCTTGGTGCTGGCCGCGGCCGCCTGGGCGGGCACCCTTGGGCAGATCACCACCCGCAGCCTGCACATCCATTTCGTGCGCAATATCAGCCACTTCACTGGCCAGAACCTGTGGTTCTACGCGGTGGCGGCAGCTCCCCTGGCGCAGGTCTTCGCGCTGGAATTCACCTCGCCGCTTTGGATCACGCTGTTTGCGCCCTTGTTTCTGGGCGAGCGGCTGACCCGCACCCGCGGCCTGGCGGCTCTGTTGGGTTTTGCCGGCATTCTGATCGTTGCCCGACCCGGCGTCGCCGGCGCATTGAGCCCGGGGCTGGTCGCCGCTGCGCTGGCCGCCATCGGCTTTGCCGGCTCGGCGACCTTTACCCGGCTTCTGACCCGGACCGAGACCACCACCTGCATTCTGTTCCACCTCACCGTCATGCAGGCCGCCTTCGGGCTGATCACCGCCGGTATCGACGGCGCCATCGCCTGGCCCGTGCCAGCGGCCTGGCCCTGGCTGGCGCTGGTGGCCTGCGCCGGGCTGGTGGCGCATTTCTGCCTGACCACGGCGCTGGCCATCGCACCCGCCACGGTTGTGATGCCCATCGATTTCGCGCGCCTGCCGATCATCGCGCTGGTCGGCATGGCGCTTTACGGCGAGCCGCTCGACGCGCTGGTCCTGGCCGGTGCCGCTGTGATCTTCGCGGCAAACTATCTCAACATACGCGCCGAGGCCCGCACGCACGCCTCAGGGTGACGGGATTGCAACGGTCAGGGGGCAACAATCCGATGACGCTGGGTCATCGTTTGACCCTTTCCGCAGCACACCGATAGGGTGAGCGCCAACAAAAACGTCATGGTTGGGAAGAGGACATGAAGCGGTTTTTGATCACGGCGGCGGCCGGCGCGCTGGCGGCAAGCGGGGCTACTGCGGGGGGACTGGACCGGTCGGGGCAGCCGATCGGCATCATCTTCGAACAGGGCAACTACGCCGAATTGTCGTTCTCGACGACCCGGGCCGACGTGACTGGCACCGGTGTCGGCATCGGGCCAGTGCCGCCGGGCACGCCCTACGGCAACGTCGCCGGCGGCTTCGTGAATTCCGGCGCCGGGTTCAAATACGACTTCACCGACAATTTCTCGCTGGCGCTGATCTGGGACCAGCCCTTCGGATCCGACGTGACCTATCCTGGGGCGCCGGGCGCCACCGAACTGGGCGGCACCACGGCGATCGCCGACGCGGTATCGCTGACCGCGATCGGGCGCTACAAGTTCTCGGACAAGTTCAGCGTACATGGCGGCGTGCGGCACCAGACGATCGACGGCAATATCGGGCTGTCGGGCCTGAGCTACGGCCCGCTGAACGGCTATAACGTCGCGCTCGGCAGCAACAGCGCGATGGGCTTCGTCGTCGGCGGCGCCTTCGAATTGCCGCAATACGCCGCGCGCGTGGCGCTGACCTACAATTCCGAGATCACCCACAGCACGCCGACCGTCGAGACCCTGGGCGGCATTCCGGTCTTCGGGCCCTCGCCCAACACCGAGATCAAGTCGCCGGCGTCGATCAACCTCGACTTTCAGACCGGTCTGAACGAGAAGACGCTTCTGTTCGGCTCGGTGCGGTACGCGATGTGGTCGGACCTGATCATCTCGCCGCGGGGCTTCGACCTGGCGGTCGATGGCCTGCTGAACCAGGACAGCATCAGTGATCTGGAGGACACCTTCAGCTATTCGCTGGGCATCGGCCGCGCGATCAACGAGAACTGGTCGGTCTCGGGCGTGCTGGGCTACGAGCCCGAAGGGTCCGACGACCTGGTGTCGCCGCTGGCGCCCACGAACGGCAACTTCTCGGTCGGGATCGGCGTGCGGTACAAGGACGAGAACGTCGTCGTCTCGGGCGGTATCCGCCATACCTGGCTGGGCGATGCGCGGCCCGAAACCGGCACGCCGGACACCGCGCGGGCGACATTCACCGACAACACCGCGATCAGCGCCGGCTTCAAGATCGGCATCTTTTTCTGATCCCGCGACCCCTGTGACGCCTGGAAACCCCGCCATTCCGGCGGGGTTTTCGTTTGCCGCAGGAACCGGGTCGCGGGGCTGCGTGGGGCCGGGTAGAGCAAACTCATGAGCGCACAAAAGACACTTTCGGGCCGGGCCTGGGCCGAGTTGATGCTGCTGTCGGCGATCTGGGGCGGGTCGTTTTTGTCGATCCGGGTGGCGCTGGACGAGATCGGGTTCGTCACCTCGGTGGCGCATCGGGTGGTCTGGGCGGCGCTGGTGCTTTGGGTCGTGGTGCTGCTGCGCCGTCTGCCGCTGCCCCGCGACCCGAAGGTCTGGGGCGCGTTCCTGGCGATGGGGGTCTTGAACAACGTGCTGCCGTTTTCGCTGATGGCCTGGGGGCAGCTTCACATCGAGACCGGCCTGACCGCGATCCTGAACGCGGCGACGGCGATCTTCGGCGTGCTGGTGGCGGCGCTGCTGTTCCATGATGAGCGGTTGAGCTTGCGCCGGGGCATCGGCGTGGGGCTTGGGTTTCTGGGCGTGGCGGTGGCGATCGGGCTCGGCAACCTCATAAGCTTCGATCTGCGGTCTCTGGCGCAACTGGCGGTTCTGGCCGGGGCGCTGTCCTATGCGTTGGCCAGCGCCTGGGGCCGGGCGACGCTGGCGGGCCTGCCGCCGCAGATCGCCGCGGCGGGCATGCTGACGGGATCGAGCCTGGTGATGCTGCCCGCAGCGCTGTGGCTCGAGGGCGTGCCGAGCTTTGCCCTGCAGGCCGATACCGCCATCGCCATCGCCTATTACGCCGTCGCCGCAACCGCCTTCGCCTATCTGCTCTACTACCGAGTGCTGGCGAGTGCGGGCAGCGGCAACCTGATGCTCTGCACCCTTTTGATCCCGCCGGTCGCCATCGTGCTGGGCGCCCTGGTCCGCGGCGAGGCGCTGCTGCCGCAGGCCTATCTGGGCTTCGTTTTGCTGGCCGCGGGGCTTGTCATCCTCGACGGGCGGCTGGTCCGGCGGCTGTTCCCAAAAATGAGCGCCTGACGGCGCGCCGTTTGGTTGCGCCGCCTTCGGCGTCGCCGCGCTTGGGGGTTCCACCCCCAAACCCCCGGAGTATTTGCGACGAGAAGAAGGATGCTGGCGTTCGTCGGGGGCTTTCGGTTAGGTGGGACCATGGGGTTGGCGCGATGATCTACGGCACCGCGAAGGACTGGCTTTCGGCAGAGCGCAAGCGCGTGCTGCTGTTCGGGATGTCGGGGCTCGGCAAGACCCATGTCTCGACCATGTTGCGCGCCGGCGGCGGCTGGTACCATTACTCGATCGATTACCGCATCGGCACCCGGTACATGGGCGAGCACATCGTCGATAACTTCAAGCGCCAGGCGATGCAGGTGCCGTTTCTACGCGATCTGTTGATGACCGATTCGATCTATATCGGGTCGAACATCAGCTTTCATAACTTGGCGCCGCTTTCGACATATCTCGGCAAGCCGGGCGATCCGAAGAAGGGCGGGCTGGCCTTCGCCGACTACATGGCGCGGCAGGAGCAGCACCGCCAGGCCGAGGTCGCAGCACTGCTCGACACGGCGCATTTCATCGAGCGCGCCCGCGGTATCTACGGTTATGCCAATTTCATCTGCGACTCAGGCGGCTCGATCTGCGAGGTCGTAGATCCTTGGGACAGCGCCGACCCGGTTCTGACGGCGCTGAGCCAGGCGGTCCTGCTGGTCTGGATCGAGGGCACCGAGGCGCATAGCGCGGAGCTGGTGCGCCGGTTCGACGCCGCGCCGAAGCCGATGTATTACCAGCCCGAGTTTCTCAACGCGGCCTGGGCCGAATACCGGTCGGACACTGGCTGTCCGGAGGCAGAGGTCGACCCGGATGCCTTCGTGCGCTGGACCTATGCCCGCGCGCTGGCCCACAGGCAGCCGCGCTATCGGGCGATGGCAGACTACTGGGGGGTGACCGTCAGTGCCGAAGAAATTGCCGACCTGGACTCGGCCGAGGGTTTCGACCGTCTTGTCGCCGTCGCTCTCGACCGCAAGTAACGGAATAGGCCCCACGCACCGGCCCCCGACTTCGCGATCCAGGGTCCGGTGCATGGGACAGGGAGAACGGACGCGCACCGCACAATAACCGGTGCTGGGGTGGAAAAATGGTGCCACTCACCACCATGGTGTAATGTTAACCCCTGCCGGATGTTCCCCCTGTATCTCTGTTTCTGTGGCGCAACCCCACGTCGCTTCGCTCCATGACGCCCCGCCGGACAAAGGCTAGATTACCGTAGTCTGTGCGAACGTGGCGTGATTTCTCCGTGAAAAATGCAATGAGTTGGGCACGGCATTTCGAACGATTTCGCTCAAAGCATGTGCTTCTCATAACTACACCCTCATAGGTGTATTAGGGTCTGTGGTGGGCCCTCATGTTGGGCGGCCAGCGCAAATCCAGAACGACTGGCCATGAGAGGTGTGAAAACCCGTCTGGCGCTGGCGCCATTTCCGCCCTAAATAGGCGGTCCGCGATCAGAACCGTCACGATGCCGATCACCTTGCCCTCCGACCTGCCCGCCTATGACGTGCTTCGGCGCGAAGGCGTGATGGTGATGTCAGACGATCAGGCGAAACGGCAAGACATCCGCCCGTTGCGCATCGGGCTCCTGAACCTGATGCCGAAGAAGATCCAGACCGAGAACCAGTTCGCGCGGTTGATCGGTGCGACGCCGCTGCAGATCGACCTGCAGCTGATCCGGATGACCGAGCATCAATCGAAGAACGTTGCCCCGGAGCATATGGAGGCGTTCTACCGCCCCTTTGCAGATGTCCGAGACGAGAAATTCGATGGCCTGATCATTACGGGTGCGCCGATCGAGCACCTGCCCTTCGAGGAAGTCACCTATTGGGACGAACTCACAGAGGTCATCGACTGGACCCGGACCAATGTGCAGTCCACCTTCGGCGTCTGTTGGGGCGGCATGGCGATGATGTGGCACCTCTACGGGATCGAAAAACACATGCTGCCGCACAAGGCCTTCGGGTGTTTCCGGCACCAAAACATGTCGCCAGCCTCGCCCTACCTGCGCGGATTTTCCGACGATTGCGTGATTCCCGTCAGCCGATGGACCGAAGTGCGCCAAGACGAGATCGACGCCGTGCCGGACCTGTCCACCCTACTGGGTTCGGAGGAGGTCGGCCCATGCCTGGTCGAGGACCCCGCGCATCGGGCGCTCTATATCTTCAACCACTTCGAATACGACAGCGATACGCTGAAAGGCGAATACGACCGCGACATCGCCAACGGCACACCGATCAACGTGCCCACCAATTATTATCCCGGAGACGATCCATCACTGACGCCGCAGAACCGCTGGCGCAGCCACGGCCACCTTCTATATGGCAACTGGATCAACGAGATTTACCAGTCGACACCCTATGATCTGGACCAAATTGGCCGCTAGCCTTCTTGCACTGTTGATCCTCGCAGCGCTGGCTGTGCAGTGGCGGGCGACGGCGCGCGAACGAGCGGCCGAGGCCGCCTACCCGCCGGAGGGCCGGATCCTGGAAGTCCAAGGCCGTGACGTTCATGCCGTCGTCAAGGGCAACGGCCCCGATCTGGTGCTGATCCACGGCTCCAGCGGCAACACCCGCGACTTCACGCACAGTCTTGTCGACCGGTTGGCCGACCGCTACCGCGTCATTGTCTTCGACCGCCCGGGCCTTGGCTATTCCGACCGATTACCGCAAGGCGCCGAGGGCATTCACGAGCAGGCCGCCGTGCTGCGCGCCGCTGCCCAAGCGCTCGGCGCCGACAAGCCGATCGTCCTAGGCCATTCCTACGGCGCGGCGGTCGCGATGGCCTGGGCGCTTGATGCGCCCGACCACGTAGCAGCCGTCGTCAATATCGCCGGCCCCTCGCATCCCTGGTCGGGTCCGCTTCCGCGGCTCTACCAAGTGAACTCGAATGCTGTTGGCGCCGCGCTGGCGGTCCCCCTGATCACCGCTTTCATCGGCCGTGGCCGGGTCCGCGAGGCGGTCGCCGAGGTCTTTGCACCGCAATCCATGCCGACCGGCTATGCCGAACATTTCGGAGCACCCTTGACGCTGCGGCGAGAGCCTTTGCGTGCCAACGCCCAGCACCGGGCGGTGTTGAAGCGTGAAATCACGGCGCTTGCCCCCCGCTATCCCGGCTTCCCGGTGCCGCTTGAGATCGTGCATGGCGACGCCGACACCACCGTTTCGATCAAGATCCATGCCGAGCGAATGATCCAGGATACCGATGCGGCCCGACTGACTGTGATCGAGGGGGGCGGCCATATGATCCACCATACCCACGCCGACGAGGTGGTTTCGGCTATAGATCGCGCAGCCGAGCGGGCCGGGCTCGCGATGCGGTAGCGCCGTCGTCGGAGCACAAATTGGTGTTCCGACAAGGGCCCGAGGGCGGGCCGGAGAACGCGAACCGGAGTCTGAGCACGAAGGACAGGAGATTGGTGGAGCCGTGGTTTCCCGCATTTTGAGTTCCGTACTCAGGGTGCTTCACCAATGTCTGTTCCCAGCCGTTATCGACAGCACGCATCCAACGCGCGACAACAGCCGGCGCGCTGAAACATGACAGGACACAGGGCCGCCCCGCCCTATTTCTGCCGCATGCGCAACGCTCTTGTCGTCTCTCTTCTATTTGCAGCCCTCTCCCTCGCCGCTTGCGGGCCTGCCCTCGACGACCGAGAGCGTGCCGCCGAAGCGGCCTACCCCCCGCAAGGCCAATTCGTCGAGGTCGCAGGCCGTCGGGTCCACGCCGTCGTCACCGGCCAAGGACCCGACCTGGTGCTGATTCACGGTGCCAGCGGCAATGTTCGCGACTTCACATTTGGTTTCGTCGATCGGGTCAAGTCCCGCTATCGAGTCATCGTCTTTGACCGCCCCGGGTTAGGCTATTCTGACCCGATCCCAGGCGGCGACAGCCCTCGTGCCCAGGCCCGCGCCCTCCGCGCCGCCGCCTCGCAGCTCGGCGTGACCAACCCGATCGTGCTCGGTCAATCCTATGGCGCCGCCGTTGCCCTCGCTTGGGGGCTGGAGGCGCCCGATGCGACCGCCGGGCTCGTCACCGTCTCCGGCACGACGTTGCCCTGGCCGAAGGAGTTGACCAGCCAATCCGCTGTGATCGGCACCGCCCGCACCCGCGCAACCCTCGCTCCGCTGATCGCCGCCCTTGCGGACGAGGCGGACGCCACCGGCCCCTTGCGCCTGGTGTTTTCGCCGCAGCGTCCGCCGGCAGGCTACGCAGATTTTGTTGGCGTGGGGCTTGCTCTGCGGCGCGACACGATCCGCAACAACGCCCGCCAGATTGCCGCCCTGCGCGACAGCCTGATGGAAATGTCCCGGGATTACCGGGATCTCCGGCTGCCGGTTGAGATCGTCCATGGGACTGCCGACCGCATCGTTTCGCCCGAGATCCACGCCACGCCGTTGACCCGCCGTCTGCCGAACGCCCGGCTACGCTTGATCCCTCGCGGCGGTCACATGCCGCATCACACGCATCCTGGGGAAGTCATCGCCGCCATCGACCGCGTTGCCCGTCGCGTTAGCCAGCGCTGATCTCACGTCGCCGTACTCTGAAGTCGCAACCTTACGGCCAGCCCATCCGCCGCCGCGCGCGCAGCCGCAGATGCACCGCCGCCCCGGCCAGGAACAGCGCCGCAAGCGCCCACATCAGCCCGCCATACCCGGCGCCGCCGATCACCGCGACCATGATCGGCGTCCCGCTGGTATTGCCCAGATTGCCCATCTGCGCGAGCCCGCCATTGGCCAGCGCCCGATCCTCGGCCCGCTCGTTCAACTGCGCCACGGCTGCGAAACTGGCCCCCTGCACCAGCCCGAGACCCGCGCCTAACCCGAGCGCCAGCGCCGGTTGGCCCGGCATTGCCCACAAAATCACCGAGAAACCGGCGCAGACCCCGAACCCGATCATCACCACTGAGACGGCCTCGATATACCGCAACAGCAAGACCCCAAGGGTCAGCGACGACAGGATCGACATCAGCGGCATCGCCCCCGCGACGATCGCGCGCCATTCCGCCGCCACGAAAGGGGGAAATACCGTGAGCACGCTGACGAAACAGGCCGTGTAAAAGAGCCACCCCAAGGCCGGCGCACCAATCCGTGCCGAGCGGTAGATCCGCCCGTGCGCGCGCACCAGCTCGCCTAACGACACCACGCCCGCCGGCGCATCACGCTCTTTAGGCAGCAACCACCACAGCGCGCATGCCATGGCCGCCATGTAGACCCCATGCGCAAGCATCAGGGCCCCAAGACCGAAACTCCGCGCAAACGGCACGCCGGCCCAAGCCAGCACCGCGAACGCCACGCCGAAGAACGTCCCCCACAAGGTCAGTGCGACGCCACGGTCCTTGGCCGAGGTCACCTGCGCGATCAAGGTCGGTGCCGCCACCACCACCGCCAAATGCGCCGCACCTTCGACCACTCGGCTTGCCAGAAACCATGGCAGCGGCAGGAACGGCGCCTGAAGCACCGACATCGCCGCGCCGAGCGCCAACGCCCAGATCAGCGCCCGCCGATATCCCAAACGTGCCACCAGGACGCCGGCGACCACGCCCAACAGAATGCCGAGAAACCCCACCAGAGAAACCGCGAAGCCCAACGCCGCGCCGGCGTCCGGATAGACCTCGGGCAGTCGCTCGAAGATCACCGAGATCTTGCCGTACTGCCCCGCAGCCCCGAGGCCCGCGGCCCAAAGCAGCCACACCAACCGCCAATCCGTTCGCACATCCATCGCCCACCTCTCGCCGCCAGTCGGCACTGGGTCAAGGGCGCCGCCGGCGCGGCAGAAGTCCGCCAATACGTCGCCAATCCGCGAAATGAAGGATAGAGTGCGTTTGTAGGCAGATTGCCTTTCAACCGCTTCTCAGGATTCCCGCTTAAGCTCACAACCAGCGCACCGCTGCAATCGACGCGCCGAACCTCATTCTTCCCGCCCGCACGGAACCGGAGGCGAGTACGGGCCGGACAACGGCGTGGCGGAGCCACTCGATTGAACGTCCAGGACGCTCGACGATCGGCGCTGGATATCCGCGAGTGCGGGAGTCCTCAGGCCTTCTGTGAAGACCCGCTCTATTCCACGGGGCGCGTCCTAGATATGAACCACGCGATCGTAGGCGTCCAAGACGCTCTCGTGCATCATCTCGCTCAACGTCGGATGCGGGAAGACCGTGTTCATCAGGTCCTCCTCGGTGGTCTCGAGCGTCCGGCCGACGACGTAGCCCTGGATCAGCTCGGTCACCTCGGCCCCGATCATATGCGCGCCCAAAAGCTCGCCGGTTTTGGCGTCGAAGACGGTCTTGACCAGCCCCTCTGGCTCGCCGAGCGCGATGGCCTTGCCGTTGCCGATGAACGGGAACCGGCCGACCTTGACGTCGTAGCCCAACTCCTTGGCCTTGGCCTCGGAATAGCCGACCGAGGCGACCTGCGGATGGCAATAGGTGCATCCCGCAATCGCCTCGGGCTTGACGGGGTGCACGTCGTTGCGGCCGGCGATCAGCTCGGCCACCATAACGCCCTCGTGGCTCGCCTTATGCGCCAGCCAAGGCGCGCCGGCGAGGTCGCCGATGGCATAAAGCCCCTCGACCCCGGTGCGGCAGAAGGCGTCGGTCACCACATGGGTCCGGTCGACCTTGACGCCGAGCGCCTCGAGCCCCAGCCCCTCGGTATTGCCGACAATGCCCACGGCCGAGATCACCGTGTCGAAGTCGTGCTTCTCGACCTTGCCGCCGACCTCGATATGCGCCGTCACCTTGCCCTTGGCCCGATCAAGCTGCTTGACCATGGCCTTTTCCATGATCGTCATACCCTGCTTGGCGAAGCTCTTCTTGGCGAAGGCCGAGATCTCGGCGTCTTCCACCGGCAGAATCCGGTCCAGCACCTCTACCACCGTGGTTTCGGCCCCCAAGGTGTTGTAGAAGCTGGCGAATTCGATACCGATGGCGCCCGAGCCGATGACCAGGAGCCTCGAAGGCATCCGCGGCGGCACCAGCGCGTGCTTGTAGGTCCAGACCAGATCGCCGTCAGCCTCCAGCCCCGGCAGTTCGCGCGCCCGGGCGCCGGTGGCCAGCACGATGGCCGGCGCGGTCAGCTCCCCGACGCCCTTGTCGGTCTTGACCGAGACCCTGCCCTTGGCGGGCAGCGTCGCCTCGCCCATCACCACGGCCACCTTGTTCTTCTTCATCAGGTGGCCGACGCCGCCATTGAGCTGCTTGGCCACGGCGCGCGAGCGTTTGACCACCGCGTCGAGGTCATAGTCGATGCCCGTCGCGCTGAGCCCGAATTCCTTGGCGCGGTGCATCAAATGAAACACCTCTGACGACCGCAGCATCGCCTTGGTCGGAATGCAGCCCCAGTTGAGGCAGATGCCGCCCATGTGCTCGCGCTCGACAATGGCGACCTTTAGGCCGAGCTGGGCACCGCGGATGGCGGCGACATATCCGCCGGGGCCGGCGCCGATTACGATCATGTCAAAGGACTTGGCGGCCATGCGCGGCTCCTCCCGGTCGGTTCCGAAATTTAGTTGAACGCTAAACTATCTCGGCCGGCCGGGCAATCGCGGCGGCCGGGATACCGCCATGCGCCGGGCGCATGCACGGCCGCCGCGGTTGCGGCCAAAGTCTCCGCGAAACTTTGCGTCCAAATTCTCGTCGAGAATTTGCCGCCGCCGGTGCTCAGGCTGCGTTCACCATCTCAAGCGCCTTGCGGTAGCCGCCCTCGCTGACGAAGGCCGCCTCGGGCGCCGTCGAGGCGCGGTGCAGCGCCCCGTTGCGGGTCGGGAACCGGCCGAAGAGGCGGATCACCTCGCGATGCGCCTTGGCGTGCGGCAGGTTGTGCGATCCGGTCTGCGGCATCCGCGTCTTCATCAGCCGCACACAACGGTCCTGGTCCACCAGGCATTCGGAATGCATCAACGGCATGTAGAAGAACTGCCGTGCCGGCTCGTCGATCCGCATGTCCCAGCCGCGCGCGATCGCCGCCTTGGCCGCCGACCGCGCCAGCCGGTCGCTGGCGAAAGCCTCGCCGGTGCCGCGGTACATGTTGCGCGGAAACTGGTCGGTGAGGATGATGTAGGCCAGCGTGCCGCTGGGATAGGTCAGCCACAGCGCGTTGGTGCCCTCCATCGCCCGGTGCCAGTCGGCCTCGAACCGGTCGCGGATTTCGGCGTCCAGAGCTGCGCCGCCTTTGTACCAGCCCTCGGTCCCCACCTCATCGAGCCAGTAATTGAGGATGTCCTCAGGGTCTGCCATGGCCACCCCTCCTCACTCGGTATGCCCCCACCAGACAAATGGAAGCGTTACAGAAAATCCACATTCTGACAAGTCCTTGATTTTAGGTGGGGTCTGAGTGTTCTTCCACAGCCTCACCCTGTTCGATCGCCCATTCCTGGGCGGCTTCAACCGCAACGGGAGACGCCGTCGGCAGGACGCCGACATATGCCGCTGTTTCCGCCACTGGGGTCGAAGGCCGCTGGGTCATCCGGTAGAGCGCGTAGCCGGCGATCGCCAGCATGATTGCCGAGACGAACAGCCAGTAGCCCTGGGTCCCTGCCGTGCCCATCAGCCAGCCGGTGACCAGTGGTCCCGCGATCGCCCCCACCCCGTTGATGAACACCAAACCTCCCGATGCCGCCGCCATGTCGTCGGGATCGAGATAGTCGTTCAGATAGGCGATCAGAAGGGAGTAAAGTGGGTTTGTGGTCCCCCCCAGCAGGAAGGCGACGACCAAGAGCGTCGTGAAGCTCGTGCCGAGGACATAGCCGGCCAGCGCGGCGATCCCGCCCAAGACCGACACGCCGAAGATCAGCCGCCGCCGGTCGGAGCGGTCCGAGAGCCAGCCGACCGGATATTGGAACACCATCGAGCCGATAAAGATCGCGGCGATGAAGGTCGAGACCTGCGCTGCGCTCAAGCCCAGTTCGGCGGCATAGACCGGGCCCATGCCGAAGAGCGCCGAGAATGCGCCGCCCAAAAGCGTCATGCCGACGAAGGTCAGGGGCGAGTTGCGGAAGAGCGCGCCCAGGCTCATCGGTTTGGCGGTGTCGAAGGCCGGGGTGGGCGAGATCGACAGAAGGATCGGCGCAAACGAGATCGAGACCAGCACCGAAGGGATGATGAAGAGGACGAAGCCCGACGGATCGCCCGCCGCGACCACCGCCTGGGCCGACACGATCCCGGCCATCTGCACAATCATATAGGCCGACAGCGTCTGGCCCCGTGTCTCGTTCGTGGCGGCGTTGTTGAGCCAGCTTTCCGCGGTGACGTAGACGCCGGAAAACCCGAAGCCGATGACAATGCGCAGGACGATCCAGGCCCAGGGCTCGGTGATCACCGGAAACAGGATCAGCGCGGCCGAAATCAGCGAGGCCAGGGCCGCGAAGACCCGCACATGCCCGACCCGCCGGATCAGTCCCGGGGTCAGCCGCGAGCCGCCCAGAAACCCGGCGAAATAGGCCGAGGTGACGACCGACAATTCCAGCGTCGAAAAACCCTCGAGCGAGCCGCGTACGCCCATAAGCGTGGCCTGCAAGCCATTGCCGACCATCAGAAATCCGATCCCGAGCAACAGCGCCCAGGAGGCTGCCAGCACCTGTATCATCGCCGTCTCTTGAACCCGCGTCGCCGGTAGTTTGCCCGATGCGGCGGGGACGTCCCGCCGGGTTGCGACTCACGCCTGTCGCATCTGGCCGCCCGGTAGCAAAAGCGAGGCGTCGCCGTAAGAGAAAAACCGGTAGCCCCGGGCCACGGCATGTGCGTAGACGGCCAAAATCCGCTCATGCCCCATCAGTGCCGCGACCAGCATCAGCAGGGTCGATTTTGGCAGGTGAAAGTTGGTCATCAAGGCATCCGTGATCTTGAAGCGATAGCCGGGGCGGATGAAGATGTCGGTGTCGCCGCGCCAGGGATGCAAGTGGCCGGTCTCGTCGGCGGCGCTCTCGATCAGCCGAAGCGCGGTGGTGCCGACGGGGATGATGCGCCCGCCGGCGGCGCGGGTGGCATTGACCTCGTCCGCCGCGCGGGCCGAAACCTCGCCCCATTCGGCGTGCATCTTGTGCCGGGTCACGTCGTCGACCTTGACCGGCAGAAAGGTGCCGGCGCCGACATGCAGGGTGACGTGGCTGAAGCCCACGCCGCGGTCGCGCAGGGCATCCATCAGCGGCGGGTCGAAATGCAGCGAGGCGGTCGGCGCGGCGACGGCGCCGGATTTCTCGGCCCAGATCGTCTGGTAGTCGCGCTTGTCGGCGTCGTCGGCGGGCCGCCTTGCGGCGATATAGGGCGGCAGCGGCATCGCCCCGGCCTCTGCCAGGGCGGCGTCGAAGTCCTCGCCTTCCAAGTTGAAGGCTAGCTCGCCCATGCCGTCGGTCTTGACCTTAAGATGCGCCGACAAGGTGTTGGAAAAATGTATCTCTTCGCCTTCGCGTAGCTTCTTCAGCGGCTTGATCAGGGCCAGCCAGGTGCCGGCGGCCGTGGGCTCCAACAGCGTGGCCTCGATCCGTGCCGCGACCCTGCCTTGCGCGCTGTCGCGGGTCCGCGTGCCGGTCAGCCGCGCCGGAATCACCTTGGTGTCGTTCAAGACCAGCCGGTCGCCGGGGTTGAGGAAGGCGGGCAGGTCGACGACATGCGCGTCGCGCTGCCAGTCGGGCCCAGCCACCAGAAGCCGTGCCGAGGACCGCGGGCGCGCGGGTCGGGTGGCGATCAGCCGCTCGGGCAGATCGAAGTCGAACTCCGACAGCCTCATTGCCCGGAGGACGGCTGCGGCGGCGGGCGGCGGAAGATCTCGCGGAACATGCCTGGGGTCAGGATCGACAGCGGATTGACCGTCACGCTGGGGTTGCCGGCGGCGCCGCGCATGCGGAAGTTGAAGCCGAAGACCCCCTCGCCCCGGCGCGAGAACACCTGGCCGATGGCGTTGAGGAAATAGACCGGCGACAGCACGCCCTGCATGTCCATACGTCCGCTGGCCAGATCGTAGATGCCGGCGAGCGAGATGCCGAGCGACGGGCCCACGGCGCTGGAGCGGTAGAGCGTCAGGCGGCGCGGCGTCAGTTGAAACTCGGCCTCGACCTCCGAGAGGGTGATGCCGCTGGAATTCATCTGGTCGAGCAGGCCGACGATGCTGATCGCCGACAGAAGCTGAGTCAGCGCCGGCGCCTGCACGATGCGGGTGCGGTTGACGCGCAGGCGGCCGTCATAGACGCCCTCGGCGCCGGTGGGGTTCAGCGTTAGGTCCATGCGGCCGCCGCGCGCGTTCGGCAGGATGCCGGCGGCGGCCATCGCGGCGCCAGCGTCGTCTGACACCAGCCGCACCGCCGCGCCCGAGGGCGTCGACACGACCTGCCCCGCCACCGGCGTGCGGCCGTTGATCCGCGCGGTGAACTGCCCGTCGAGGCCCGTGCCATTGTCGAACCGGCCGGCGAAGTTGGTGAAGGTGATGCCCTCGGACACGACCAGCCGATCGAGGCTGAGCGCCAGCGGCCCGCCGCCGCCGCCCCCACCCGCGCCGAACCGGGCGGCGCGCAGGTCGATGCTGCCGCCCGACATGGTGACCGCCGGCGATCGCCCGGCGCCGCGGCCGGTCAGCGTCACCGGCCCGTCGAGCCAGCCGCCGACCCGCACCCGGTCGAACTGCGCCCGCGCCATGGCGCCGGTCTCGGTCAGGTCGACGACGCCGCTGGCGCTGAGCCCCGCGGCGTTCAGCGCCAGCCGGTCGATGGTGGGCCGCTCGCCCAGGCGGCCGGACACCTCGAAGCGCCCGGTCTGGTTGCGCGGCTTGGCCCAGTCGATCGCCGCCAGCCGCAGCCCCATCCGGTTGACGTCGGACACAAGGGTGAATTTCGGCGCCTCGCCGCGCACCAGATCGACCTCGAACTGCCCTGCGCCACGACCGGTGATCGACCCCGGCGGCAGTGTGATGCCGAATTCGTCGAGAAAGGCCTGGCTGAGCTCGATGGTGCCCTCGGCCCGGCTCTTGCCGGCGTGTTCGGGACCGAAGTCCTGGCCCCAGATCACATCCGCCGGCACCGCGCCCAGCCGGCCGCGCCCGCCGATAGTGATGCCGTCCTCGTCGGCGATCAGCTCCAGCTCCGGCGCGCTGATCCGGCGGTTCTTGACCAGCGTGTCCGAGGCGAAGTCGGTCAGGCGACCGGCGACGGCATAGCTGACATCCTCCAGCGCCACCTCCTTTTCGAGGTTGAACGCCACCTCGGCGCGCATCCGGGCACGGCCCTCGGCCAGATCGGGCTGCAGCTCGGCCTTTTGCATCAGCTGAAACGGCGGCAGATCCATCAGCGACAGAGACGCAGTGATCGAGGCGTCGGTCAGCAGGGTCAGTTCGGCGCGGCCCTCGGGCACGGTGATGTCGGGCACCCGGAACACGGTGCCCGCAACGTCGATCGCCCCGCCCTGCGGCGCCTCGATCTGCCCTTTCTCGATCACCATCGTATAGGTCTTGCCGGTCAGGCTGGCATAGCCAGCTCCGTCCCGAACCGGCGGCAAGGTCTGCATGAACTTCACATCTGCGCCGCTGTAGAGGTAGCTCAGCGAAATCTGCGGCTCCTGGTCCGGAAACAGGCGGAAGGCGGCGGCGAGTTCGCTTATGTCACCGGCAAGTGTGTTGCGTTCGATCCAGTTGCGCGCACCGGGCGCGATCTGGACCGGCCAAAGCGCCAACAGCCGGTCCAGCGGAATCGTGTTCAGCGCCAGATCCAGCGCGACGCCCCAGCCGGCGCCTTCGGTCCGGACGGTGCCGGCGCCCAGAAAGCGGCGGTCTTCCTCTTGCAGGCTAACCTGGCCGACCTCAATCGAAAGCGGGTCGAGCCGCAGGCGGAAATCCACAGCCCCGGCGCTGAACCGCATCGGTTCGGCAAAAACCTTTCCCGGTTGCAGGCTCACATCGGTGAGCGAAAACTGCCCAACCAGGGCTTCGGGCCAGCCCGCCTGGAAGTCCTGCAGAAAGGCGACGCCTTCGGCTCGACCCTGCGCCGCCGCGCTATCGAGGGTGACGCCGCTGATCGACAGCCTGGCCTCTTCCGGGTCGTAGTCGACATAGGCCTGCGCGCCGTCAAACGGGATCGGCCTGGTCTCAGGCGTGGGCTGCACCGCACCGGCGCCGATCTCCAGCGTTCCGGCAAGGTCGGCCAGCTCGCCGGATCGGTCCAGCGCTGCGCGCAACGCACCAGAGATCGGTGCGTCGATCACCTCTAGAAACGACAAAGCCGGGGATTGCGCGGCGATGTCGGCGGCCGTGGCGTTTTCAAAGGTGGCCGTCAGGCTGGCCTGGGCAGAGCCCCTTTCGGTGGTCACCCCGATCACGGTGCTGGCCAGTTCCTCTGTGCCGTTGAACACCTCGGCAGAGACCGTCAGGTCGAGGCTGCCGGCCTCTTGGTCGAGCGTCAGTTTGCCCCCGGTTACCTGCCAAATCCGTCCCGATCGGCTGTCTTCCAGGGTGATCGTCAATTCGTCGGCGATCACCCGTTCAAGACCCGCCAGCGGCGCCCTAGCGAAGGCCGCCTCGATCGCGTCCAACACGCCGGCCAGCGTGCCGCTGGTGCCGGCCCCGGTCCCCAAGGTGAAGTCGAACGTACCGTCCGCCCGGCGCCGCACGGTGATCTGGGCGCCGGAGACCTGCAATGCCCGCATCTCGACCGCGCCGGACGCCAGCGCACCCTTAGCCAACCGGGCGCCGACTTCGTTCAACCGCGCCACTTCCGCGCCGCCCTGATCGAAAACCCCGACATTGCGCATCCTGACCCGCGGCACCACGCTGCGGTCGACGACCAATTGCAGCTGCCCCACAGAAACACGGCCGCCGCCCAAACCCTTGTTCAACCGCTCTTCGACATTGCGCGCCACCCAGTCGGGCGCCGTCAGCGGGGTGCCGGTCAGGGCCAGAAATCCCAAGCCGGCGGCAAAGACCAGCGCAGTGACGCTGAGCACAACCCACAGGCCCGCACGCCTGCGGCGCCGCCTGGGGGGCGGCGGTGTGCCCGTGTTCTGAAGGTCCGTTTCGCTCATCCAGCTCCGGTCGCGCCGCGCCGTTCGTCCCTGCCCTTTATCTTGGCCCGCCCCGCCCTAAAACTGAACGGTCAATCATACGCAAGAGGGATCAATTTGCCATGATCGAGATCGGCCAGCCCGCACCGGATTTCACTTTGCCACGCGACGGCGGCAGCGACGTTACTCTGTCGGCTGAGCGGCCGAAGACTGTGGTACTCTACTTCTACCCTAAACACGACACCTCGGGGTGCACCAAAGAGGCACAGGGGTTCACCGAGCATCTCGCTGCGTTCGAGGCCGCCGGCGCGGTGGTGATGGGCGTCAGCAAGGACAGCGTCGCCAAGCACGACAAGTTCGTGGCCAAGTACGATTTGGGCGTAATCCTGTTGTCGGACGAGGCCGGCGACGTCTGCGAACGCTACGGCACATGGGTTGAAAAGAGCATGTATGGCAAGAAATACATGGGCATAGAGCGGTCGACCTTCATCATCGACGGAACGGGCACCCTGCGACACGCCTGGCGCAAGGTGAAGGTGCCGGGCCATGTCGAGACGGTGCTGGAGGCCGTGCAGGCGCTTTGACCGGCCAGACACGGGAACGGCTTTGGAAATCCGCATGGAGGTCGGCGAAAAACCGCCGGTCCGATGCCAAATTGACGCGCATTCCCGGGCAGTTGCGTAAATTTCTTGCAGCAATGCAGGTGGCTGGTTAAGGACGAACACGGTTTGCGGCGCTGGGGAACGCCGCCTGCCCGATTGGGATGGGGAACGGGGACGACAGGCAGTGAAGGCAGGATATTCGCAGCGGCTGCACTCGGCGCTGGAGCGTACATTTCCGGAACAGCGGGTATTCCTGCGTTCCGACACTGACACCAAGTTCATTCGGCTGAGCCCGGCGTCGCAATTGATCGCCTGGACCGGCAGCGCGCTGTTTGTGGCCTGGGCCATCGTCGCCACCGCCATCCTGTTGATGGACTCGATCGGCTCCGGCTCGCTGCGCGATCAGGCCGAACGCGAACGTGCGCTGTACGAAGATCGGCTGAACGCGCTTAGTCTGGACCGTGACCATCGCGCCGCCGAGGCGCGCGCCGCGCAAGACCGGTTTGCGGCGGCACTGGGACAGATTTCGGATATGCAGTCGGAGCTTTTGGCCTCCGAGGATCGCCGCAAGGAACTGGAAAAGGGCATCGACGTCATCCAATCCACGTTGCGCCGCACGATGAAGGAACGCGACACGGCGCGCGGCGAGGCTGAGACCGCACTTGCCCGGCTCGTTGGCGGCGCACCCAGCGAGGGCGGGCCATCGCCCGACGCCGAGAGCACACTCGATTTCCTGACCGCCGCTTTGCACAGCGCCTCAGACGAGCGCGACACCATGGCGTTGTTGGCAGCCGAGGCGAAGCTCACCGCGCAAGAGCTTGAACTCGAACGTAAATTGCTCGAAGAGCGCAACGAACAGATCTTCACTCAGTTGGAAGACGCGGTCAGCGTGTCGCTGGAACCGCTCGACAAGATCTTTGCGTCAGCTGGGCTGAGCGCCGACTCGATTCTCAACACGATCCGGCGCGGCTACTCCGGTCAAGGCGGCCCGTTGACGCCGCTGAAATTTTCGACCAAGGGGCAAGAGCCCGACGCGGACGGCCTGCGCGCCAACGGCATTCTGCAACAGCTCGACCGTATGAACCTTTACCGGATCGCGCTGGAAAAGACGCCGTTCTCGCTGCCGGTCAAATCGGCGTTCCGCTACACCTCTGGCTTCGGGCCGCGATGGGGCCGGATGCACAACGGCACCGATTTCGCCGCCAAGCACGGCACACCGATCTATGCCACCGCCGACGGCGTCGTCACCCATGCGACCTGGCTGTCCGGCTACGGCCGCCTGATCAAGATCCAGCACGAATTTGGCATCGAAACCCGCTATGCGCATCTGGCGAAAATTCGCGTGAAAGTCGGGCAAAGGGTCTCGCGCGGGGACCGGATCGGTGATATGGGAAGTTCTGGCCGATCCACCGGCACCCATCTTCACTACGAGGTGCGGATCGGCGGCAAGCCCGTCAATCCGATGACCTACATCAAGGCAGCCAGAGATGTTTTCTAAAAGCAGAATCAACGAGCCCGGCGGCAAACCTGCCGAGGACACACCCGCAAAGCCGGCCGAGCCGGCCGCTGCGGCGCCCCGTCCGACCCCCGACATGCCGCCCGCCGCGCCCAAGCCGAAGGCGCCCCCTTCGACGCTTTCGGCCGACCTCACGATCACCGGCAATCTCAAGACCGCCGGCGATATTCAGGTCGAAGGCACCGTCGAAGGCGACATCCGTGCGCATCTGCTGACCGTCGGCGAAGGCGCCACGATCAAGGGCGAGGTGATTGCCGATGACGTCATCGTCAACGGGCGTATCGTCGGCCGGGTGCGCGGACTGAAGGTGCGCCTGACCGCCACTGCGCGAGTCGAAGGCGACATCATCCACAAGACCATCGCGATCGAATCCGGCGCGCATTTCGAAGGCTCGGTCCAGCGCCAGGACGATCCGCTGACCAAGGGCGGACCCGCCAAACCGGCCGCCGCCGCAGCGAAAGCTGCCCCGGAGCCTGCCGACGCCAAAAGCTAAGCGGGTCCGATGACCCATTGTCCCGACCCCCGGGCGCCGCAGACCGCTGCGGCGCCCGGTTTCGATTCCGGCTTCTGTGCGGTCCGCGCCCGTCGCCTGATCCTGATCGCTGCGATCCTCGGCTCGTCCATGAGTTTCATCGACGGCACCGTCGTTGCCATCGCAATCCCGGCGATCCGCGGGTCCCTGGGCGCATCGCTGACCGAGGTCACTTGGATCAACAACGCCTATATGCTGATTTCCTCGGCGCTGATCCTGGTCGGCGGTGCAGCGGGTGACCGGTTTGGCCTCGCCCGTGTGTTCGCCGGTGGCATCGTGGTCTTCATTCTCGCCTCATTGGCGTGCGCCGTCGCCCCCGGCGCCGAGTTCCTGATCTGGGCTCGCGCCGCGCAAGGGTTCGGCGCGGCGTTGATGATCCCTGGCTCGCTCGCCATCATCGCCCGCGCCTATCCCGAAGAGGACCGCGGCCGGGCCATCGGCATCTGGGCGGCCGCGTCGGCCCTGACCACCTCGCTGGGGCCGATCGTCGGCGGTGTGGCGTTGTCGCTCGGTGGGCCGGACATGTGGCGCTGGATCTTCGCGGTGAACCTTCCGATCGGTCTTGTGGCGCTATGGCTGATCCAGCGCGCCGTCGAGGAGGACCGCAGCCAGCCCGACCGCGGACTCGACCTGCTCGGCGCAGCGCTGGCGGTGCTGGGCCTGGGGCTTCTGGCCTGGGCGCTGTCGACCGAGGGCGGCGGCGAGGTGTCGGGCCGCGCGCTCTTTGCCGTGGCCGGGGCGGTGGTCTTGGTCGTGTTTCTCGTCATCGAAACCCGGACCGCGCAACCGATGCTCGATCTGGGCCTTTTCGCCAGCCGCAGCTTCTCGGCCGCCAACCTGCTAACGTTCTTCCTCTACTTCTCGCTTTCGGCCATCCTGTTCTTCCTGCCCATGACGGTGATTTCGACCTGGGGCGTGACCGAAGCCGAGGCATCGGCGGCCTTCGTTCCGATCTCGGTCTTCATCGCCGCGCTCTCGGCGTTCAGCGGCCGGCTCGCCGATCGGTTCGGCCCGGGCCCGCCGATCGCCTTGGGCGCAGCACTGGTGGCCATGGCCTTCGCCGGGCTCGGCGCCACCGCGCCAGCGCAGAACTTCTGGGGGCTGGTGATCCCGCTGATGTGCCTGATGGGGCTCGGCATGGCGCTGGTCGTGGCGCCGCTCTCGGCCGCGGTGATGGGCGACGTCGCACCGGACCGGACCGGTGCCGCCTCGGGCATCAACAACGCCGTCAGCCGCACCTCTGGATTGGTCGCCGTCGCCGCCATGGGCGGGGTCGCCGCGGCGGCTTATGGCATGTCCGGCGGGCCCGACAGCTTCGGCGCAAGCCGCGCGGACGCGGCCCACATCGCCGCTTCGACCGCCGCTTTTGCCACCATCGCCTGGATCACAGCGGCTTTGTCGGCGGTCTCTGCCGGCATTGCCTGGGTCGGCATTGACCGCAAGCGCCCGGCGCCGGCAGAATCGACCAAATGAACTTTTTTCCCGTCACTCTCTGAGAACTAGATAGCATCCCACCCGGGACATCGCTCACACCGGCTCGTAGAGCGCACGTCGGTAGAGGTGCCAGGTCGCGTGCCCCAACACCGGCAGGATCACGAAGAGACCCAGGAAATAGGGCAGCATGCCCAAGAAGAGAAGTGCTGCAATCAGAAAGGCCCAGACCAGCATCACCGGCAAGTTGCGACGCACCATGGAAAAGCTCAACAGCATCGCCGAGATGAAATCGACCTCCTTTTCCAGCAGAAGCGGCAGGCTCACGACCGTCAGGCCGAACAGCACGAAGGCAAAGACCGCGCCGACCAACACCTCGACGGCGATCATCGTCATGCCGTTCGAGGTCAAGTAGATCTCGTAGGACGAGGTCGCGTTCGTCATCACCGACAGCCCCATGAAGAGGGCGAAGATCATGTGCGCCAGAAACGACCAGAACAGGAAGTAGATCACGATGATCGCCCCGGCCCAGGGGATCTGGCGGTCCTTTTCGCGCACCACCACGCCGAGAATCTCCCCCCAGACCAGCGGCTCGCCGTCCTCCAACCGTCGCGACACCTCGTAGAGCCCGACCGCCGCAAAGGGCCCGACCAGAGGAAAGCCCAAGGACAGCATCAGCGTCCATGCCACCGTTCCGGCCCCCAGCATCACCAGCACCAGCCCGGTCACCACGTAGACGGCGGAAAAGAACAGACCGAAGGCCGGCGCGCGGCGGAAATCCCACCAGCCCGCGCGTAGCGAAAGGTAGAGCTCTTCCACCGTCACCTTGCCGATCTGCGGCAGCGGCGAGGCCTGCGGTGCGGCGGTCTCTACCATAGCGTCCTCTCCTCCCTTGGCGCCCAAGGCTAATCAGAGCACACGCGCCGCTCTTTGACCAAGATCAATCAAGGCGGCGGGCGCCTGGCGGGCCAATCGGTCGCATCGTGATAGCCCTGCCCCAGCTGCAGAAGCTGGCGGTCCGACCAGGCGGGCCCGAAGACCTGCAGGCCCATCGGCAGCCCCGCCGCGCCGAACCCCGCTGGCAGGGTGATGCAGGGCAGCCCGATCAAGCTGACCGGGATCATCGCCTCCATCCAGCGGTGGTAGGTGTCCATTGCGTGGCCGTCGATCGCCTTCGGCCACTCCCAGTCCGCCGGGAACGGCCAGACCTGCGCCGAGGGCAGGACCAGCGCGTCGAAGCGCCCGAAAAGCGCCGCCGCCGCGCGGAACCACTCCGATCGAATCGCGCTTGCCGCCAGGATTTCGGCGTTGGTCAGGGCGTGGCCGCGCTCGATTTCCCAGATCAGCTCGGGCTTCAGATGCGCCCGGGTTTTCGGATCGGCATAGAGCAACCCCTGCTTGCCCACCGCCGCCCAAGACCGCAGCGTGGTCCAGCTTTGCCACAGCCGGTCGGCCGGAAACGGCGCGGCGACGGGCTCGACCACGCATCCCAGGTCCTCGAAAACCTTCAAGGCCCCGCGACAGAGCTCCAGAATACCGGCCTCGACCGGCCAAGCACCGCCCCAATCGCCGAGCCAACCGATCCGCCGTCCGGCCACGTCCGCGCGCAGATCGCCGGCTTCGAACACCCGCCCGTCCGGCACCCGCGGGTCCGGACCCGCCATGACCTGCACCAGCGCGGCCAGATCGGCGACGCACCGCGCCATCGGCCCCGCCGCCACCAAGGGATGCAGCAGCATCTCGCCCTGCGGCTCGCCCGGCACCAGCCCGTAGGTCGGCCGCAAGCTGTAGACGTTGTTCCACCCGGCCGGGTTGCGCAGCGACCCCATCGCGTCCGAGCCGTCGGCGACCGCCACCATGCGGGTCGCCAGCGCCGCCCCGGCCCCACCGGACGACCCGCCCGCGGTGCGGTCCGGGCCGTAGGGATTGCGCGTCACCCCGTGGACCGGGTTGTAGGAATGCGCGCCGAAGCCGAACTCGGGCGTGTTGGTCTTGCCGATCAGGATCGCCCCGGCCGCGCGCAGCCGCGCCGCCAGAAGATCGTCGCGGTCCGGCACGAAATCGGCATAAAGCGGCGAGCCCCAGGTCGTCCGGATCCCCGCGGTCGCGACCACGTCCTTCACGGCCAGAGGCATGCCGTGCAGCCACCCGCGCCGCGGCCCCGCATCCGCCGTCGCCGCCTCCGCCAAAAGCACGTCCTCGTCGCGCAGCGACACGATGGCGTTTACGTCCGGATTGACCGCCGCGATCCGGTCGAGCGCGGCCCGCATCACCTCGACCGCCGACATCGCGCCCCGGGCCATCCGCGCCGACAGCTCCATGCCCGAGAGCCCCATGATTTCCGACACCCCCCGCCCCTCCTTCTTCTCGTCTGCAATACGCCCGCCGAAGGCAGGCCGCACCCGCGGCCTTTGCCGGCCAGTGGCCGGCCCACCGCAACGCGCGGAACGCGCGGCGCAAAGAAACCAGCGCGGGCCGTCAGGCCCGCTCCGCCGGATTACTCCTCCGCCGTGGCCTCGGCGCGCGACTTGCCCGCAACATCCAGCGCCAGCGTCGCCGCCATGAACCCGTCGAGATCGCCGTCCAGAACGCCCTGCGTGTCGCTGGTCTCGTGGGCAGTGCGCAGGTCCTTGACCATCTGATAGGGCTGCAAGACGTAAGACCGGATCTGGTTGCCCCAGCCGGCCTCGCCTTTGGCCTCGTGCGCCTCCGCAATCGCCGCGTTGCGGCGGTCGAGCTCCATCTGATAAAGCCGCGATTTCAGCGCCTTCATCGCGATGTCGCGGTTCTGGTGCTGAGACTTTTCCGACGAGGTTACCACGATCCCGGTGGGCATATGGGTGATCCGCACCGCCGAATCGGTGGTGTTGACGTGCTGGCCGCCGGCGCCGCTTGATCGGTAGGTGTCGACCCGGATATCGGCGGGGTTCACCTCGATCTCGATGTCGTCGTCGACCACCGGATAAACCCAGACCGAGGAAAACGAGGTGTGTCGCCGGGCGGAGGAATCGAAGGGCGAGATCCGCACCAACCGGTGCACGCCCGATTCGGTCTTCAGCCAGCCATAGGCGTTCGGGCCCGAGATCTTGTAGGCCGCCGACTTGATCCCGGCCTCTTCGCCGGCGCTCTCGGATTGCAGTTCGACCTTGTAGCCCTTCTTTTCCGCCCAGCGCACATACATCCGCGCCAACATCGCCGCCCAGTCGCAGCTCTCGGTGCCGCCGGCGCCCGAGTTGATCTCCAGAAACGTGTCGTTGCCGTCGGCCTCGCCGTCGAGCAGCGCCTCGATCTCCTTCTTCGCCGCGCGGGTCGCAAGCCGCTTCAGCGCCGCCTCGGCCTCTGCCACGACCTCGGCGTCGTCTTCGGCCTCGCCAAGCTCAATCAGCTCGACATTGTCGCTGAGGTCACGGGCGATGCCCTCGTAGGTCTCAATCGCATCGACCAGCGTCTGCCGGTCGCGCATCAGCTTTTGGGCCTTGTCGGGCTCGTCCCAAAGGCCCGGATCCTCGACACGCGCGTTGAATTCCTCCAGCCGGTGCTGCGCGGTGTCCCAGTCCATCCGCTGGCGCAACAGCCCCAGTGACTTCTCAATGGCATCAACGGTGTTCTGCGTCTCGGCGCGCATGGCGGGTCTCGCATGTCCTGCTTGGACCGCGGTGATACCAACGGCGGCACATGGCAGCAAGCGCTGCCGCCTGGGCGTTTTGCGCCCGGTCTTCAAGTAAGCGCACGCAGGTGCTCCATAAACGGCGTGCCTTCATACGCGTCGTGAGCTTCGATCGGTTCTGTGGTTATGTCGTCGAAATGCAGGTCGAGCACTGTCGTGCGCTCGTGATAAAGCGGGCTCGGGCAAAAGCACATCTCGCTCCACTCTACTTTGCCTTCTGAGTTGACCACGGCGCGCTTCATCGACGCCACCAACTCAGGCCCATCCGGCCGCTGATTTGCAATCGAGCCGTCTGTGAGTTTGGCGAAGAGCTCTGCAGCGGTTTCTGCCTTAAGGTCAGCGGTCACGTGGTAGATCATGAAAGCAATCCTTTCCGGTGATGGAATAGGGATCCTGCATACTCAAGTAAACCTGAGGTCAAGGCGAATGTTTTCAAACAATTCAAGGCCTTTTTCGCAGCAGTCGGGTCAGCCGCTTCTAATAAAGCCCGCCGGAGCTCAGCGTGCCGAAATCCGCCTTCTTCGGTATCACCACGACGTCGCCCTCCGAGGTTCGGATCTGGCGCCCGCCCGCCACGTCCTCGCCGGGCGAAAACAGCGGCAGGTTGGCGCCCATGGCAAAGCCGCCGTCGAACATGATCCCAAACAAGGGCTCCTCGCCTTCGCGGAAATACTCGGCCACCACATGCGGACCGGAGGCCGAATTCGGCAGCCGCGCCCCGGTGTAACGGTCGATCTTGATGAAATAGCCGCCCGGCGGCACGGCGAACTTGCCGCCACCGTATTTCTCGGTCGCGACCTTCATGAACTGGTTGAAGACCGGCCCGCACATGCCGCCGCCCGAGGCGCCGCGCCCCATCGAGCGCGGCCGGTCATAGCCGATATAGCAGCCCGCCACGATGTTCGAGGTAAACCCGATGAACCAGACGTCCTTGGCATCGTTGGTGGTGCCGGTCTTTCCCGCCACCGGCACGCCCAGCTTGACCTTGCCGGCCGCGGTGCCGCGCTGCACCACGCCCTGCATCATCGAGGTCAGCTGGTACGCGGTGATCGCGTCCATCACGCGTGAGCGGTTCGAGGTGATGCGCGGCGCCAGCCCCGGATCCAGCGAGGCGAATTGGCAGTCCTCGCAGATCCGCTGGTCGTGGCGATAGACCGTCTCGCCCCAGCGGTTCTGCACCCGGTCGACCAGTGTCGGCTCGATGCGTTCGCCGCCATTGGCGAACATCGCATAGGCCGCCACCATCTTCATCAGCGTGGTTTCCTGGCTGCCGAGCGAATTGGCCAAAAACGGCTGCAGCCGGTCGTAGACGCCGAAGCGCTCGGCGTAGCCCGCGACCGTGTCCATGCCAATTTCTTGCGCCAGCCGCACCGTCATCAGGTTGCGCGACCGCTCGATCCCGGTGCGCAAGGGCGTCGGCCCATAAAACTGCTTAGACGCATTGGTCGGCCGCCAGACCCCGGCGCCGGTCTCGACCTCGATCGGGGCGTCGATCACGATGGTGGCGGGCGAAAACCCGCTGTCGAGCGCGGTGGCATAGACGAAGGGCTTGAACGACGAGCCCGGCTGCCGCGTCGCCTGGGTGGCGCGGTTGAACACCGAATGCTGGTAGGAAAACCCGCCCTGCATCGCCAAAACCCGGCCGGTATGCACATCCATCGCCATGAATCCGCCCTGGACGTCGGGGATTTGGCGCAAGGTCCAGCGGATGAAGCTGCCGTCGTCGTCCGAGGTCATCCGGCGCACATGCACCACGTCGCCAACCTCGAAATTCTCGAAGAAATCGCCCTTGATCCAGGCGATGTCCTTGCGCGGCACCACGAAGGGCTCGGCCTCGGTCTCTTCGACCTCCTCGATGCCGATCCGAAGCTGCTGGTCCTCGACGCCCAGCACCACGGCCGGATACCAGCCCGCGATGTCACGGCTAACGTCGATCTCGCGCAAGGCCTCGCGCCAGGCCGCCTCGTCGCCAAGCTTGTCCTCGGCGATCTTGAATCGCGTGCCGCGCCACCGGCCGATGCCACGGTCGAACCGCTCTAGCCCCGCGCGCAGGGCCTTGGCCGCCTCGCGCTGCAACTCGGGATCGATGGTCGCCCGGATCGACAGCCCGCCGGTGAAGAACTCGTCCTCGCCGAACTGGTCGTTGCGGCTGAGCTGGCGGCGGATCTCGTCGGTGAAATAATCCCGCGGCGGCAGCGACTTCTTGAACGGCTCGTAGTCGCCGCCCTGCACTGTCATCAGCGGCGAGGCCTTGGCGTCCTGGTACGCAGCCGAGTCGATATAGCCGTTTTCGAACATCTCGCGCAGCGTGTTGTCGCGCCAGAACACCGCGTCGTCGCGATTGCGCACGGGATGCCGGTTCGAGGGCGATTTCGGCAGGCTGGCCAGATAGGCCGCCTCGGCCGCATTGAGCTCGCTCAGCGTCTTGTTGAAATAGCTCTGCGCCGCCGCGGCCACCCCGAACGAGTTCTGGCCCAGGAAGATCTCGTTGAGATAAAGCTCGAGGATTTTGTCCTTCGACAGCGTTTCTTCCAGCCGCGAGGCCAGGATCAACTCCTTGATCTTGCGCTCCGCCGAGCGGTCCGAGGACAGCAGAAAGTTCTTCATCACCTGCTGAGTGATGGTCGAGGCGCCGCGCAGCCGCCCGCCCCGCAGCGCGTCGAGCCCAGCGGCCACCATGCCGCGCGGGTCATAGCCTTTGTGCAGATAAAAATTCTTGTCCTCGGCGCTGATGAAGGCCTGTTTGACCAGGTCTGGAATCTCTTCGATGGGCGAGTAGAGCCGGCGTTCGCGCGCGAACTCGTCCATCATCCGTCCTTCACCCGAATAGATCCGGGATATCGTCGGCGGGGCGTATTGCGCCAACTGTTCGTGGTTCGGCAGATCGCGCCCGTACATCCAGAAGATCGCGCCCACCGTCAGCGCCGCCATCACCGCCCCGATGGTGACCCAACTGAAGATCGCGCCGAAAAACGACAGGATGTACCGCAGCATGCACTGCCCCCGGGATAAGCCTCTGGCGGCAATATACGCCCGCCGCCGGGCAGGGTCAAAAGCCCCCGCGAGCAGCTGTGCGCCGATCCGCACCGATCCGCTTGCGCCGGGGCTGGAAGACGCCTAGCAGCCGCCCCATGCGCCCCGAAGACATCCTGCCCACCTACGACCGCGTCGCCCACGCCTTCGCCCGCCACCGCGACCGCACGCTATTCGAGCGGCGCTGGCTCGACAGGATGCTGAATCATACCCGTCCGCCGCGCCGGGTGCTCGATCTGGGCTGCGGCGCCGGGCAACCGATCGCCGCCTATCTTGCCGAGCGGCGCTGCAAGGTGACCGGCGTCGACGGGGCGGCCGCGATGATCTCGCTTTTCCGCGAGAACCTGCCCGAGGCAACGGCGGTCCATGCCGACATGCGCGGGCTCGACCTGGGGCAGAGCTTCGACGCGATCCTGGCCTGGAACAGCTTCTTCCACCTCGCGCCGGCCGATCAGCGCGCGATGTTCCCGGTCTTCGCCGCCCATGCCGCCCCCGGCGCCGTCTTGATGTTCACTGCCGGGCCCCGCGCCGGCGAACCCATCGGCGCGGTCCAGGGCGAACCGGTCTATCATGCCAGCCTCGCGCCCGAGGACTACAAGGCGCTCTTGGCCGAACATGGGTTCGAGCTCTTGCGCTTCCAGCCCGAGGACCCCGACTGCAAGGGGCATACAATCTGGATGGCCCGCCGCCGCGGCACGGCCTGAACTCACTGCCTGAGCAGCGCCGCCTCTGCGGCGTCGTCCGCCGCCCAGACCCGCAGCGCATCGCGGATGCCCAAGGCCGCCTTGGCGCGCCACTCAGGCGAGACGAGGTTTTGCAGATCGCGTTCCGACGACATAAAGCCCAGCTCGATCAGCACCGACGGCAGGTCCGCCGCCTTCAGCACCGAAAACGACGCCTCGAGCCGCGGCCGCTTATGCAGCCGGCCGATGTTCTGGCTTAGCCCCTGCACCAGCGCATCCGCCAGCCGGTCCGACCGCGGCGCCGTCTCAACGCGTGCGAGATCCATCAGCACGCCCGCCACTTCGTCGTCGTGATCGCTCAGGTCCACGCCCGCCAGCAGATCGGCCCGGTCGTGCCGTTCGGCCAGTTTTTCCGACGCGATGTCGCTGGCGGTCTCGGCCAGGGTGTAGATCGTGGCCCCGCTGGCCCGCCCCTCGGCGATGGCGTCGGCGTGCAGCGACAAGAAGACGTCCGCGCCCTGGGCCCGCGCCAGCGACTGCCGCGCCTCGAGCGGCACGAAGATGTCGGCGTCGCGGGTCATCACCACCTCGAACCCGGCGCGCAGCAGAACCTCGCGCAGCTCGCGCGCGAAGGTCAGCATCAGCTCGGCCTCGACGACGCCGCCGCGCTCCGCGCCCGGATCGATGCCGCCATGGCCGGGGTCGAGCGCCACCACCACCGGCCGGTCGCCCACCGGACGGCGCCGCGGCGGCGGCAGGTCGCGCACGGGCTCAGGCAAGCGGAAGAGCGCTGAGTCAGGTGCGCCGGCGACCGCCGCAAAGGCCTCCAGGCCAACTTCGTGAAGGCCGACCCGGACCACCGCGCCGTCGCCGGTCGCCATCCCGGCCTCGCGCACCGCCAGGGGCGCGGTCAGTTCAAGAACCATGCGCGACCAGCCCGGCCGCACGGCGCCCACCGCCACCGCCGAGACCGCCTCGGCCCGGTCGAAGGCGCCGGCGTCGAGGCCGTCCCACGCCACTTCCGAGAAATCCAGCACCAGCCGCGGCGGTGCGTCGAGCGTGAAGACACGGTAGGGCACCGGCTGCGACAGCGCCAGGACAAGCTCGACCCCGCCGCCCACGTCCTGCACGGCCGAGCCCGCCGGATCGACCCGCGCCAGCCCGGTCAACCCATGCGCCCAGACGCCACCCGCCCAGGCCAGCGCCA
>JASJCA010000100.1 GCA_030066215.1 Rhodobacter sp. | reverse complement strand
CGCTGTTTCTGGACCTGCCGCTGCTCCGCGGCGACGAGGTGCCGCATGCGCCCTATGTGGCGGTCTCGGCCCGGCCCTGGCCGGGCTCGGTGGCGGTCTACGGCTCGGCCAGCGACGACGGTTACGAGTTGAACCGCCTGATCGCGGCGGCGGCGATCGTCGGCACCACCGAGACCGATCTGCCGCGTGCCGCGGCCGGGGTGATGGATCGCGGGGCGGCGCTGCGGGTCAAGCTGGTCTCGGGCGCGTTGGCGTCGGCGGCGCGCTCCGAGGTGTTGAACGGGGCCAATGTGGCCGCCATCGGCGACGGGTCGTCGGGCAATTGGGAGGTGTTCCAGTTCGAGACGGCCGATCTGGTCGCGGGGCGGACCTATGACCTGAGCGGCCGCTTGCGCGGGCAGGCGGGGACCGACGGCGTGATGCCGGATGTCTGGCCGGCCGGCAGCACGGTCGTGATGTTAAACGGCGCGCCGCAGCAGATCGACCTGGCGCTCTCGGCGCGCGGTCTGGCGCGGCACTACCGCATCGGGCCGGCGCAGCGAGGCTATGACGACCCGTCATACATCCACAAGCTCGAGGCTTTCGATGGCATCGGGCTGAGGCCTTACGCCCCGGTGCATCTGCGCGCGACGCGCGAGCCGGACGGCACGCTGCACCTCGATTGGGTGCGCCGGACACGGATCGACGGCGACAGCTGGCAATCGGTCGAGGTGCCTTTGGGTGAGGACGCCGAGGCTTACCAGATCCGTGTGCTGCAGGCCGAGGCCGTGGTGCGCGAGGCGACGGTGTCGCAGCCGAGCTGGACTTACGACGCCCTGGTGCAAAGCACCGACGGGCTGACCGGCGGCTTCGATGTCGAGGTCGCGCAAATCTCGGATCGGTTTGGCCCCGGTCCCTTCAGGAGGATGACGATCGATGAGTGAGACGGCGAAATTCGCCCTGCCGCTGGTGCAACCGGCGCAGGCGCAGAAGCATGTGACGGTGAACGAGGCGCTGGTGCGGCTCGACGGAATGACGCAGCTGACGCTGGCGTCGGCGACCGAGGGCACGCCACCGGTCGCGGCGGAGGATGGCGACAGCTACGCGGTGCCCTTGGGCGCGGTGAACGCCTGGGAAGGGCATGCGGGCGAGGTCGCGGTCTGGTCGAATGGCGGCTGGGTGTTCGTGACCCCCGCCATCGGCTGGCGGGCCTGGATCGCGGATGCTGGCGAGGCGGCGCTGTTCGACGGGGTGTCGTGGATCGCAGGCGGCCTGGCGGTGTCGGCGAACCGCGCCGTTTCGGCGTTTCAGGTTCTGGAATTCGACCACGTGCTGGCCGCCGGCGCCAGTTCCAGCACCACCGTGGAGATCCCGCAATATGCGATGGTCTTCGCGGTGACCGGGCGGATCAAGACGGCCCTGACCGGCACGCTGACCAGCTGGGATTTCGGCGTCAGCGGGTCGACGAACCGCTATGGCTCTGGCCTTGGGCTGGCACAGGGGTCGTGGATTTCCGGCATGGGCGGGCAGCCGACGACCTATTGGTCGGACACGCCGCTGGAGCTGACCGCCAATGGCGGCGACTTCGCGGGTGGCGAGGTGCGGCTGGCGATCCACTACTACTCGGCCACGCCGCCTGTGGTGTGACCGATGCAGCCAGTGCACGATCACGATGTGGCCGCCGCCGCGCGGGCGATTTATGCGATGCCCGGGGCCGAACGGCGCCGGGCAGTTCGGCGGCTGTTGCAGGAGGCAAGCTGGGCCGACCGGCATCGGGCCGAGACCGGGCGCGCGCATCCGTTCTGGGGCGACGGCAGCCTGATGTCGGCCGCCAGCGCCGGTCCGGACGCGCTGTCAAATGCTGACGACGACTATTGCACCTGCCTTGTTATCGTATTGGAGGAGGTCGTGGCGTGGCGCGGCGGCGGAGCTAGCGTGCCCCGGCACAGTTCACGCAGGTCGGCACCGCCGGATCGAGATCGAGCCGCTTAGGCGCGATGTCCTCGCCGCATTCGGCGCAATACCCGAAGTCTCCGTCGTCGATCCGGGCCAGCGCCGCCTCGATACGCGACCGCGCCTGCCCGCGCCGGGCCTGCGTCGCCTTCGCCATCGCCTGCTGCTGCAGCGCGTCCATCCGGCTGAGCCGGCCCACCGATTGCTGGTCAAGTTCGACTGTCTTTTGGCCGTCGCGGCCCAGGGTGTCTTCGTTGTCCAGGGCAGCCAACTCGGCCAGAAGCTGTGTCCGGAATCGCTCTACTTCTTTGTCGTCCATCAGATTTTCGGTCGGGGCGGCCATTGTCCTTTGAGCCGAGTGCCTATCTGTAGTAGAACGGTTGGGCCTTGGAGGAAAGTTCGATGGCCGAGACACGCGCGAAACTGACCCAAATCGATCCGGTCTGGAGCCGGATCCGGGCGGAGGCGGAACAGGGGCTCGAGCAGGAGCCACTACTGGGCGGCCTCTTGCACCAAACCATTTTGCACCACCCGTCACTGGAACAGGCCCTGGCCTACCGGCTGTCGCAGAAGCTGGCCTCGGGCGAGATGTCCGAGCAGATCCTGCGCGAGATCGCCGACGAGGCGCATTCCGCCGACCTCGAGCTTGGCGTGGCGGCCCGCGCCGATATCGTCGCGGTCTACGAGCGCGACCCCGCCTGCCACCGGTTTCTACAGCCGATCCTTTATTTCAAGGGGTTCCAGGCGATGCAAGCGTTCCGGGTCGGGCACTGGCTGTGGCAGCAGGGGCGGAAGGATCTGGCCTATTTCCTGCAGATGCGGGTCAGTGAGGTCTTTGGGATCGACATCCATCCGGCCGCGAAGATGGGCAAGGGGATCATGATCGACCATGCCCATTCGATCGTCATCGGCGAGACGGCGACGGTGGGCGACAACGTCTCGATGCTGCATTCGGTGACGTTGGGCGGGACCGGCAAGGAAGAGCAGCAGCGGCATCCGACGATCGGCTGCGGCGTGCTGATCGGGGCCGGCGCGAAGGTCCTGGGCAACATCACGGTCGGCGATTGCTCGCGCATTGCGGCGGGGTCGGTGGTTTTGCAGGACGTGCCGCCGATGAAGACGGTCGCCGGGGTGCCCGCACGGATCGTGGGCGAGGCCGGATGCTCGCAGCCATCGGTGACGATGGATCAACTGCTTGGCAGCTAACGCATTGGAATTGAACTAGAAAGCGGCGCCTTCGGGCGCCGCTTTTCGCGTTTTGGGCGGGTGGTTGTTTGGGCCAGGCGGGGTGCTCGGCGAGTGAACTGCGTGGTTTCGTTGCCGGCGTTGGTGCACTTCTCTGGGCACGGACTCAAGGGGCGCAGCCCCGCCGTGCCCATCGCCAACCCGCCCCGGAGGGGTGGCGATTTGTCGAACCTCGCGCGCCGCTCAAGGTCCTACGGACGCCACAGCCATAAAGCGCTGCCGATCAGAGGTCGCTTCGCCACCCCGAGGGTCAGCGATGGGCACGGCTTCTCGCGAGATTTCCAAAGACTGCCGGTGGCCAGGAACTGCCAACACAAAAGCTGCCGCGGCGCACTGGGTCCTACGCCAACATCGCGACCGGGTTTTCCAGGTTGTCCTTGATCGCGGCGAGGAACTCGGCGCCGAGGGCGCCGTCGATGACGCGATGGTCGACCGACAGCGTCACCGACATCACCGTGGCGACGGTCAGTTCGCCGTCTTCGCCCACGACCGGTTTCTTGGCGCCGGCGCCGACGGCCAGGATCGAGCCGTGCGGCGGGTTGATGACCGCGTCGAAGGTGTCGATTCCAAACATGCCCAAATTCGAGATCGCAAAGCTGCCGCCGACATATTCGTGCGGGGCGAGCTTGCGGTCGCGGGCGCGGGTGGCGAGGTCCTTCATCTCGGTCGAGAGCGCCGAGAGGGTCTTCTGGTGCGCGTCCTTCAAGACCGGGGTGAAGAGCCCGCCCTCGACGGCCACGGCCACGGTGACGTCGGAGGGCTTGAGCTTGAGGATCCGGTCGCCGGCCCAGACCGCATTGGCGTCCGGAACCGCCTGCAGCGCATTGGCGCAGGCCTTGATGATGAAGTCGTTGACCGACAGCTTCACGCCGCGCGCCTCGAGCTGGCGGTTCAGCTCGCTGCGGAATTTCAGGAGCGAATCCAGATAGATATCGCGGCGCAGGTAGAAATGCGGGATCGTCTGCTTGGCCTCGGTGAGTCGCGCGGCGACGGTCTTGCGCATGCCGTCGAGCGCCATTTCGTCGTAGGCGCGGTCCTCGAACATGCGTTTGACCATGTCGGCGCCCATGCCTTGCGGGGCGGCGGCGGGGGCCGGCGCGGCGGCGGCAGCGGCAGCCTGAGCCGGGGCGGGCGCAGCCGGCGCAGCAGTGGCGCCTTCGACATCCGCCTTCACGATGCGGCCCTTGGGGCCGGTGCCCTTGATCTGCGACAGGTCGAGGCCCTTGTCCTTGGCGATGCGGCGGGCCAGCGGCGAGGCGAAGACGCGCGTGCCGTCGGCGGCCCGCGGCGCGGCCGGGGCAGGGGGGGCGGCCTTGTCGGAGCTCCCTGCGGGAGCCGCCTCCGCGGCCGCGTCGGCGGCAGGCGCCGCCTCCACCGCCGGGGCCGGCGTTGCACCGATGTCGGCGGCGTCTTCGCCGTCGCCCAGGAGCACCGCGATCGGCGTGTTGACCTTGACCCCCTCGGTGCCCTCGGCGATCAGGATCTTGCCCAGGACGCCGTCGTCGACGGCCTCGAATTCCATCGTCGCCTTGTCGGTCTCGATCTCGGCCAAGAGATCGCCTGACGAGACCGCGTCGCCCTCGTTCACCAGCCATTTCGCGAGCGTGCCTTCCTCCATCGTGGGCGACAGCGCGGGCATCAGGATTTCGGTGGGCATCTCAGCTTTCCTCGATCAGCGTGATTTGGTCATAGGGCGCGCGGGGGCGCCGTCCGCCGCGCGCCAATTGCGCGATCGCGGCTTCGATCTTGTTCTTGTGGCCGGCCATCCAGACATAGGCGTCCTGATGCGACGGCCGCGCGCCGGTCAGCCGCAAATCGGCGGCGAGGCGTTCGGGTACCAGCGCGGTCACACGGCGCCCGTCGACCTGCGTGACGACGCGGTAGCACTCGGTGGCGGGATCGCGGCCCTTGACCTCCATGTGCCTACCGATAGGTCACGGCGCGGACGGCCTTGATCACCTCGGCCGTGGTCACCAGCGCCAGTTTTTCGAGGTTCGCGGCATAGGGCATCGGCACGTCCTTGCCGGTGCAATTGATCACCGGCGCGTCGAGATAGTCGAAGGCCTCTTGCATCAGCACGGCCGAGATGTGGTTGCCGATCGAGGCGACGGGCCAGCCCTCTTCGACGGTCACGCATCGGTTGGTCTTCATCACCGACTGGACGACGGTGCCGGTGTCCATTGGGCGCAAGGAGCGCAGGTCGATGACCTCGGCCGCGATGCCGTCTTGGGCCAGCGCGTCGGCGGCCTCGAGCGCGTAGGTCATGCCGATGCCGAAGCTGACGATGGTGACGTCCGAGCCCTCGCGCCAAACCCTCGCCTTGCCGAAGGGCACGGTGAAGTCGTCCATGACCGGCACGTCGAAGGAGCGGCCGTAGAGGATCTCGTTTTCGAGGAAGATCACCGGGTTGGGGTCGCGGATCGCGGTCTTCAAGAGGCCCTTGGCGTCGGCGGCGGAGTAGGGCATCGCGACCTTCAGCCCCGGGATCGAGCTGTAGAAGGCGGCGTAATCCTGGCTGTGCTGGGCGGCGACGCGGGCGGCCGCACCATTGGGGCCGCGGAACACCATCGGTGCGCCCATCTGGCCGCCGGACATGTAAAGCGTCTTGGCGGCCGAGTTGACGATGTGGTCCATCGCCTGCATGGCGAAGTTGAAGGTCATGAACTCGACGATGGGCTTCAGCCCGCCGAAGGCCGCGCCGACGCCGAGACCCGCGAAGCCGTGTTCGGTGATTGGCGTGTCGATCACGCGCTTATCGCCAAACTCGTCCAAGAGGCCCTGGGTGACCTTGTAGGCGCCCTGGTACTCGGCGACCTCCTCGCCCATCACGAAGACCGTGGGATCGGCGCGCATCTCTTCGGCCATGGCGTCGCGCAGGGCCTCGCGCACGGTGGTGGGCTTCATCTCGGTTCCGGCGGGGATGTCGGGCTCGTTCGGGACCACCGGGGTGATCGGCTGGGCGGGGGGAGCGGCCGTCTCGGAGCTCCCTGCGGGAGCCGCCTCGGCGGCCGCGTCGGCGGCGGGTGCCGCCTCCGGCACCGCAGCGGCGTCTTCGCCCTCGGCCACCAGCACCGCGATCGGCGCATTGACCTTCACGCCCTCGGTGCCTTCGGGCACCAGGATCCGGCCCATCACGCCCTCGTCGACGGCCTCGAATTCCATCGTCGCCTTGTCGGTCTCGATCTCGGCGATCACGTCGCCCGAGGCGACCTGGTCACCCTCTTTCACCAGCCATTTCGCCAGCGTGCCTTCCTCCATCGTCGGAGAGAGCGCCGGCATCAGAATTTCGGTCGCCATCGTCAGTGTCCCTCCTCGACAGGCGTGATCATTCCTACCACGTTACCCTGGCCGTCCTCGACATAGGCGCAGCGGCCGATGCCGGGGTATTCGGCGGGCGGCAGCGCCTCGGCCCCGCCATTGGCCAGCGCCCAGGCATAGCGGCCGTCGCAATCGGCGACATCGAACGTCATCGTGCCGCCGCGGATCGGGCTGCCCGGGTCCGGCGTATCGCCGATCCGGCGCATCAGGCCGCCGGTCATGCCCTTGCCGTGGCCGATCTCGGCCCCCTCGATCAGATGATAGTCCATCTCTTCGGCGCCGGGCATCGGGGTGAAATCCCAGCCAAAAAGACCGGCATAAAACGCCTTCGCGGCCGCGACATCGCTAACGTGGATCTCGAAATGCGGCATTAGCCGGCCTCGGCATAGATGTCGGTCCAGAGCTCGTCGAGCGCCGGCTCGGGGCTCTCTTTCGAGAACTCGGCGGCGGCGTTGACGATCTCCTTGATCTCTTTGTCGATGCCCTTGAGCTCGTCCTCGGTGGCGTGGTTGCCGGTCAAGAGGATCTGCCGCACGCCCTCGATCGGGTCGCGTTCCTCGCGCATCTTCTGCACCTCTTCGCGGGTGCGGTATTTGGCGGGGTCGGACATCGAATGGCCGCGGTAGCGGTAGGTCTTGATCTCGAGGATGTAGGGCCCTTTGCCGGCGCGGCAGTGCGCGACCGCCTTGTCGCCGGCTTCCTTGACCGCCAGCACGTCCATGCCGTCGACCTCTTCGCCGGGGATGCCATAGGCGGCGCCACGCTCCCAAAGGCTCGGCGACTTGGTGGCGCGCTTGACGCTGGTTCCCATGGCGTATTGGTTGTTTTCGATGACGAAGACCACCGGCAGGTCCCAGATCTTGGCCATGTTGTAGGTCTCGTAGACCTGGCCTTGGTTCGCCGCGCCGTCGCCGAAATAGGTGAAGGTCACGCGGCCGTTGTCGAGGTATCTGTCGGCGAAGGCGAGGCCGGCGCCGATCGGCACCTGGGCCGCGACGATGCCGTGGCCGCCGTAGAAGTGGCGGTCCTTCGAGAACATGTGCATCGAGCCGCCCTTGCCCTTGGAATAGCCGCCCTCGCGGCCGGTGAGTTCCGCCATCACGCCCTTGGGGTCCATGCCGCAGGCCAGCATGTGGCCGTGGTCGCGGTAGCTGGTCACCCGCTTGTCGCCCTCGTTCGCGGCGGCTTCGAGCCCGACGACGACAGCCTCCTGGCCGATATAGAGGTGGCAGAAGCCGCCGATCAGGCCCATGCCGTAGAGCTGGCCGGCCTTTTCCTCGAAGCGGCGGATCATCAGCATCTCGCGGTAGTAATGCAAGAGCTCGTCCTTCGAGACGTTCGGTTTCTTGGTGGTCTTTCGGGCGGCCATAGGGGCGGTCTCCTCCGCGGTCGCAAAGTAGTTTAGCGTTAAACTATCCCATAGCGCAGGCGGGTCCGAATTGCGACAGAAAGTTTTGCAAGGCGCTATGCGCGTGGCGAATAGCTGGGGTTTGGGGGGCATGGATAGAGTGAGGCGGCGGAGATTTGCTCCGGGCCGGGTTAACAGCGCCGCAGGAGCCCCGGCCCAGCGGCGGCCCGCCCGGGTGGGCTGCCGCTTTGGCTGTCCTGGACGCTTGGTTGATATGGAAGATGTACCTTGCTGCCATTAAGCGCGTCGTACAGAGGTCCAGGCGGCATCCCGCGGGCCGCCGCTGCGCCGTGCGGGCATTGTCGGTTGTTGTCGAAGTCCACCCGCGCCTCGCGCTACGCCGTGTCGCCCGCCCGTTCGCGGTAGTGCCGCAGCACGAACAGCCGGATCGCCGAGGCGAGGCCCATGTCGAGGCCGCGGGCGGTGTCGATCTCGGCCGCGAGCGCGTTCAGCGCCTGGCCGCGCTCGGCGGCGATGGCGCGGAAGGCCTGCCAGAACTCGGGCTCCAGCGACACGCTGGTGCGGTGGCCCTTCAACGTCAGCGAGTGTTTCTCGGGCCGGCTCACCGGTCGTCGCGCCGGTGCTGGTCGAGCTTTTGGGCAGCCGCCTCGGCCTCGGCACGGTCACGGGCCTTCTCGGCCTTGGTCCGGCCGAACGCCACCGCATTGGCGTCGGCCCGCTTGCGCGCCGCCGCCTTGGCGCGTGCCTTGCGGACCTTGCTTAGGCTGACCGGACGGCTCACTTCGGCCCGATCATCTGTTCCGGCCGGACCACGCGGTCGAAGGTCTCGGCGTCGACGAAGCCCAGAGCGATCGCCTCTTCGCGCAAGGTGGTGCCGTTCTTGTGCGCGGTCTTGGCCACCGTCGTGGCGTTGTCATAGCCGATCTGCGGCGCCAGCGCGGTCACCAGCATCAGCGATTCGCGCATCAGCTTGTCGATACGCTCGCGGTTGGCCTCGATGCCGGCGACGCAATTGTCGGTGAAGGCCACTGCGGCGTCGCCCAGAAGCTGCATCGACTGCAACACGTTATAGGCCATCATCGGCTTGTAGACGTTCAGCTCGAAATGCCCCTGGCTGCCGGCGAACCCGACGGCGGCGTCGTTGCCCATCACATGGGCGCAGACCTGGGTCATCGCCTCGCATTGGGTCGGGTTAACCTTGCCGGGCATGATCGACGAGCCGGGCTCGTTTTCCGGCAGCATCAACTCGCCGAGCCCGCAGCGGGGGCCGGAGCCCAGAAGCCGGATGTCGTTGGCGATCTTGAAGAGCGACGCGGCGACGGTCTTCAAAGCGCCCGACATCTCGACCATGGCGTCATGGGCGGCCAGCGCCTCGAACTTGTTCGGCGCGGTGACGAAGGGCAGGCCGGTGATCCGCGCCATGTTGGCGGCGACGGTCTCGCCCCAACCCTTGGGCGAATTCAGCCCGGTGCCGACCGCGGTGCCGCCCTGGGCCAGTTCGTAGATGTTGCCGAGCGCGGCGTCGACGCGCTCGATGCCCTTGCGGACCTGATGTGCGTAGCCGGAAAACTCCTGCGCGAGCGTCAGCGGCGTGGCGTCCATGGTGTGGGTGCGGCCGATCTTGATGATGCCGTCGAAGGCGGCGGCCTTGGCCTCGAGCGCCTCGGCGAGTTTTCGCAGCCCCGGCAAAGTGACTTCGCGGGCGGTCATCGCCGTGGCGATATGCATCGCGGTGGGGAAAGTGTCGTTCGACGACTGGCACATGTTGCAGTGGTCGTTGGGGTGCACCGGGTCCTTGGAGCCGATGACCCCCCCGAGGATCTCGATGGCGCGGTTGGCGATCACCTCGTTGGCGTTCATGTTCGACTGCGTGCCCGAGCCGGTCTGCCAGACCACCAGCGGAAAGTTGTCGTCGAGATCGCCGGCGACGACTTCGGCGGCGGCGGCGATGATCGGGTCGGCGAGGTCGGCGGGCAGCGCGCCGCGGTCCTTGTTGGCCTCGGCGCAGGCCTGCTTGATCACGCCGAGCGCGCGGACGATGGCGACGGGCTGCCTTTCCCATCCGATGGGGAAGTTCAGGATCGACCGCTGCGTCTGTGCGCCCCAGTACTTGTCTGCGGGCACCTCCAGCGGGCCGAAGCTGTCGGTCTCGGTGCGGGTCGCGGTCATCGGGGCAAATCTCCGGTTGGTCGTTCCGCCGCGGTTTAGCGCCGCACATCTGCAGAGTAAATCGGGTCGCCGCGCTGTGGAGCGCGACATTGGGCGCGAATTGCCGGTGTGGCGCCGGTATCGCTATGCTGCCGGCAACCGGGAGGAGAGCACAAGATGGCCCAGCAAATCTACCTTGACGAACACGGGAAGTATCTCGCCGTCGATCCGGCCACTGCGCGGCTGCGGCTGCGGCCTTTGGCATTTGTCATCGGGATTCTAGCCATCGCATTGGCGGGGGGCCTTCATCTCATCGACAACTACTACGGGGTGGGCTGCCAGCGCGACAGCATCAGCCACTATTACTACGAACCCCGTGCCGGCATCTTTTTGGTCATGGCGTTGTCGGTCGTGGCGACATTTCTCTTCGCCTATCGCGGCGAGACCATTTGGGATTCCCGGCTGGCGAATGTGGCCGGCATCGCCGCGCTCCTGGTGGCCTTCTTTCCCGCCGATGGCGTCGGTTGCCAAAGCTCAGAAAGCGACTCCGGGCTGGTCGACCTGCGTCCCGGTCTGATCGTCGAGGTGCCCCAGGCGCCACCGGGGACCTTCAAGCAGTTCCACGATCTGGTGCCGGCGCGGGTCGACGGCGACGTGCCCGCAGGCAAGGTCACGGTGGAACTGGCCAGCAAAACATCCGCGACCATTCATGACGTCGCGGCCGCCGCGCTGTTCGTGGTGCTGTTGTACTTCTCGGCTTATGCATTTCCGCGCAAGAACGCGACCAGCGATCTCGACGGCCGAAGATTCACGCTGGCCAAGCGCGCGCGCAACACAATCTACTACCTGAGCTCCGCGGTGATGGTCGCTGCGGCCGTGCTGATCCTCGTTCGGGACCTGCTGCCGTTTGTCGACGTCGATCGGCCGGTCTATTGGGGCGAGGCGGTCTTTTTGGCCGCATTTGGCGTCAGTTGGCTGGTAAAATCCCGCGGGCTTTGGGGCTATCTGTACCCGTCCAGGTAAGGCGAGATTGAGCGGACCCTGCGCGCCATATCGCGCGCAGGATCAACAGGATGTCTTTGGCGAAGACCCTGCCGTTAGTCGGACGGCAAGGTCGCGCCTAAACCGCACTTTTGCCACCGACCTGGTCAGAGCGTGTCGATCCACGCGCTGAGCGCACGGGTAACGGCCAAGGGGTTGTCTTCCTGCAGGAAATGCACGCCGGCGCCGATATTGACCGAGGTGAGGTTTGTCATTCTGCCTTTCAGCCAAGCGGCAGCCTCGGGCGGGATCAGCGCACCGGGTTCGGCATGGATCATCAGCTTCGGCAGATCGCTGTCGAGGAACCAGGCACTGTAGCGCTCCACCACCTCGACCGAATGCGCCGGCTCGCCGCCGATCGGGATCTCACGCGGCCATTGCAAGAGTGGCGCGCGCGAGGCGGCGTCGGGATAGTGGCTGTTGTACGCGGCCAGGACCTCGGGCGCGAGCGGCCGAGCGACGGCCAGCTTGCCCAGCACCTCGTCGATAAAGACGTTCTCCTCCAGGATCAGCCGCTCGCCAATTCCCGGCGTGCGCCAGGCGCGGAACATCTCTCCGAACGGGCCCATCGCCGCGTAGCTCGGCACCGGCATGCCCGGCGGCAGGATCGCCTCCATAAACGCCACGGCGCGCACCCGGTCGCGGTTGCGTTCGGCCCAGTCGAGGCCCAAGGCCGAGCCCCAGTCGTGGATCACCAGAGTGACGTCCTCGAGGTCGAGCGCGTCCAACAGCCCGTGCAGATGCGCGGCATGCTCGGGGTAGGTATAGCCGATCGCCGGTTTGGCGCTGTCGCCCATGCCAATGATGTCGGGGGCGATGACGCGGTAGCCCTCGGCGATCTCGGGCAGGATGTTGCGCCACAGGTAAGACGAGGTCGGGTTGCCGTGCAGAAACACGACGGGCGCGCCGTCGCCTTGATCGACATAGGCCATCTTATGCCCCAGCACCGTCATCGTCTTCTTGGCGAAAGGAAAATCGGCGCTGCCCATGGCCCAGGCCGGCGGCGGTAGACTGACGGCGGCTGCGGCGGCGGTTGAGATCAAAAGCTCTCGGCGGTTCATCGGGGGTCTCCCTTGCTGTCGGATGCGGGGGAGACTATGTGTCTCTTTTCTGAGATGATACGACCCAATTCAAGACGCCGTGGTTCGTATGCGAGACATCAATTTCGCGTGAGCGCGGCCACACTGAACGGAGGGATAGCGATGGAGCGGACGATGGATTGGGCGCGGCTGCCCTATTTCCTGGCGGTGGCACGGACCGGGTCGCTGCGCGCAGCGGCCGAGACCGTGGGCGGCACCCACGCCACCGTCGACCGCAACCTCAAGGCGCTGGAGGCCACCTACGGCGTGCGGCTCTTCGACCGGTCCAAATCCGGGCTGTCGCTGACCTCGGCCGGTGCGGCGCTGGTGCCGATGGCCGAGGCGGCCGAGGACGCGGTAATCGCCGGGCGGCGGCGGCTGCAGGGGCTCGACCGCGAGGCCAGCGGCACGGTGCGGCTTTCGGTGCCGACGCCGTTCGGGTCGCTGATCCTGCCCGAGATCCTGGCCCGCTTCGCCCGCGCCTACCCCGAGATCGAGCTCGACATCGCCGTCACCAACCGGATCGAAGACATCACCCGGTCGGAAACCGACGTCTCGGTGCGCGTCGCGTTTCACGTCGACGATGATGTCGTCGGGCGCAAGGTCTTGGACTATGCCGTCGGCCTCTACGCCAGCCCGGCCTACCTGGACCGCAGCTTTGCCCAGGCGGGGCCGAAAGGTGAGGGTCTGCAATGGGTGGGCTGGGGAAGTTCGACCTCTGAGGCCGAATGGGTCCGCGACAGCCCGTTCCCGAAGGCCGCGCTGCGCTACAAGGTGCGCTCGCCGTCGATGATCGTGCATATGACGCGGGCGGGCCTGGGGATGAGCTATCTGCCGCATTGGGTCGCCCATGACGTGCCCGACCTGGTCCCGGTCCCGGGCACCGACTTCAAGCTCGACCGGGCGATCTGGCTGCTCTTGCATTCCGACCTGCAGCGCACCACCCGGGTGCGGCTGCTGGTCGACCACCTGGCGGCGGAACTTCGCAAGCTCCGACCCGTGTTTCTGGGCCCGCTGGCCTGAACGCTATTTGCGGAAGCTGTCGAGGCTGACGACCTCGGCGTCCTTGGGCTCGTCCTCCTCGGGCACCGGCTCCACCACCGGCACCTCGTCCCCGTCGTCGTCGTCCTCGTCGTGGGTTTCGAACCGCAGGCCGAACTCGACCGAGGGGTCGACGAAGGTCTTGATCGCGTCGTAGGGGATGAACAGCGCCTCGGGCTTGTCGCCGAAGCTCAGCGTCACCGAAAAGCCGTCGTCGCTGACCTCGAGCGCCTCGAATTCATGCTGCATCACCACGGTCATTTCGTCGGGATAGCGGTCGCTCAGCCAGTCGGCGATCTCGACATCGGGATGCATGGTGTCGAAGGTGATGAAAAAGTGGTGCTGGCCGGGCAGGCCGTTCAATTGCACGTCGCGCAGCACGGATTGGATCAGCCCGCGCAGGGCGTGATGCATCAGATTGCCGTAGTCGATGCTGCGCGACATGGCGCGTCCTTCTGGCCGCTCTGGCCTCACCATAAGGGATTCGATTTGGAAGGAAAGGGCGGGTTGCGCGGCGTCCCGCATCAGCCGAGAAACGACAGCCCCGCCCCCGCCAGCGCGGCCAGAAAAAGCACCCGCATCAGGCCCCATTTCAGCCCCAGAAGCAGCCCGCCAGCCGCCAGGGCCAGCGCCAGGGCGCGCAGATCCAGCGTAGTGGGGTCGGGGGTCAGTAGGTGCAGCGGCCCGGCGCGTAGCGTCGCGACCTGGGCAAAGAAGACATGCGTGGCAAACCACAGCGACAGGTTCAGGATCACCCCCACCACCGCCGCGGTGATCGCCGACAAGGCGCCGGTCAGCCGGGGGCGGGTCGAGATCCACTCGATGTAGGGCGCGCCGGCGAAGATCCATAAAAAACAGGGCACGAAGGTCACCCACACCGTCATCGCCGCCGCCGCCACGGCCAGGCCCGGGCCACCGGCCGCGGCGCCCGCCAGATAGCCCACGAATTCGGTGACCAGGATCAGCGGGCCCGGCGTGGTCTCGGCCAGGCCCAGCCCGTCCATCATCTGCGCCGTCGTCAGCCAGCCCTGGTCCTGCACCACCTCCTGCGTCATGTAGGCCAGAACCGCATAGGCGCCGCCGAAGGTGACGATGGCGAGTTTCGAAAAGAACAGCCCGACCTCGGTCAGAAGCGTCTGGCCCGCCGCCCAGGCCGCCGCCACCGGCGCCCACCAGGCCGCGCCCCAGACCGCCACCGTGCGCAGCGTGCCGGCGCGCCCGAGCGCCGGGGCCGGCTGGGCCGAGGCGCCGCCGGTCAGCACGCCACAGGCCGCCGCGCAGGCGATGATCAGCGGGAACGGGGCGGCGAAAAGGAAGATCGCCACGAAGGACAGCGCGGCGATGACCCAGTGGCCCGTGCCCGTCAGCGCCTTCTGTGAGACCTTCAACAAAGCGCCCAGGACGATGACGACCACGGTGGCCTTGATGCCCAGAAACAGCGCCTCGACCAGCGGCACCGTGCCGAAGGCGGCATAGGCCCAGGCCAGGCCCAGCATCACCGCCGCGCCCGGCAGCACGAACAACAGCCCCGCCACCAGCCCGCCGGCCAACCCGTTAAGCCGCCAGCCGCAATAGGTGGCCAGCTGCATCGCCTCGGGCCCCGGCAGCAGCATGCAAAAGCTCAGCGCATTGAGGAACTGCCGTTCGGTCAGCCAGGGCCGGTCCTCGACCAATTCGCGGTGCATCACGGCGATCTGCGCCGCCGGTCCGCCGAAGCTGAGCACGCCGATGCGCAGGAACACCCGGAAGAGCTCGCGGACCGGGATGCTCATGCGTCCTGCCCGCCGCGGGCCCAGGCATAGAGCGCGTCGAGCACACCAAACCCCGCGTCGCGCCGGGCGCCGGTGCGCGTCGCCAGCCCCTGGAAAATGGCCGCGAGCCCGGCGGCCTGCTGCACCGGATCGGGCGCCTCCGTGCCGGCGTCGCGGACGACTTCGTCCAGCCGGTCGAGCGCCGGGCTGCGCAGGGCGAGGGCCTGCCGCAGCGCGTCGAAGCTGGCACGCCCGCCCGCGCCGATGGGCATGGCGCCGAACCTCTCCGCCACCGACGCGACCTCGACTGCCTCGACGAACAAAAGGCGTGCCGCTGGATCGACGAAGCGCCGGATCAGCCAGGCGCAGGCCGTGGCGTCGATCCCGGGGTCCTCGGCCGTCACCCAGAGCGTCGCGCCGCCGACCGGCGCCGGGACCGCCGCGGCCGGGATCCGCAGTGCGCCTGCGGTGTCGCGCCAGCCATACATGCCGCCGGCGAGGTGCTTTGCCGCGAGCCCCTCGCTCCGCAACCAGGCCGCGACACCCTGCGACAGTTTCCCGCCCTTCTGGCAGACCACCACGCAGCCCCGCCCGCCCAGACGGTCGGTGAGCCCCGGCATGTCGGTGTGGGGGTGCCGGAACGACCCCGGGATCAGATGCGGATCGGCCTGGAAATCCGCGTCGATGCAGACATCGACGATCGCCGGACACTCCGGCGTTCCGATCAGGGGCAAAAGCTCGGCTACGGTGATCTCGGTCTCAGACGGCATGGCGCATCCTCCCTGGGCACAGGTTTGGGATGCGAAGCTTGGGCCATGGCCTCACGGGGTGTTCGCACCGACCCCATGGGCGCAACGAAACGCCATCGCCCCCGGCCTGTCAACCGACGCGTTGGCCGGACAGACACCGTGCGAAGGTGTTCTCGGGCAAGAGCCCCAGCTGCTCGAACATCGCGATGAAGTCGACCGAGTTATAGGCCTCGGCGAGCTTTTCGTCGGCGATCCGCACCAAGAGCTGGCCGGGAAACACCACGTCGCGCCCGTCCGACCGCGCCTTGGCGCGCAAGGTCACCAGCACATGCACCCAGTCGCCCTCTTCGGTGGCGCGGTCGATGTCGATCTGAAAGTCGTGCAAGAGCGCGAAGATGGCGTCGGCAAAGCCGTGGAACTCGGCCGGCCCGACCAGCGGATGCGCGCCAAGCCCCTGCACTGCGCCGTCGGGCGCCAGCATCTCGTCGATGCAAGCGCTGTCGGCCTCGCACCAGACCCGCCGGATCCAGGTTTCCAGAACGCTTCGGTTGCTCATCGCCATCGTCAATCCCTCCGCCAAAAACGGCATTTCAGAAACCGCGCGCTTCCGGGCCGATGTTACCCGACCGGTCCGGTCTTCGCCAAATGGGAGGGAAAGGTGCAGGCTTCTGTTGCCAGGCGCCTGCGGACCCCGCCTGACGCGGCTAGGCGTCAGGGCTTAGATTTCGGTGTTTCGCACTGCTTACGCAGCGAGAGCGACCGGAGCACGGTTGTCGTTGGCAACTGTACTTGTCGGACCGATAACGGTGGTACCTCACCGAGACAAAGCTAACCCCTTTAGACGTTCGTCGATCCTATTTCGGCCCCTTGATCCGCCAACGACGGGATTTTGGTGGAGCCGCCGGGTACCGCCCCCGGGTCCGATCCGCTTATTGCGAGCGCGTTTATGTCCATAG
>JASJCA010000037.1 GCA_030066215.1 Rhodobacter sp. | reverse complement strand
TCTCGGACATGCAGATCAACGGCACGATCTTCAACCGGGTGCGGCTGGACGCGCCCGCCCTGGCCCCGGCCGACCTGACCACGATGCTGTCGCCCGACGGGATCGGGTTCGACAAGACCGCCGAGCCGCCGACAAATCAGATGGTGTCTTTGCTGCAGGCCGGTCTCAAACGGGGGTGAGGCCGTCCAGAACCGCCCGCGCCGCCCTCCGCCCCGGCGCCTCCGCCCCCTGCCCCAGCTTGACCATTGTCTCGGCCATCGCTTCGACCTGCGCCGCACGTGCCGCAGGGTCGGCGATGAGATTGTTCAGCGCGGCGGCGATGGCGGCGGGTTTGCAGGCGGGACCCAGGAATTCGGGGATCGTGTTGCGGCCCGAGACCAGGTTCACCAGTGTCACCGTGTCGGTCTTCAGCATCCGGCTCATGATCTGCCAGGAAAACCAGCTCATGTCGTAGGCGATGACCATCGGCGTGGCCGCCGCCGCCAGTTCTAGCGACACCGTGCCCGAGGCGGCGAGCGCGTAATCGGCGGCGGCGAAGGCCGCGCGTTTGCGGGCCGCGGCCTCGGCCTCGGGCATGGCGCGGGGGTCGAGCATGACCGGAGCGCCGGGCCAGGACCTAGCAGCCTCGAGCACGGCGCTGGCCACCTGAGCCGCCGCCGGCAGGACCACACGCACATCGGGATGCCGGGCAAGGACCGGCCGCAACGCTTCGCCGAAGACCGGGGCCAGACGGCCGACCTCGCCCCGGCGCGAGCCCGGCAGAACCAGAAGGATCGGTGCATCACCGATCCCGGTCTCGGCGCGGAAGCCCGCCACATCCGCCGCGCTCACCTGCGGCTCGGCCACCACCGGGTGACCGACGAAATCGCAGCGCATGCCGGCGGCCTCCATATAGGGCGGCTCGAACGGCAACAGCGCCAGGACCTGGTCTATCGACTTCGCCATTTTCTCGGCCCGGCCGGCACGCCAAGCCCAGACCGACGGGGCGACGTAGTGCACGGTCCGCACGCCGCTTTGTTGCTTCACCAGCCGCGCCACGCGCAGGCAGAAATCCGGGCTGTCGATGGTGATCAGGACGTCCGGCGCGGTCTCGATCACGGCCTGGGCAGTCTCGGCGATGCGTCGTTTCAGGTGCCGGTATTTGGGCAGCACCTCGGCGATGCCGAAGACGCTGAGTTCGTCCATCGGGAAGCGCGAGACCAGCCCTTCGGCCTGCATCAGCGGCCCGCCGATGCCGTCGAAAGCCACCTCCGGCGCGAGGTCCTTCAGCCCGGCCATCAGCGCGGCACCAAGCCGGTCGCCCGAGGCCTCGCCCGCCACCAGGAAGACGCGCATCAGGGCGCGCTCCGGTTGCCACGGGCGCATGGAAGCGTGCAAAGACTCCTGACAGATGTCTTCCAAGACATTTGGCTCGCGCCGGTCATGCCTGCGGCTCCGCGACAAGGAACAGCCCGGCATCGTCGGCCGCGGCCAGGGTCGCCGGCCGGTCGATCAGCAGGACCTGTCCGGCCACGACCGCGATGCCGGCCAGGCCGGCCTCGGCGGCGGCCGCGACGGTTGCCGGGCCGATGGCGGGCATGTCGATGCGCAAGTCCTGGCCCGGCTTCGGCGCCTTCACCAAGACACCCCGTGCGCCTTGGCGCAGGCCCGCGGGCGTCGCCGCCACGAAGCGCAGCATCGCGTCGGTGCCTTGAGCAGTCTCGACCCCAAGCGCCTGGCCGCCGGCCACCACGGCGCCCTGCCCCACATCAAGCGGCCCAAGCGCCCGCAGGATCGCCCGCGCCCGCGCGGCATCCTTCAGATCGGTGGCCGAGGGCTCGTGCCCGGCGAGGTGTCCGGGTTCTGCCGTCAACCCCGCCACCAACTCGTGCGCGCCGCGGACTGTGAAGCCCTCGGCCTCGAAAGCGGCGATCACGGCACGCAACAGCCCGTCGTCGCCGCCTTGCATCGCGGCCAGAAAGCCCGGCGCCAGCATCCGCATCTTGGCGTCGAACCGGGTCGGGTCGAGGCTCGGGCGCGCAAGGCCGCCGGCGAAGACCACCTCGGTCACGCCCGCCGCCGACAAGGCCGCGAACATCTCGCCGAAGCGTTCGTAGGACAGCTGCACGGTCTCATTGGCAGGCAGTTCGACCGTCAGCCCCTCGAAATGCCCGAAGAGCGCATTGGGATGCGCCGCCGCGATCAGGTGCGGCAGGCTGCCCTGCCCGGCCAGGATCGCGAGCCGCGCCATCAGCCCGGGGTCAAAAACGAGCGATCGGATTCGGCGAGGATGAACTCGACGACCTCGCGCACATAGGCGCTGTCGGTCTCGTCCGCCAACCGGCGCGCCCGGTCCTGAAACGCGCCTTCGCCCTGGGCCAGCATCTGATAGGCGGCGCGGAGCGCGGTGATATCGCTACGCGCCACGCCCTTACGCTTCAGCCCCACCAGATTCAGCCCGTCAAGCTGGCCGCGCGGAGCCTGGACCAGGCCATGGGGGATCACGTCGTTGGTGACCATGGTCACCGCGCCGATGATCGCGCCGCGGCCGATCCGGACCCACTGGTGGATGCCCGAGAGCCCGCCGATGATCACGTCGTCGCCGATACGACAATGGCCCGCCAACGCCGCGCCGTTGGCCATGATCACCCTATCGCCGACCCGGCAGTCGTGCGCGACGTGGCTGTAGGCCATGAAGAGGCCGTCGTCGCCCACTTCCGTGATGCCGCCGCCGCCGGCGGTGCCGGTGTTCATCGTCACGCCCTCACGGATGCGGTTACGCTTGCCGACGATCAGCCGGGTTTCCTCGCCGGCGAATTTCAAGTCCTGCGGGATCTCGCCGATCGAGGCGAAGGGGTAGATCACGGTGCCGTCGCCGATCGCGGTTAAGCCGGTGACCACCGCGTGGCTCTTGACCTCGACTTCTTCCCCCAGGGTGACCCGCGCGCCGATCATGCAGAACGGCCCGATCCGGCAGCCCGGGCCCACCACGGCGCCGTCCTCGATCACGGCGCTTGGGTGCACCTCGGCGCTTGGGTCGACGCCCATGGCTCAGGCCTCGGGCATGTCGAGCATGGCGGTGAACTCGGCCTCGGCGGCCAGCTCGCCCTCGACCTCGGCGCGGCCCTTGAAGCGCCAGATCTTCGAGCCGCCGCGCAGGGTCTCGATGTCAAGGCGCAAGACGTCGCCGGGGACCACCTTGCGGCGGAACTTGCACTTATCGATGGCCATGAAATAGATCAGGAAATCCCGGTCGGCGAGGCCGCTGTCGACGCCCACCATCACCGCCGCGGTCTGCGCCATCGCCTCGACGATGGTGACGCCGGGCATGATCGGCGCACCGGGAAAGTGGCCCTGGAAATGCGGCTCGTTGAAGGTGACGTTCTTGATGCCGGTGGCGGTCTTGGCGCCGTCGATGTCGACGACCCGATCGACCAGCAGAAACGGATAACGGTGCGGGATGATCCGCTGGATCAGGTCAATATCGGCTGTCTTCAGCGCGTCGGACATGTGCAAGGGTCCCCCTACCACTTCGGGCACGACCTCGTAGCAACCACGCCCGGCCGAAACAAGCGGGCTTAAGGCTCTTGGCGCGGCGGCTCTTCCCCGTCGGTGACGTCGGAATCAGTGCCCCCCGGATCGACAGCCTCAGGATCCGCGGCCCCGGGATCGGCGCTATCGTCCTCCCCGGCGTTGGCCTCGAACGCGGCGTTGATCCGCGCCACCGCCTCTTCGGTGATGTCGATGGTCTCGGCCGACAGAAACACCGAACGGCGGTCAAGCACCACGACCGCCCCGCGCTCGCGCACGATCTCGGCCAGAACCGGCGTGATCTGGCGCAGGAACGTCTGCCGTTCTTCGTCGCGCCGGCGCTGCAGATCCAGCGCCTTGGCGTCCTGCTCGGCGCGCAGGCCCTGCACCTTTACGTCGAAGGCATCGGCCAGCGCACGGAATTCATCCGGGTCGAGCGTCGGGCGCAGCTCGGTCAGCTCCAGCTCTTCGGCGGTGAGTGCCGCCTCGATCTCGCGGTTCTCGGCGGCGAGCTCCGCCGCTTCGGCCTCGATCGCGGCGCTGATCTCGTCGGCGGCGCGCGACTGGCTGAAGAGCTGCTCCTGATCCAGTGTTAGGATCGGCGACGGCACCCGTAGCACCTCTTGCGCGGTCACCGGCAGCCACACGCCCAGGGCCAGCGCCAGCCCCGCCAGCAGCCCCCTGCCCCGCCGGCCGAGCATCGGCTAGAACCGGGTCGTCAGGGTCAGGTCGAATTCGCGTTCCACGTCGAAGGGCTGCTTCTCGATCGCGCGCGAGAAGTTGAACCGCAACGGCCCAATGGGCGTATCCCAGAAAATCGACACACCGACAGCCGAGCGCACCTGCAGGCTGTCGTCGACCGCGGTCACGGGACCACCCAGCGGCCCGCCGGCGGTGTTGTCGAGGCCCCAGACCGTGCCGACGTCGAGGAATACGCCGCCGCTGATGCCGTATTCCTCGGGCAGGCCCAGCGGGAAATCCGCCTCGAACCGGGCGACCGCGAAGAAATTGCCGCCAAGCGCATCGGCATTGGTCACCGCATTGTCGCGCGGGCCGACGCCGAAGAAGTCGAAGCCGCGCATCTTGCCGTTGAGGAAGTAGCGGTCGGTGATCCGGCTGACGCCGCCGTTCAGCGTGGTCAGCGCGCCGCCCTCGAATACCGCGCGCAACGTCACGTCGCCGTTCAGCACCTTGGTTTCGGCCACCGCCAGCGCCTCGGTCTTGATGAACTCGACATCGCCGCCAACCCCGGCGAAATCCTGGCTCCAGCGCAGCAGCACGCCGGCATCGGGGTTCAGGCCGGTGTCGAGCGTCCGGTAGGAATAGGAGTAGCCGAGCGAGCTGGCCAGTTCGAAGCCGCGCGCGGCCTCGGCGTGCAGAATGGCCGAGGACCCGGTCGAACCGCCGGACGGCGCCGGCACGTTGGTGATCTCGGAGCCTTCGAGCTTGTAGTTCACGCCGAACCGCCCGAACTCGCTGACCGGGAATTCCAGACCGGTGGTGAAGATGCCGCGCGTGGTGTCATAGCTCGTCGACACCGCCGAGGTGCTGGTGGCGTAGCTGGCGCCGAAGCTGAAGGCGACGTCGCGGCCCAGAAAGGCGGGTTCGGTGAAGCTGAAGGCATAGGTGCCGGTGTCAGCCCCGCTGGAGATATCGAAGCTGACCCGCTGGCCGCGGCCGAGGAAGTTGCGCTCGGTGAAGTTGGCGGTCAGGCCGACGCCGGTTTGTGCACTATAGGTCGCGCCGAACCCCAGGCTGCCGGTGGGCTGTTCCTCGACATCGACGTCGATCACCACCTGGTCAGGGCGCGAGCCCTCGCGGCCATTGACGTCGGCGGTCGAGAAAAAGCCGAGCGCGCGAATGCGCTCCGCCGCCTCGCGGATTTCGCGGGGGTTGAACGGATCGCCCTCGACCGACCGGAACTGCCGCCGGATCACCCGGTCGAGCGTGGTGGCGTTGCCCTCGATGTCGATGCGCTCGACGAAGATGCGCTCGCCGCGCACCACGGCGAACTCGATGTCCAGCGTGAGCGTGCGGTCGTTGCGGGTGATCCGCGGCTCGACCCGGATGAAATCGAGATCGCTTTGAATCGCCAGCCGTTCCAGCCGGGCGATGGTGTTTTCGACCCCGGTCGGCGTGTAGGTCTGGCCCTCGCGGATGCGGATCGCGGCCTGGTATGCGTCGACGTCGATCTCGGGCAGGTCGCTGATCGTGGTGATCTGGCCGAAGGTGAACTTCTGCCCCTCGCGCACATTAAAGGTCACGAAGAAAGCATTGCGTTCGCGCGAGAATTCGGAACTGGCCGACAGGATCTGGAAATCGACATAGCCGCGCGAGAGGTAGAAGTCGCGCAGCACCTGCTTGTCGAATTCAATCCGGTCGCCGACAAAGGTGTCGCGCTGGATGATGGTGCGGAAAAGCCCCGCCTGCTTCGATTCCAGCACCCGACGCAGGCGCCTGTCAGAGAAGTTGCGGTTGCCGACGAAGCTGATCCGCTCGACCTCGACCACCCGGCCCTCGTTGACCTCGAAGATCAGGTCGACGCGGTTGTTGGACCGCCGGATGATCACTGGATCAACCGAAGCGGCAAGCCGGCCAGCCTGTTCGTAGGCCTCGACGATCAGCGCGGCGTCCTGCTCGGCCAGCGACGGCGAATAAACCCGGCGCGACTGCGAGCGGATGATGGTCTGCAGCTCTTCGTCCTTGAGCCGCCGGTTACCTTCGATGCTGATCCGGTTGATCGTCGGGTATTCTTGGACCGAGATCACCAGAGTGCTGCCGCGTGGCTCTAGGGCAACAGTTTCGAACAGCCCAGAGCCCAGGATGTTCTGATAGGCGGCGTTGAGCTGGCCGCCGGACACCGGTTCGCCACGCGCGATTCCCGCGTAGCTGAGCACCGTGGCAGCCTCGATCCGCTGGTTGCCTTCGATCTCGACGGCGTTGAAGACGAATGTCTGCGCCGCGGCCGCCTGCAAAAACCCGCAGCAAATCAATGCCAAAGCTGCGAGAAACGGCAGCAGGCCGGGTCTGCGGGCAGGTGTGTCTTGGTGGCGGTACTGCTCGGTTTGCCCCAATGCCATCGTCATCTGTCCCAATCCCATCGGCAACCGGATTTCCTGTGTGGTTAACCGTATTGGAATTGCTTGTCAAAAGCCAGAAAGCACCCATCGCTATGCGCGGGTAGGTGGCAAGAATACCAGATGTGGTGCGATTGCGGTTTGGCTGTCCGGGGCTTGGCTAAGGCCGCGTCAGAGCGTGACGACGTAAGACGCGGCGAACAGAGCGACTGCGATCATGCCCAGAAACAGGGCACGGTCCCAGTTCAGGTTGGCCAAAAGCGACAAGCTGGCATATCCGGCCTTGAGCGTGTTCATATCTGCCACCGCGTTACGGACTACTCCCGTCATCTAGGTAGTCCTGGAATCGGGCGAGAATGCGGCGAAATCGGGCCCGCACCGGGGCCTGTTGCGCAAATGCCCCGCCGTCAGGGGCAGAAAAGATCGTTGCTGAGCGCGAAGATCATCAGCGTCAGCAGCACCGCAAGGCCCGCCGCCATCAGAATGCGCAGCGCCCGGTCGCTGGGCGGGCGGCCGCGCACCGCCTCGTAGGCGTGAAACACCAGGTGCCCGCCGTCGAGCACCGGGATCGGGAACAGGTTCAAAAGCCCCACCGCGGTCGACAAGACGGCGATGAACCAGATGAAGCTGTCGAGCCCCTGGCTGGCTGTGGATCCGGACGTCTTGGCGATACCCACGGGCCCCGACAGGTTACAGGTGCCGATCGCACCGCTGATCATCGAATATAGCCCGGTCAGCGAGCCGGCGATGACGCCATAGGTGCGCTCAACCCCATAGCCGGCGGCCTCCAGAAGCCCGGGCGTGCGGGTTTCCAGCTCGAACCCGATATCGCCGGTCATGCCGATCAGCCAGCGCTCTTCCATGCCGTTTTCGGTCTGCACCGCACCGAGCTTGGTGTTGAAGGAAAACTCCAGCAACTCGCCGCCGCGCCAAACCTCCAAAAGCAATGTGCGGCCTTCCGAGGCGATCGCGCGCTCCTGCAACTGAAAGAAGGTCTGAATCGGTTCGCCGTCGATCGACAGGATGACGTCGCCTTCGGCGAGGCCGACACTGTCGGCAGCGGAATTCGGGGTGATCGCTCCGATCATCGGCAGCAGCGGGAACGGTCCCTCGACCTGTTGCCGGGCGCCATCGCGCTCGACCAGATAGGTCAGGGTCGCTTGCTGCGGCAGTTCGCGAGCGTTCAGCGTCAGGTCGCCCGGGCTGGACACCGCCTGCCCCTCCAGCTCCAGGATCACGTCCCCAGGCTGCAGCGGTGTGAACACTTCGGGGACCGGCTTCATGCCCGAGACGGTAACGGGCTGGGTTGCCACACCGATCGACATCACGAAGCCGGTAAAGATGATGATCGACAGGATGAAGTTGAACACCGGTCCCGCCGCCACCGTCAGCACCCGCGCCCAAAGCGGCGCACCGTGCATCGTGTGGCGCTTGGTTTCGGGGTCGAGTTGATCATAGTCGTCGCTGGCCCGGTCGCTGACCGCACCGGCGTCGCCGAGGAATTTCACGAAGCCGCCGAACGGCAAAGCGGCGATCTGCCATTGTGTGCCGTGGCGGTCGCTTTTCGCCCACAACACCGGACCGAAGCCGATGGAAAACACCTCTGCCTTGATGCCGCACCAGCGTCCCACGATGTAGTGACCGTATTCGTGCACCGCGACGATGATCGAGAGTGCAATGATGAAGGCGCCGATGGTGTAAAGCGCGTTGCCGAAGGTCGGGATCAGATCGACCATATTACCACTCGTGCCTCTACCTATTGCCGGGCGGCGATCGCCTCGGCCGCCCTTTGCCGGGCCAGATGGTCCATTTGCCGCACGGTATCAAGGGTAATTTCGGCGGAACTAAGGCCTGGATCGCCTGACAATTGCGTCAGCACGTCTTCGACGACGGCCGCCATTTCGGTGAACTTGATCTCGCCGGCGATGAAGCCGTCCAAGCTGCGTTCCTTCGCTGCGTTGAAGGCCGCACCGGCCAGGCCGCCCTCGGCCATAACGGCGCGCGCCAGCCTAAGCGCGGGCCAACGGTCCTCGTCCGGGGCACGAAAGCTGAAGGTGCCGATTTGTGCGAGGTCGAGCCGGTGTACCGGCAGAGCGCGCCGCACCGGCCAGTGCAGCGCATAGCCGATGGCGTGGCGCATATCGGGCGGACCGACATGGGCCATGATCGCGCCGTCGGTGAAGCCGACCATGGCGTGGATCAGGCTTTCGGGATGCACCACGACCTCGATCTGGTCTGGCGTTACGACAAAATATTCTTTGGTTTCAATAAGCTCCAGGGATTTGTTGAACATTGACGCGCTGTCGATGGTGATCCGCTGGCCCATGTCCCAGTTCGGGTGGCTCGAGGCTTCGGCAAGCGTCGCGTGCTCCAATGCCTCGAGCGGCCAGTCGCGGAAGGCGCCGCCCGAGGCGGTGATGATGATGCGCTCGACCGCCGCGATGTCCTCGCCCACCAGCGCCTGGAACACCGCGGAATGCTCACTGTCCACCGGCAGCACCTGCGCGCCGTGGTCCCGCGCCGTCGCCATCAACAGCGGCCCCGCCGTGACAAGGCTTTCCTTGTTCGCAAGCGCCAGCGTTGTTCCATGCCGCAGGGCTGCCAGCCCCGGTGCCAAGCCTGCCGCACCGACGATGGCCGACATGATCCAGTCGGCGGGGCGCTCCGCCGCCTCCAAAAGCGCCGCCTCGCCTGCCGCCGCCTCAACACCGCTGCCGGAAAGCAAGGCACGAAGATCGTCCAGCCGGTCCTCAAAGGCCGTCACCGCGACCTGTGCTCTGAGGCGGAGCGCATCTGCGGCGAGCTGATCGACATTAGCCCCGCCGGTCAAGGCTATGATTTCATACGCTTCCGCGTCCCGCGCGATCAGGTCGATCGTGTTCTGCCCGATGGACCCGGTGGCCCCGAAGATCGACACCCGGCGGACCATGTCAGAACCTGAGTTCCGGAACATCCACCACCAGCGCCACCAGCAACATGAACAGCGACGCGCCCAGAAGGGCGTCGAACCGGTCGAAGAGCCCGCCATGCCCCGGCAGCAGGTGCGAGCTGTCCTTCACCCCCATCTTCCGCTTCACCGCGCTCTCTGCCGCATCGCCCATCTGAGAGGCGAAACTGAGTACGGCAGAGATCCAGATCAGGTCGCGCCCCGCATCGGTGATCGACAGAAATAGTACGCCGATCAGCGCCGCAGCGATCCAGCCCGCGACGATCCCGGCCCATGTCTTCTTTGGGCTGACCCGCGGCCAGAATTTCGGCCCGCCGATGATCCGCCCGGCGAAATAGCCGGCGATATCGGTCGCCACCACGACCAGCACCAGCCAGAACAGCCACAACATCCCGTAGACGTCGCGGAACACTGTCAGCCCATAGCCCGCCAGCGCGATGCCAATGGCATAGGCAGCAAAGATCGGGCGGTATTTGGCGAGCAGGCTGACCCCGACCAGTGCCGGGGCGACGACGACGGGCGGCGCGTAGACGACCGGCAAATGCCGCGCCAACAGCACTGCGCCGCCCGTCAAGAGGCCCAGTTGCACGGCTTGCGCGGTCAGCTCCGGATTGGTCATCCGCGCCAGTTCCCAGATCATGATGCCGGTGATCAGGGCGGCCAGCGCGGCGAACCAAATGCCGCCCAGCCAGATTTCCACGACGCCGATGGCAACCAGGATCGCGCCGGTGATCACCCGCGGGCGCAGGTCATCCCACGTCCGCGAAGGTTGGTTCATGTGGCGACGGCACCGAACCGCCGGTCGCGCTGGCCGTAGCCCGCGACGATGCGCGCGAAGACGTCCTTGGTGAAGTCCGGCCAGAGCGTGTCGATGAATTCGTACTCGGCATAGGCCGACTGCCACAGCAGAAAGTTCGAGATCCGCGCCTCGCCGGATGTGCGGATCACCAGATCCGGATCGGGCAGGAAATAGGTGTCGAGGTAATGCGCCAGCGTTTCCTCGTTGACCCTCTCGGGATCGACATTTCCAGCCTTAACTTCGCGCGCCAAGCGTTTGACGGCACGGGCAACTTCATCGCGACCGCCATAATTCAGCGCGATCGTCAGGTGAACCTTGGAATTGTCGGCCGTCAGCAGCTCCAACTCGTCCATCAACGCCACCAGCTTGTCGTCGAGCTTGATCCGGTCGCCGATGAACCGCACCCGGACGCCCTCGTCAAAGAGCGCCTTGGCCTCGCGCTGGATGTAACGCCGGAAAAGCGACATCAGCCCGGCGACCTCGGCCTGGGTCCGTTTCCAGTTCTCGGTGGAAAAGGCGAAGATCGTCAGATACTTGACGCCGATATCTGGGCAGCAGCGGACAATTTCCTTGACCCGCCGGGCACCGGCGTGGTGGCCGTAAAGCCGCGGCCGCCCGCGCTGCTGGGCCCAGCGGCCGTTGCCGTCCATGATGATCGCCACGTGGCGGGGCCCACCTTGGGGGAAGTCCTTCACACTGCTGTCCTCTTTCTTGCAAGGTGCGGTTTGGCCGGAGCGATTTGGGCTCCGCCCGTTCGCTGCTGAATTCGTCCACTGGACAAATTCCAAGACGCGGCTCACACCTGCATGATTTCTTCCTGTTTTGCCTCGAGCGCTTTGTCGATGTCGGCGATATGGGTATCGGTCAGCTCCTGCACCTCGTCGTGCCAGAGCTTTTCCTCGTCCTCCGACATGCCCGCCGCCTTGGCCTTTTTCAGCTGTTGCATCCCGTCCTGACGCACGTTGCGCACCGCGACCCGTGCTTGTTCGGCATATTGCCCGGCCACCTTGGTCAACTCGCGGCGGCGTTCCTCGTTGAGCTCTGGGATTGGCAGCATGATGATCGTGCCGTTGGTCTGCGGGTTGATACCCAGACCTGACTCCATGATCGCCTTTTCGACCTTTTGCACCAGCGACTTGTCCCAGACATTGATGGTCAGCATCCGCGGTTCTGGCACGTTCACCGTGCCGACCTGGTTGATCGGCGTTTGCGCGCCATAGGCATCGACCGTGATCGGTTCGATCATGGTGGCCGAGGCGCGGCCGGTCCGGAGGGTAGCAAATTCATGGCGCAAGGCCGTCATCGCCCCGTCCATACGACGCGTCAGATCCTTGATGTCGACTTCCACCTCGTCCGTCATCTTCGCCCTCCTCCGCTCGCCGTGCGGGCGATTTTTCCCTTTATATCCTTAACCATGCACGATTGTATAGGTGCCTTGCCCGTCGAGGATTCCGCGGAATCCGCCCGGTTCGTCGAGCGAAAACACGATGATCGGCAGGTTGTTGTCGCGGGCGAGCGCGATCGCCGAAGCGTCCATCACCCGCAGGTTCCGCTGCAGGACCTCATCATAGCTGATTTCTTCATACCGGCGGGCGTCAACGTGCTGAACCGGGTCCTTGTCGTAGACGCCGTCGACCTTGGTACCTTTGAAGATCGCCTCGCAACTCATTTCATTCGCACGCAAAGTCGCCGCGGTGTCAGTCGTGAAATAGGGATTGCCGGTGCCCGCCGCAAAGATGCAGACACGGCCCTTTTCCAGGTGTCGCACGGCGCGTCGGCGAATGTAGGGTTCGCAGACCTGGTCCATCGGGATCGCCGAAATCACCCGGGTGAATACCCCCATCGATTCCAGCGCCGACTGCATCGCCAGTGCGTTCATCACCGTGGCAAGCATGCCCATGTAGTCGGCCGTCGTCCGCTCCATGCCCTGAGCCGAGCCCGACAGCCCGCGAAAGATGTTGCCGCCGCCGATCACCATGCAGATCTCGACCCCCAGGTCGTGCACCGATTTGACCTCTTCGGCGATGCGCTGGACGGTGGGCGGGTGCAGGCCGTAGCCCTGATCGCCCATAAGGGCCTCGCCGGAGATCTTCAGAAGGACGCGCTTGTACTTGGTGGTTGGCTCGATCGCTTCCGCCGCTGTCATTGCCGTCGCCCCGCCGATGCTTATGCTTGGCGCGTTAATGCCGGAAGAGCCCCCCATGTGCAACGCACAAGCAGGCCCATGCGCCCGGACTGGCTGAAACGCCTCAGCCCCGAACGTCCGGTGTTGATCGCCGGGCCGACCGCGGCCGGCAAGTCCGCCGTGGCACTGGAGGTCGCCGCCGATCAGGGCGGTGTCATTGTGAATGCCGACGCATTGCAGGTCTTTGCCAATTGGCGGATTCTGACCGCGCGACCCGGCCCCGAGGAAGAGGCCGTTGCCCATCATGTGCTCTACGGCCACGTTCCTGCGGGCACGCCCTATTCTGTGGGTCATTGGTTGCGCGAGGTCGCACCGCTGATACGAGGCGAAAGCCGTCCGATCCTCGTCGGCGGCACCGGCCTCTATTTCACCGCGCTAACCGAGGGGCTGGCCGACATTCCGCCGACGCCGCCAGCGACCCGCGACCTGGCCGATGCCCGGATGGACGCCGAAGGTCCTGGCGCTCTCTTGGCCGAACTGGACGACGATACGGTACGACGCATCGACACCGCTAATCCGGTTCGGGTCCAACGCGCCTGGGAAGTCTGGCACACCACAGGCCGCGGTCTTGCCGCCTGGCAGGACGACACACCGGTGCCGCTGCTGCCGTTGAAGGTCGCGCAGCCGCTGTTGCTTGATGCCGACCGCGACTGGCTGCGCGACCGCATCGCGCGTCGGTTCGACGCGATGATCGCCGATGGGGCACTTGAAGAGGTCAGGCGCAACCTTGACGGGTGGAACCCAGCCTTGCCCTCGTCAAAGGCGATAGGCGCACCGGAACTCATCGACCATCTGCTTGGAAACCGTAGCTTAAATGCCGCAATCGAAGCGGCGAAAACCGCCACCCGGCAATATGCCAAGAGACAACGCACCTGGTTTCGGTCAAAGATGCGCGGATGGGCGACGATTCCGCTGCCGTGATGAGCCGCGCCTTGCACGAATGAGACGAGGTATGGGGATAACTCGTGGATAACCGTCTGGACACCTGCACTATTCGAACCTGATGCGGATATTCAGCGATACCCGACCCGACATCAATATGTCGTTGAAATCCAAGCGGTTCCGCGTGGAGCCTATGCCGCGGTTGACGCCCGAAACACGCTGGCGCACCGAGGCGATGCGGTCTTACTCACAGCCGGTGCTGTTGTGGTTCACGCGCGGCCAAGGCCGTATCACCATCGCCGGTGTGACGCATGGCTTCGGTCCGCACCACGCGGTGTTCTTGCCGCCAAACACAATGCATGGCTACGAGATGCTGGGCCAGGTCTTCGGCATGACGGTGTTTTTCCCCAACGACCCGGTCCTGCGCCTGCCGGACGAGCCGATGCATCTGCGGTTCCGCGATGTTCAGCAGCAGAACGAGCTCAGCACCCTGATCGAAAACCTTCAGCGCGAGTTGGAAAGCGACCGGCCCGGCCGAGATCGCGCCCTGGCCGCCCATGGTGGGCTGATGTCGATCTGGCTCGACCGCGAGATCGCCCACGGCAACCCGTCGGACCTGCACCCGGACGCGTCCCGCCGGCTGGCGGCGGCCTATTCCTCGATGGTCGAGCAGGATTACCGCTCGGGCCGGACGATCAACGACTACGCACAGCGCCTCGGCGTTACGCCGACACATCTGACCCGGTCCTGCAACATCGCTTGCGGCCGATCCGCCTCGGCGCTTCTGGCAGACCGCGTTCATTTCGAGGCACGGCGCCTACTGGTCGAAACTCGCAGGCCGGTCAAGGACATCGCCCGGGATCTCGGCTTCCGCTCGGCCGCCTATTTCACCCGCGCCTTTCAAAAGCACACCGGCATTACCCCGACAGAGTTCCGCCGCCACGGCTGACGGTCGGCCCGGTTTTTTAGTTGCAACCGGGGCCAATGTCGTTTTTCTTCAAAGCGCATGTCGTTTTTGCGCCGCCAGACGGCGAAAGCGACCGTTGACGCCCCGCGCGAAACCGTGCGGAATGTCGTAGAGGGGGAACACGGCCTGCCAGGCAAAACCAGGACATATGGCACTGCAATGGCTGGCAGGGCGGACGGCGCCCGACTACGAAGCAAAACACGAAACAAAAACTGTCTCACAGGGAGAACACGATGACGGTACACACCAACCCCAAAAAGGTGCATCCGGCCGCCGAGATGTACGCGCGGGAGTATCACGCCGGCCAGCTTAGCCGCCGCGAATTCCTCACCCGCGCCACCGGCATGGGCCTGACCGCCGCGGCTGCCTATGGTTTGATCGGGCTCAACGAACCGGCCCAGGCCGTCGGCCACGCCCAGATGGGCGGCACGATCCGCGTGCAGATGAGCGTGCGGCCCCTGAAAGACCCGCGCACCTATGACTGGTCCGAGATGGGTAACCAGACCCGCGGCTTCCTGGAATACCTGGTCGAGTACAACTCGGACGGCACCTTCCGCGGCATGCTTCTGGAAAGCTGGGAGATCAACGAGGACGCCACGCAATACGTGCTGAACGTGCGTCCGGGCGTGAAGTGGAACAACGGCGACGACTTCACCGCCGACGACGTCGCGCGCAACATCACCCGCTGGTGCGACAAGAACGAAGAAACCAACTCGATGGCCGGCCGCTTCGCCACGCTCGTCGACGAGGGCACCGGCATGGCGATCGACGGCTCGATCGTGCCCGACAACGCCGCCGGCACCGTGACGCTGAACCTGCCCAAGCCCGACATCTCGCTGATTGCGGGCATGTCGGACTATCCGGCGGCAATCGTGCACAGCTCGTTCGACCCCAACGATCTGACCAACAACGTCGGCACCGGTCCGTACCTGATCGAAGAGCTCGAGGTTGGCGTCAAGTGCTCCATCGTGAAGAACAACGACCACGCCTGGTGGGGCGCGGACGTCTATGGCGGCCCGTTCCTCGACCGCATCGAGTACATCGACTACGGCACCGATCCGTCGGCCTGGCTCGCGGCGCTTGAATCGGAAGAAGTCGACATGCTGCACGAGTCGGTCGGCGAGTTCATCGACGTGATGGACGCCCTGGGCTTCGTGAAGTCGGAAGTGGTCACCATGGCCTCGATCGTGATCCGGCCGAACCAGCTTGCCGAGGTCGACGGGATGAAGCCCTACGCCGACGCCCGCGTGCGCCAGGCGATCTCGATGGCCGTCGACAACGCGGTCTGCCTGGAACTCGGCTACGGCGGCCGCGGCTCGCCAGCTGCGAACACCCACCTTGGCCCGGCGCACCCGGAATACGCCGACGTGGGCATGCCCGAGCACAACCCAAGCGGCGCCAAGGCGCTGATGGACGAGGCCGGCATGGGCGACTTCGAGCACGAGATCATCTCGATCGACGACGACTGGCGCCGCAACACCACCGACGCGGTGGCCGCCCAGTTGCGCGACGCCGGGATCAAGGTGAAGCGCACCGTGCTGCCCGGCTCGACCTTCTGGAACGACTGGGTCAAGTACCCGTTCAGCTCGACGAACTGGAACCACCGTCCGCTGGGCGTCCAGATCTGGGCGCTGGCCTATAAGGGCGGCGCGGCCTGGAACGAGTTCGGCTGGGCCAGCGACGAGTTCGACGGCATCCTCGAAGAGGCGTTGGCCGTCGCCGACGCCACCGCGCGCAGCGAAATTGCCGCCCGCGGCGCGGCGCTGATCCAGTCCGAAGGCGTCACGATCCAGCCCTACTGGCGCTCGATCTACCGCCACATGCGCGAAGGCCTGGTGGGCACCGACATGCACATCAGTTTCGAGCACCACCACTACAAGTGGGGTCTCGCGACCTAAGACGTCAAATCCGACGGGCCGCCCGGATCACCTGGGCGGCCCTTCTCACAAAGGCGGACCGGCCGGAACATCCCGGCGGGAAAGAGGCCAAAAGGCCCGCAATGCCGCCGCCTGACCGACAGGGGCCGATATGGGACTGTTCATTCTAAGGCGCTTAGGGGTGATGATCCTGACCGCGCTCTGCCTGACCTTCGTGGTGTTTTTCCTCACCAACCTGTTTCCCAACCTCGAAAAGCTTGCCAAGACCCAAGGCAACCAGCGTATGAGCGACGAACAGGTCGTTAGCTGGCTGGAAAACCGCGGCTACATGGACCCGCTTTTTGTCAAATACGGCCGCTGGCTGGGCGTCGCGCCGGGGTTTTCCAACACGCTCGATGACGGCACCCGGGTCGGCAACTGCGTCCGCCCGGGCGTGGCAGAGGAAGACACGCCGCGGTTCTGTGGCCTGTTGCAGGGCAGTTGGGGCCTGTCGACCGTCTTCAAGGACGAGGTCGGCACGATCGTCGGCAAGCGGCTGGGGCTGACGGGATGGCTGATGCTGGCGGTGATGTGCGTCATGGTCCCGGGCGCGCTAATCATCGGGGTGTTGGCGGGGATGCGAGAGGGCTCTCGATTAGACCGAACCCTCTCGACCGTCTCGATCACCACCACCGCGACGCCGGAATACGTCTCGGGCGTCATCTTCATCGCGATTTTCGCCTCCTCCACCGTGGGCCTGAAATGGTTCAAGGGCACGGCGACGTCCGCGATGGACAACATCACCTGGGAGAACTTCACCCTGCCGGTCCTGACCATCGCGCTCTACGGCATGGGCTATATCGCTCGCATGACCCGCGCCTCGATGGCCGAGGTGATGACCGCGCAATACATCCGCACCGCGCGGCTAAAGGGCGTGAGCTTCTCCAACATCGTGATGAAGCACGCACTTCGGAACGCGCTGATCGCGCCCTTCACCGTGATCATGCTGCAGTTCCCCTGGCTTCTGAACGGTGTCGTCATCGTGGAGACGCTGTTCAACTACAAAGGCTTCGGCTGGACCCTGGTCCAGGCCGCCGGCAACAACGACATCGAGCTTCTGCTCGGGGTCTCCGTGGTGTCCGTCATCGTGGTTCTGACGACGCAGCTGATATCCGACATCGGCTATGTCTATCTGAACCCGCGGATCCGGATTTCGTAAGGGAGAGGGCGCATGGAACCACTGACTTGGACCGGTGCCGCGGGCGCCGTTTTGGACCCCCTCCTGCTGGTCGCCGCGATCGCCTTCGGCGTCTCGGTCCTGGCCAGCATCGTCTCGAGCTTCGTCTATGGCGGCGGGCGCATTCAATATGGCGAGGACGGCATGGCCATCGCCACGCCTGGCCTGCCAGGGCTGATCAACAAGTCGCTTACCTACAGCTTCTACGCGCTGGTCGCGGTCGTGCTGCTCTACATCGTGGCCGGCGTGCTGACCGGCAACTTCGGCGGCGGCATCATCGGCGGGATCGCCGGGCAGTTCGCGCCGGTCTGGGTGTCGCTGATCGCCACTTTCGTGCTGTCGATCTCGTTCAAGCGTAAGCTCGGGCTTTACGGCAAGCTCTTCGACAGCGTGATCGGCATGGTCGGTTTCGGCCTGGTGATGTTCTGGGTCTATACCGCGCTCTTCACCGGGCTCTTCGACATGATCGCCACGCATGACCCGCTGGTGCAGGTCTCTGGCATGAAGAACAAGGTGCCCGGCACGGTGCTCAACGGCGCCGAAGAGGGCGACTATGGCTGGTACCTTCTGGGCGGCGACAACCTGGCGCGCGACGTCTTCAGCCGCATGGTCAAAGGCAGCGTCACCGTGATCGTGATCGCGCCCTTCGCCACGCTCTTCGCCTTCATGGTCGGCATCACGCTGGGCCTGCCGGCGGGATACTACGGCGGCAAGCTCGACACCTTCCTGTCGTTTCTCGCCAACCTGATCCTGGCCTTCCCGGTGATCTTGCTCTTCTACCTGCTGGTGACCCCAGAGATCGTTCTGACCGGCATCCCAAGCTACATGGCGGCGGTGATGTTCATCTTCCCGATCGTGTTCGTCGGCGTGCTTCTGAATTCGCGCTACTACACGCAGCCGAAGGTGCGCACGCCGCTGCTGATCGGGATCCTGGGCATCATGATCTGGTTCTACCTGTCGGGCATCTCTGCCAAGGGCACCGCGATCCACGTGCTGCCGCCGTTCCTAGATCTCTTCGACATCTCGGGCGGCATCCTGGTGGTGTTCGTCTCGGTGGTCTTCGTCAACTCGCCCACCGTGTTCCGCATCGTCCGGGGGCTGGCGCTCGACATCAAGACCCGCGATTACGTGGCCGCGGCGCAGACCCGCGGCGAAGGCCCCTGGTACATCATGCTGTGGGAGATCCTGCCGAACGCCCGCGGGCCGCTGATCGTCGATTTCTGCCTGCGCGTGGGCTACACCACGATCCTGCTCGGCACGCTCGGCTTCTTCGGCCTCGGCCTGCCACCGGAATCGCCGGACTGGGGCTCGACGATCAACGAGGGCCGCAAGCTTCTGTCGATCTACCTGCACCCCGCCCTGCCCCCGGCGCTGGCCCTTCTGAGCCTCGTGCTTGGACTGAACCTGCTGGCCGACGGGCTGCGCGAGGAAAGCCTGAAGGACTGACGGCGTGCGTCTTGCGCGCGCCCGGTGGGGTGCAGCGGGTGGCGAAGCCACCTGCGGGCCCCACACACAACGAACTTAGAACCCGATAGGGGGACCATAGAATGGCCAAATGGGACTATGACGGCCCAATCCTCGAAATCGACAAACTGTCGATTTCCTTCTTCACCCGGCTGCGGGAAATCCCCGCCGTGATGGACTTTTCCGCCACCGTCCTGCCCGGCGAGGCGCTTGGCCTCGTGGGCGAATCGGGCTGCGGCAAATCCACCGTTGCACTCGGCGTGATGCAGGATCTCGGCGTCAACGGTCGCATCGTCGGCGGTTCGATCAAATTCAAGGGCCGCGACCTCGGCGAGATGACGATGGAAGAGCTGCGCGACATCCGCGGCAACGAAATCGCCATGATTTATCAAGAGCCTATGGCGTCCCTGAACCCCGCGATGCGGATCGGCAAGCAATTGGCCGAGGTGCCGATGATCCACGAAGGCATCGGCGAGAAAGAGGCCTTTGACCGCGCCTTGGAAGTGGTCACCGACGTGAAGCTGCCCGACCCCAAGCGTATCCTGAACTCGTTCCCGCACCAGCTCTCGGGCGGCCAGCAGCAGCGCATCGTCATCGCCATGGCGCTGATGTCAAAGCCCGCACTTTTGATCCTCGACGAGCCCACCACCGCGCTTGACGTCACCGTCGAGGCCGCCGTCGTGGAACTGGTCAAGGAGCTCGGCAAGAAATACGGCACCTCGATGCTCTTCATCAGCCACAACCTCGGCCTGATCCTCGAGACCTGCGACCGCATCTGCGTGATGTATTCCGGCGAGGCGGTCGAGCGCGGCTCGATCGCGGATGTGTTCGACAAAATGCAGCACCCCTATACCCAGGCGCTATTCCGCTCGATCCCGCTGCCCGGCGCCGACAAAAACTCGCGTCCCTTGGTGGCGATACCCGGCAATTTCCCCCTGCCCCACGAACGCCCGCCCGGCTGCAACTTTGGCCCGCGCTGCGATTATTTCGTCGAGGGGGTCTGCAACACCGGCAACGTGATGATGGTCGACATCCCCGGCGACGATCGCCACGCCAGCCGCTGCCGCCGCATCGACGAAATCGACTGGGATGCGCCCATCGTTGCCAGCCAGACCCACGATAAGGCCGAGCCCGGCAATGTCGTGCTGAAGATGGACAACCTCAAGAAATACTACGAGGTCGCGGCCAATGCGCTGTTCGGCGGCGGCGACAAGAAGGTGGTCAAGGCCAACGAAACGCTCACCTTCGAGGCCCGCGAATCCGAAACGCTGGCCATCGTGGGCGAATCCGGCTGCGGCAAGTCGACCTTCGCCAAGGTGCTGATGGGGCTCGAAACCGCGACCGACGGCAAAATCACGTTGGACAACCGCAATATCGAAGACGTCCCGATCGAAAACCGCGACACCAAGACCGTCAGTTCGGTGCAAATGGTGTTCCAGAACCCGTTCGACACACTGAACCCGTCGATGACTGTCGGCCGCCAGATCATCCGCGCGCTCGAGATCTTCGGCATCGGCGAGAACGAAACCGCCCGCCGCCAGCGCATGCTCGAGCTTCTGGACCTGGTGAAGCTGCCGCGCGAGTTCGCCGAGCGCATGCCGCGGCAGCTGTCGGGCGGGCAGAAACAGCGCGTCGGTATCGCCCGCGCCTTCGCCGGCGGCGCCCGCATCGTCGTTGCAGACGAGCCGGTCTCGGCGCTCGACGTCTCGGTCCAGGCCGCCGTCACCGACCTGCTGATGGAAATCCAGCGCAACGAGAAGACCACGCTTCTGTTCATCAGCCACGACTTGAGCATCGTCCGCTATCTATCTGACCGCGTTATGGTTATGTATCTCGGACATGTGGTGGAACTGGGCGACACCGAACAGGTGTTCAGCCCGCCCTACCACCCCTATACCGAGGCGCTGCTCAGCGCCGTACCCATTGCCGACACCAGCGTGGAAAAAACCCACATCGTGCTTGAAGGCGATATTCCGTCGGCGATGAACCCGCCCTCGGGCTGCCCGTTCCAAACGCGCTGCCGCTGGAAAGACCGTGTGCCCGGCAACCGTTGCGAAACCGAGGTACCGACCCAGCACCAACTGGCCGCCGGCCACGAGATCAAGTGCCATCTAAGCCCCGAAGTGCTGGCAGAGATGGAGCCGGTGATCAAGATCGCAGCCGAGTAGGGACGTTAGCCGGCGACGGTACATCGGTCAGCCCGCGCCTTGCGGAGAGATGTGATGAGTTACCCGTTCGATCTGGGCGGCTACACGCGTCCCGTGACCAGGGTCGCCGAGGCCCAACCTTGGTTCGACCGCGGCCTAGTCTGGCTCTTCGGCTACAACCACGACGAAGCCATCGTCTGTTTCGAACGCTGCCTGACCGCCGATCCGGATTGCGCCCTGGCCCGCTGGGGTATCGCCTATGCGCTCGGCCCCAACTACAACAAGCCGTGGGAGGTCTTCACCGAGGCCGAAAAGGCCCCTTGCCTGGCCCGCGCCCATGCCGAGCTTGCCGCCGCCACGCCCCGCACGGCGGTCGAGGCCGACCTGATTGCGGCGCTGAAGACCCGCTATCCCGCCGACGCCGCCGTCGAGGACGTCCACCCCTGGACCAATGCCTTCGCCGACGCGATGCGGCAGGTCCACGCCGCGCATCCGGACGACCTCGACGTCACCTTCGTCTTCGCCGAAGCGCTGATGAACCGCACGCCCTGGCAGCTTTGGGACCTCGCCACCGGCGCACCGACCAAGCATTCCGCCGGGCCGGAGGCCAAGGCCCTGCTCGACCGCGCCTTCGAGCGGCCCGAGGCCTGGGACCATCCAGGCCTCTTGCACATGTTCATCCACTTGATGGAAATGTCGCCGACGCCCGAGGCCGCCCTGCGCCACGGCGACCGCCTGACGGGCCTGGTGCCGGACGCCGGCCATCTGGTGCACATGGCCACCCATATCGACGTGCTGACCGGCGACTATCAGGCCGTGGTCACCCGCAACCTCGCCGCGGCCGAGGTCGATGCCAGGTTCAAGGACTACGCCGGCGGCGCCAACTTCTACGCGCTCTACCGCATCCACAACCTGCATTTTGCGGTCTACGGTGCGATGTTTCTGGCCCAGCCTTCGGTCGCGCTCGACGCCGCCCGGCGGCTGCGCGCCGAGGTGCCCGACGACGTGGTGCGCGTCTATCCCGATCTCTTCGAGGCCTTCGTCGCCACGCGCCCGCATGTGCTGATCCGCTTCGGGATGTGGCGGGAGATCCTCGACGAGCCGATCCCCGAGGACACCGAGCTTTACGCCTTCACCCAGGCGCTGATCTTCTATGCCCGCGCCGTGGCGCTGGCCAATCTGGGCCGCGGCGCCGAGGCGCAGGTCGAGGCCGACCGCTTCCACGCCGCGCGCGCCGCGATTCCGGACACGCGGATGCTGTTTCAGAACAAGGCGCAGGACGTGCTGGGTGTCGCCGAGGCGATGATGTTGGGCGAGGTCGCCTATAAGGCCGGGCGTATCGACGAGGGTCTGGACCATTTGCGCGAGGCGGTGCGGCGCGACGACGGGCTGATGTACGAAGAGCCCTGGGCCTGGCCGCAGCCCGCCCGCCACGCGCTCGGCGCGCTCTTGATCGACGCCGGGCATTGGGATGAGGCCGAGGCGGTCTTTCGCGCCGATCTGGGCCTCGACCCGACCCTGCCCCGCGCCCTGCAGAACCCGGCCAACGTCTGGGCACTGCACGGGCTCGACGAATGCCTGACCCGCCGCGGCGAGGAGGTCGAGCAGCGCCATGTCCGGCGGCAGCTCGACATCGCCCTGGCGCGCGCCGAAGTGCCGGTCAAGGCCAGCTGCTATTGCCGGACCCGGGTTGCCTGACGGGGACGGTGGCAGCGGGATGCCCCGTGCGCGGGTATTCCGGGCGACGACGCCGGCGGCTCGGTATAAGACTGATCTGAACTTCGCTGCGAACATCGCTCAGAGAAAACCCCGGCCGGTCAGCAATTAGCCGTGTCCGTCGTCACCCCGCGGGGTGACGAACCGACTTCTGTACGGAGGCCCCTTATGGCTGTCGAGTCCGTAGGACCTCACGCGGTGCGCTGATGTCGACCAATCGCCACCCCACCCGGGCGGGTTGGCGATGGGCACGGCGGGGCTGCGCCCCTCGAGTCCGTGCCCGAGACAGCGCTTCAACGTCCGAGACAGGCCGAAACGACACAAACCTTGGGCCCACCGAAGACCGCAAAGAAAATGAGCCCAAACACAAACCCGCAGCCCTACGATTGCTCCACCCAACCACCTCGCTTCACCAAGTCGCTCTTCGCGACCGGCAATGTGCGACACACCTCCGATTCACCCGAAACCGCTGCCCGACCGAAGCGCATTTTCTGACGCAAATTCCCGCGCGGGCGTTGCCCGCTACGCCTCAGCCTAGCCCTGCAATGACCTCCCGAACTCTCCCGCCGAGTCCTGCGCCGCAAATACGGCCGAAACCGCACAGGAACCGCACCCAAGAGATCTCAGTGCGCGAGCCGAACGTCTGGGTAACGGAGGTTCAGCTCGCGCGTCCGGCGGGCGGGGAGGTTCAGGCCCCTACCGACGGAGTCACCAAACACATGTGACACCTGAGTGCCAGTCACATACGTACCCGCGGCCAGGCGTACAAAACACAGCGCCGCACGAAGCCGTGTGGTCCGCGCCCCACTCACTAGCGCGCAAGGCTCGCATTTCGGTAAACGCCCGCGCCACAATCGCACCCCAATGCCGTGGATTGTTGCCGATAATGCCTAAAATTCGATCGTTCCGAAACCCGCGGCCCCGCCCGAGGGCCGAAACCGGCGCGTCCCCGCCGGTGCGCGGCGACCATCGGCTTCAATTCGCCCGCCGCGCGCGTTAGATCCCGCCCATGTCCAACTTCGCCCCGCTTCCCGACCCGCCCTATTTCGCCGTGATCTTCGCCGCGCAGCGCACCGCGACCGATGCCGGCTATCAGCAGATGGCGGCGCAGATGGCCGACCTCGCCCAGGCCCATCCCGGCTGCATCGGGCTCGAGACCACACGCAACGCCGAGGGCTTCGGCATCACGGTCAGCTACTGGCGCGACGAGGCCTCGATCCTCGACTGGAAGGCGGATGCCAAGCACCTGGTGGCGCAGCAACTCGGCAAGGACCGCTGGTACAGCCACTACATCTTGCGGGTCGCCAAGGTCGAACGGCACTATGACGGTCCCGCCGACCGGTAACGCCGCTTGATTTCCGCGCCCGGCCATGGCCAAAGGGGCACCAAAGGCAAGGGCAGGCATGATCAGGCGGCTTTACGACTGGACCCTCTCGCTCGCGGCCTCGCGCCACGCGCTTTGGGCGCTGGCGCTCGTGGCCTTCCTCGAAAGCAGCGTCTTTCCGATCCCGCCCGACATCCTGATGATCCCGATGATCCTCGCCACGCCGTCCCGCGCCTTCCTGATCGCCGGCGTGGCGCTGGTGGCCTCGGTCCTCGGCGGGCTTCTGGGCTATGCCATCGGATACGGCCTGTTTGAAACCGTCGGCCGCCCGGTGCTCGAATTCTACGGCACAGAGGCCTATTTCGACGAGTTCCGCGACCGCTACAACGCCTGGGGCGCCTGGGCGGTGCTGATCGCCGGGGTGACGCCGTTTCCCTACAAGGTGATCACGATCCTCTCGGGCACCACCGCGCTCAGCCTGCCGGTCTTCGTCACCGCCTCGATCCTCGCCCGCGGCCTGCGGTTTTTTGTTGTGGCCCTGCTGCTCTGGAAATACGGCGAACCGATCCGATATTTTATCGAGAAGCGCCTGGGCCTGATGTTCACGCTCTTCGTCGCGCTTCTGATCGGGGGCGTGCTGCTGGTGAGGTACCTATGACCCGCACGCAACTCATCATCGCTGCCGCCAGCGGCTCGCTGGCCCTGCTGCTCGGCGCCTTCGGGTTCCAGATGCTGGGCTACGCGCCCTGCCAGATGTGCCTCTGGCAGCGCTGGCCCCACGCCACGGCAATCGCCATCGGCGTCCTGGCCCTGGCCCTGCCCGGCCGCGTGCTGCCGCTTCTGGGCGCGCTCGCCGCATTGACCACCGCCGGGATCGGCGTCTTTCACACCGGGGTCGAGCGTGATTGGTGGGAGGGCCTGACCGCCTGCGCCGTCTCGGGCGACATCACCGGTCTCAACGCCGCCGATCTTCTCGACACCAGCCGCGACGTCGGCCCGCCGCTGGTGAAATGCGACGAGGTCGCCTGGGAGTTCCTGACCCTCAGCATGGCAACCTGGAACACCCTGATCAGCCTCGGCCTCGCCGGCCTATGGCTGCTCGCCGCCCGTCACCCGCGGACCTGATCTTCTTCTCGTCCGAAATACGCACGGCCAAACGGCGCAGCCCCCGCAACGTCTCGCCGGCGCGTCGCCTCGCAACCGGCCGAAAAACCGCGCGCGGTAGCGCTCAATCGGATCCGCTCACGCCCCGTCGAGCGCGCGCAGCCGCTTGATCAGCGACGAGGTGTCCCAACGCCCGCCGCCGATCTTCTGGACTTCCTTGTAGAACTGGTCGACCAGCGCCGTGACCGGCAACGAAGCGCCGTTCTCGTTCGCCGTCGCCAGGCAGATGCCCAAGTCCTTGCGCATCCAGTCAACCGCGAAGCCGTGGTCGAACTCGTCGTCCAGCATCGTCTCGTAGCGGTTGACCATCTGCCACGACCCTGCGGCGCCGCCGCCGATCACCTCGATGACGGCGCGCCCGTCGAGCCCCGCCTTCTCGGCGAAATGCAGACCCTCAGACAGCCCCTGGACGAGCCCTGCGATGCAGATCTGGTTGACCATCTTGGTGAGCTGCCCCGCGCCGGACCCGCCCAGCCGCTTGCAGAGCTTGGCATAGGCCGCCATCATCGGCTCGGCCCGGTCGTAAGCGCCCTGGTCGCCGCCGCACATGATCACCAGCTGGCCGTTCTCGGCCCCTGCCTGGCCGCCCGAGACCGGCGCGTCGACGAAGGACACCTGGACGCCGTTCGCCGCATCGAAGAGCTCGCGCGTGACCGCCGCCGACACCGTGGTGTGATCGACGAACACCGCGCCGGCGGCCATCCCGGCCAGCGCGCCGTCCTCGCCCAGGCAGATCGAGCGCAGGTCGTCGTCATTGCCGACGCAGGCCATCACGAACTCGGCGCCCTCGGCCGCCGCCCGCGGCATCGCCGCCGCCGTCCCGCCATGCTCGGCCACCCAAGCCTCGGCCTTCGCGGCGGTGCGGTTGTAGACCGTCACCTGATGCCCCGCCGCGGCGAGGTGCCCGGCCATCGGAAAGCCCATCACGCCCAATCCAAGAAATGCCACCGTCGCCATGCCGCCGCGTCCCCCATTGCCATGCCAAGTCGGGCTGTCTACCTAACGGCTCCAGTTCCGCGGTCAACCGGGATCACCATGGCAGAGACCTTTCGCTGGCTTCTGAGGATCTTCACCGGGCTCGTCGTCCTGGCCGGTCTGGCGCTGGCGCTGGTCTATTACTTCGCGTCGCGCTCGCTGCCCGATTACGGCGCCACCCACAACGTCGAGGGGCTCGAGGCCGAGGTCGAGATCGTGCGCGACAATGCCAGCGTGCCGCATATCTTCGCCGCTTCCGACGCGGACGTGTTCTTCGGCCTCGGTTTTGCACATGCCCAGGATCGCCTCTGGCAGATGACCATGCTGCGGCGCACCGCCCAGGGCCGCCTCAGCGAGCTCTTCGGGACTCGAACGCTCAGGATCGACGAGCTTCTGCGCCGGCTCGATTTCTACACCCTCGCGGTGCAGTCGGTCGCGGTCCAGGACCCCTATACAGCCGCCGCGCTTGAGGCTTATGCACGGGGTGTCAACGCCTGGCTGCAGCGTGTGAACGAGGCCGCCCTGGGCCGCGGCGCGCCCGAGAACTTCCTGTTTTCCAACCAGATCGCGCCCTGGCAGCCCGCCGATTCGCTGGCCATCGTCAAGCTGATGGCGCTGCAGCTTTCGGGGCATCTAGAAGAGGAAGTGCTGCGCGCGCGCACCTCGCTTCTGATCGCGAACGCGCGCCTCGCCGACATCCTGCCCGACGCGCCCGGCGCCGGCATCGCCGCCCTGCCGCGCTATGCCGCGCTGTTCCCGTCGCTGCCGCGCTACGCCGAGGCCGCG
>JASJCA010000101.1 GCA_030066215.1 Rhodobacter sp. | reverse complement strand
TCGCTGGGCAGGCCAAGATCGCCGCCGACGATCTGATGGCCGAGACCTTCATCGCGCGCGAGGAAGGCTCCGGCACCCCAATGCCGCCTGGACCGACAGCGTGATCTTCCGCGACGGCACCGGGCTCGACATCCACCTGCACGGGCAGGACCGCACCGACACCGAGATGGAGCGCATCGTGTTCGCCGACGGCACCGTGCTGAGCGCCATCCGCTTCGGCGGCGACGGCCACGACAGCTTCGGCATGGGGCAGGGCAATCAATACGTCGACGGCGGTGAGGGCACCGACCTCGTCACCTATGCCGGTGCTACCAAGGGCGGCGGCATCCACCTTGGCAACGCCGCCGCCAGCTGGGGCCATGCCGAGGGCGACCACTTCGTCTCGATCGAAAACGCGATGGGCTCGGCCTTCGCCGACGTCATGGTCGGCACCGATGCGGCGAACCACTTCAATGGCGGCGCGGGCGACGACACGTTCTGGGGCGAGGACGGCAACGACACCATGGTCGGCGGCGCGGGCGCGGACCGGTTCGAGGGGCAGGGCGGCACCGACCGGGTGTCCTATGCCGGCGCGGCCATCGGCGTGCGGGCCGACCTGCAGCACGCCCATGTCAACACCAACGACGCGCTCGGCGACACCTATACCTCGGTCGAGCAGATCACCGGCTCGAGCCACAACGACAATCTGCGCGGCGATGCGGCCGACAATTTCGTCGGCGGCGGTGACGGCAACGACAAGCTCTACGGCCGCGACGGCGACGACACCATCCACGGCGACGGCGGCAACGACCAGATCTATCTCGGCACCGGCACCGGGGCGCGTTGGCAGGTGGCCCGCGGCGGCGCCGGCGACGACACCTATCACGTGGTGGCGGGCGCCGAACTGGTGACGCTCGGCTACGAAGCCGCCGACGGCGGCACCGACCGCGTAGTCTTCACCGACACCGGCTTCGACGAGATGTCGATCTTCCGGCACGTCACGCCAGAGTGGTCCGACAGCTTGATCCTGCAGGACGGCAATGGCCTCAACGTGCATATCCACGGCGCCGGCGACCGCACCGAGAACGGCATCGAGGCGGTGGAGTTCGCCGACGGCACGGTGATCAACACCTTCCGGATCGGCGAGACCGAGGTCTATACGGTGTCCGGCGACGGCGGCAACGACTACATCACCGTCGAGGCGCCGCGGGTCTGGGGCATGAGCGGCGACGACATCTATGTGGTCACCCAGGCGACCGGCAGCGCCGAGATCGGCTATGAAAGCACGTCGTGGGGCTACGACCGGGTGATCTTTGCCGACATCGCGCTCGAGTCCCTGACCGTCGAGCGCTACGCCAACACCTACTACGCCGATGCTGTGACCTTCCGCGACGGCGCCGGGCTCGATGTCGACGTCTATGGCCGGCTGTCCCATGACCACGCCATCGAGACCTTCGAGTTCGCCGGCGGGCGGGTGCTCAACGAGTTCCGGTTCGGCGGCGCCGGCAACGACACATTCCTGGCCGGGCAGGGTGCCGAGTACTTCGGCGGCGGCGCGGGTATCGACACGGTGTCCTATGCCGATGCGACCTCGGGCGGCGGCATAAGGCTGGGCAATTCGGCGGCGAACTGGGGCCACGCCGAGGGCGATTACTTCGTCTCGGTCGAAAACGCGGTGGGCTCGGCCTTCAACGACACTTTCGTGGGCACCGACGGGGCGAACCACCTCAGCGGCGGCACCGGCAACGACACGTTCTGGGTCGGCAAGGGCGACGACACCATGGTCGGCGGCGCCGGCGCGGACCGGTTCATTTTCGTCGTGGGCTACGACGCGGACACCGTCGAGGACTTCCAGAACGACATCGACCTGCTCGACTTCCGCGGCCTCGGGAGCACCACGGCCGAGGTGATGTCCCACGCCACGCAGGTCGGGTCGGACGTCGTGTTCGACTTCGGCCACGACGACGTGCTGACCCTGCGCAACGCGGTGCTGGGGCAGCTTTCGGACGATATCGTGATTGTGTGACGGTGGCGGTGCGGATGCATGCTGCCGGTATGGAATAGACGCCGGGAGCATTGCTCGGAGCCGTGCCCATCGCCGACCCGCGGGGTGGCGATCCGACCTCTGTTCGGAGGCGATTTATGGTTGTCGAGTCCGTAGGACCTCCAGCTGTGCGCAAGCCTCGCCCAATCGCCACCCCTCCGGGGCGGGGCGGCGATGGGCCCGGCGGGGCTGTGCCCCTTTACTCCGTGCCCGGGGCGAGATGACTACATCCGAACCTGGACTGAAGCCGCCCGCCGTCTCAGTTCAACAGCGCCTGGAAATTGTCCAAATGCCGCGCGACGATCTCCTGATAGCGGCCCTCGGCGTGGAGCCGCTTGAGCCCGGCGTTGATCCGATAAAGATGCGCCGTGCCGCGCCAGTGGCGTTTCGAGATCACCACGTGCAGGCCCTCCTCGGACAGCGGCCGCTCCAGCGGCACCACCCGATTGCGCAGGCCCATCTCGAGGATCACGTTGGCGCCCAGGAACAGATTGACCGTGGCGGCGTCGACCTCGCCCTCGGCCACCCGACGAAAGCAGTCCCGCGGGCTGTCGCCGGTGACGAAGGCGATCTTGCGCTCGCTCAGCCAGCGCCGCCCGGCGCGGTCGAGATCGTGGGTGAAATAGCCCTTCGGCCGGCACAGCGACCGGCCCACCACGTCGGCGTCGCCGCGAAACCGGAACTGGTTGTCGGTGCGCACGAACAGCATGATCGGCATCAGCATCAGCGGATCCGAGAAATGGAAGTTCAGACAGCGCTCGTCCCCGGGCGTGCTCTCGCAATCCGGCCTGAGCCAGGGAAAGCCCATGTCGAACTGTTTTTCGTCGAGCATCGGAAAGAGGTGCTTGGACCAGTCGTTCTCCCAGGTGATCGAGTAGCTGACCGGCGACGGCGTCAACTCCAGCGCGGCGTTGACCAACTCCGTCACCAGCCCCTGGCCGGGCAGCGAGGGGTCGGTGAAGGGCTTGTAGTCGCCCCCCGTCAGCAGCTTCAGCTCGGCATCGTCCTGGCGCAAGGGCGTCGGATCGGGCCGGGTCATGCCGGCGATGCAGGGGATCACCAGCTCTTTGCCCGGCATCAGCGCCGGCCCCACCGCCGCGCCCTGGTTGGCATAGTAGATCAGTGCCCAGCGGGTGTGGTCGCCGTAATGCGCCTCGGCCACGGAATAATAGGTGTCGCCCGGCTGCACCGAATAGCGGATCTCGCACTCGGCCAGCGCCGCGGCGGGCGCCAGCAGCGCCGCGACAGCTAGCCAGACGAGGTGTAGACCCCTCAGCATCGGCCCCGCCCCCTAGAACTCGGCCCAGATCCGGGCCATGTGGTCCTCGATGATGTTCTGATAGTTGCCGCTGGCGCGGATGCCGCGCAGCCCGTCGTTGATCATCGCCAGCATGTCCTCGGCCTCGGGGTGCGACTTGTGCACCACAACGTGCAGCCCGGCGACCGACAAGGGCTGCGGCACCACGGTGATGCGGTCCGCAAGCCCGTGCTCCTTGATCGCCGCGCGGCCGGTGAATTCGTTCAGCGCCACCGCGTCGGCCTCACCGGCCAGCACCATGTCGAAGCAGTCTTTGACCGTGCGCGGCTGCTTCAGCGTGATCTTGTCGTCCAACAGCCAGCGGCGGCCGTTCTGGTCGAGGTCGAAGGTGAAGTATCCGGACGGCCGGCACAGCGTCTTGCCCTCGATATCGGTGTCCAGGTTGAACGCGAAGGGCCGCGCGGTGTCGCGGAAGAGCAGGATCAACAGCTCGAACATCGGGTCCGAGAAGTGGAAGTTCTGGCACCGGAAATTCTCGGGCGTGGTGGCGCAATCGGGCTGGTACCAGGGGAAACCGAGGTCGAGCAGTGCGTTCGACAGAAGCGGCTCGAGATGGCTGGCCCAATCGTCGACCCAGTGAATCGCAAAGCCCTTGTCAGGCGCAGCCTCGGTCATCGCCGACTGCACCACCTCGGTCAAAAGCCCGCCGTTATGGGCGGCCTTGGCGGTGAACGGGGCGAAATCGTCGCCGGTCAAGAGGTTGATGCGTTTGCGCACCGCGGCGTTGCCGGGCTGGATCTGCACGATCTTGGCCGCCGTGGGCTGCACGTTGCTGAGCGGCACGCCCCCGGCGAGCCCCACCGGCAGGCCGTCGAGACAGGCCAGCGACAGCGTCATCCCCACCGCGATCCGGTCCGGCTTGGGCCCGATCGTGTCCAGGTTGGCGCTATGGATCGCGGTCCACATGCCGGCGTTCTTGTAGTGCGTGTCAGCGATCGCCGACAGGCTGTCGCCGGCCCTGACGGTGTAGGTGCCGCCGCAGGTTTCGGCGGCGGCCGGCATGGCGGCAAGGCCCGAAAGGCCGACGGCCATGGCGGCGAGCATATGTTTCATCAGATCCCCCTTCCTTTTTTCCTTTGGGCGCGGCGAAGCGGTTTGCGCCGGTGTGTTGTTTGTGCTTGCCCGGCGGTACGCCTGGCGGGCCGCAGCCGTGCAAATGCGGAGCGTTGCGCGCCGCGGCATCAGTCCGGCGCTCCGTCGAGCGCGGCGAGGATCGCGGGCAGGTCGGCGCTGCCGTCGGCGCGGGTCCAGTCGGGCGGTAGCGTCAGGCGTTGCGCGGCCACGGCGCCGGCCAGCATTCGCCCGATCGCCGCGTCGTCGCTGCCCTCGGTGCGCGCCGCCCGCACGGCATCCAGCACCGCGGCGCGGGCCGGGTCGCCGTCTTGCGATCCGCGCAATGCCGCCAGGGTTCCGGCCGTGACCTCTGCCAGAAAACCGTCCTGCCAGGCGGCCTCGCCGTTGCCCGGCGACGCTGAAACGGTGGGTTGTGGGGCGGGGGGCAAGTCGCCCGGGATCGCTGCCGAGGCAGTGGCCGGCTCGTCCGTTGCCGGGGCCGGTTCGGCAGCGTGTCTTCCCGCGGCGCCCGGCAGATTCGGCGGTGGCAGCACCAGCAAGCCGCCGGCCAACAGCGCCAGCAGTCCGGCAATGATCGTCAAGGCGACAAGCCGTGCCGGTTTCGCCGCTGTCGCGGGCTCTATGACAGGTGATGGGGCTGCATCGGGTCGGTTCGCGACTTCGGGCGGCGACACTGCAGACGGCTCGGCCGGGACAATGCGAATATGGCTCGGCGCGATGATCTTGTCGATGCGCAATCCGGTCTTCGTCTGCGTGCGGTGCACACCCTTAGGTTGATCTGTGTCCCGTGGCTTTAGCATTCGACCAAACTGTGCCGAACCGGTCGGATATGACGCGGGTGGCGGCAGACTTCCCCAGATGCGCCGAAGTTACACGAGATATCGAGGGTGCGTCAACATGTTGCGTTCAACTTCCGGCCGATCACTACAGGTTCCTCGAACCTGCGATAGAATCGAGAGAAAATCCTGCGACCGTAGACTGCGCGCACCGCAGGCCGCGCCTTCCGCAATCAGGCTCAAGACAAAAATGCCACGGGTTCTGGCCCGACCCCCGGATTTCTAACCGTCCGATTCATCTATCGCTGGACATATCCACAGGCAATATCGCATGATCTGCGTAATTCGGCCACATATCGTGGTCCGATACGGTAGCAGTACCGGCGGTAAAAAACAAAACACAACAACCGCCGGTTGTAATTGAGGCAGAAGGCGAGCGGTAGACTCATGAGTACGGTAGGCTATGTCGTGCGCGACACGGCGGGCAGCGCCCGTCGTGGCACGTTTCCCGAAGGCGATCCATCTTCCATCTACGTGTCCTACACCAAGGACGTGTCGCTGAACCTGGGCCAGGCGGACATCGCCGGCTATCAGCGGCTTGGCAGCGACCTGGTGATCACGCTCGACAACGGGCAGGTCGTGGTGCTGAACGGCTATTTCGACACCGCCCATACCGGCGCCAAGGGGTTGTTTCTCAGCCAACAGGGCGAGATCGTCGAGGTGGTGCTGGCCGACGGTGACGGAGCGGCGATGGTCGCGCGTTACCAGGCGGTCGAGGTTGGCGGCGAGAAGTGGAGCCCCTACGACCAACTGGTGTTTCTCGATCTGGCCGAGGTCGAGCCGGTGGTCGCGCCGCTAGTGGCGCCGCTGGCCTCGCAACTCGGCGGTCTGTTGGCCGGCGGCGCCGCGATCGCCGGCGGGCTGGCGGTGGCCGGCGGCGGCGATGGCGACGGCGGCGGCGGGGCCAAGACCGTGATCCAGCCCACCGTCGACGATCCCGACGCGACGCATCTGATCGGCGGCACCGTCGCCGACAGCGCCACGGTGTCCGGCACCGGCGCGCCCGGCTCTGAAGTGGTGGTCGATATCGGCGGCGAGACCCAGACCGTGACCGTCGCAGACGACGGCACCTGGGTCGCGACCTTCGACACCGCCGGCCTGCCCGGCGATGGCATCCACGAAGCGACCGTGGCGGTGGTCGATCCCGACGACAACAGCTTCGACCTCGACGGGCCGACCTTCGACATCGACTTCACTGCGCCCACCGTGACCGTCCTCAGCGGCACCCAGTCGACCGGAGATCTGGTCAATGCCGCGGGCCATGCCGACGGCGCCACCATCACCGGCACCGGCGAGGCCGGCGCGACCGTCGCGGTCACCATCGCCGGCACCACCCACACCACGACAGTGGCCGACAATGGCGCCTGGTCGGTGACCTTCGCGACCGCTGAAATCGAGGCCGGCGAGTATACCTCTGAAATCACGCTCGTCACCACGGATGCGCGCGGCAACAGCACCACCTCGACCGACGTCCTGGTGGTCGATACCGTCGCGCCGACCGCCGATCTCGACCCGGTCGAGGGCGACGATGTGGTCAATGCGGGCGAAGCCTCCGACGGCGTCACGCTCTCCGGGTCCGGAGAGGCGGGCGCCGAGATCGTGGTGGAGTTTCAGGGACTTACCCGTACGACCACGGTCGGTGTCGACGGCACCTGGTCGCTCGACTACAGCGCTGCCGAGATCGCGCCCGGCACCTATGACAGCACCGTGACGATCACCACGACCGACGCCGCCGGCAACAGCTCGGTCAGCACCCATACGGTCCATATCGACACCGAGCAGGCGCTGACGCTGAACGCCGAGGTCGGCGGCGATTACGTGATCAATGCCGCCGAGCAGAGCGCCGGTGTCACCTTCACCGGCACTGCCGAGGCAGGCTCGATCGTCGTCGTCACCCTCGGCGCGGTCAGCCACACCGTCACGGCGGACGCAACCGGCAACTGGAGCGCGGATTTCGCCCCCGGCGACATCCCCACCGGCAGCTACGACACCACCGTCACCGCGGTCGCCACCGACAACGCCGGCAATTCCGAGACCAGCACCCAGTCGGTGCGCGTCGATACCGAACACAGCGTGGCGCTCGACAACGCCCAGGCCGGCGATAACGTGATCAGCGGGGCCGAGGCCGCCGCCGGCGTCGCGATCACCGGCACCGCAGAGCCCGGCGCCACCGTCGCCGTCACCATGCAGGGCGTGACCCACACCGTCACCGCCACCGATGCCGGCACCTTCAGCGCACCGTTTGCGCCGTCCGAGATCCCGCCGGGCGAATACGTGGCTGATATCCAGGTCAGCTCGACCGATACGGCAGGCAACACCGCGACCGCACGCGGGTCGGTCCGGGTCGACACCGAAACCAGCGTCAGCATCGCGCCGGATCACGCCGGCGGCGACAGCATCGTCAACGCCGCCGAGGCCGCCGCGGGCGTCACCTTCACCGGAATGGCCGAGCCCGGCGCCAGCGTCGCGGTCACCGTCGCGGGCGTCACCCATGCCGCCACGGTGGACCCCTCCGGCGCCTGGTCGGCGCTCTTCGCCGCGGGCACGATCCCGGCGGGCGAATACGACACCACGGTGTCGGTGGTCTCGACCGATGCGGTGGGCAACACCGCCACGGCCAGTTCGGCGGTTCGCGTCGACACCGCGGCGGGCGAGGTGGCGATCTCGCCGCTGCCGATCGAGATCGACGACATCATCAACGCCGCCGAACGCGCCGACGGTGTGGTGATCAACGGCACCGCCACGCCGGGCCTGACCGTCACTGTCACCCTGGGCGATGCCAGCCAGCAGGTGGTGGCCGATCCTGGCGGCAACTGGACCGTCACGGTGCCCGCCGCCGACATTCCCACCGGCACCCAGACCCTGCCGATCACTGCCTCGATCACCGACGCGGCGGGCAACTCGGCCACCGCGACCGACAGCGTGGGGCTCGATACCGTGGTGGACAGCTACAGCCTCGACGCCGGGCCGATCGAGGGCGATGACATCATCAACGAGGCCGAGCGCGCCGACGGCGTCACCCTGACCGGCACCGTCGAGCCCGGCTCCACCGTGGTGGTCGAGCTCGCCGGCGGCACCCAGCCGGCGACGGTCGACGGCGCCGGCAACTGGTCGGTGACCTTCCCCGCGGCGAGCATCCCGCAGGGCAGCTACACCACCGACGTGGTGGTCACCGCCACCGATCTGGCCGGCAATACCGATGTGCTGACGGACACCGTGCAGGTCGATACCGAGGCGCTTTTGACCTCGAACCCGAACCAGACCGACGACGACGTGATCAACGCCGCCGAACGGCTGGGCGGCGTGGCGCTGTCGGGCACCGCGGAACCCGGCGCCTCGGTGGTGGTCGAGCTTCTGGGCGTGACCCGCACCGCGACCGTGGATGCCGCGGGCAATTGGGCGGCCGAGTTCACCGCCGACGAGCTGCCCGAAGGCACCTATGCCGCCACCGCCACCATCACCGCGACCGATCCCGCCGGCAACACCGCGACGCTGACCGAAAGCTTCAACGTCGACACCGAGATCACCAGCCCGAACGTCGATTCGGTGACCTTCGCCGGATCGGACGTCTGGCGCGTCGGCACCCAGGACGCCGAGGGCAGCTATGCGGTCAACACGCTTGAACCCGGCGGCGCGGTCGGCACGCCGTCCTCGACCGTCACTCAGCACCCGGTGCTGGGGACCGAGTTCACCTTCACCTCGGCGGTGCCCGACGGCACCAACCTGGTGGTCAGCCGGGTGGACGACGCGGGCAACAGCTCGGCCACGCTGGTGGTGCTCGAGGACGGCGCGGGGGCGGCCAGCACGGTGAGCCATGCGGGGCTGACGGGCTTCGACATCCAGGCGCTGAACCTCGATTACGGCGAGAACACCGACCTGGTGCTGACCGAGGCGCAAATCAAGGCACTGTCGAACAGCTCAGACACGCTGACCATCCACGGCGGCGCCGACGACACCGTGACCGTGTCCGGCGCGGTGAACACCGGCCAGACCCAGGACATCGGCGGTCAGACCTACAACGTCTATACGCTCGGCAACGACGGCGCGACATTGGTGATCGAGCAGGACATCACCGTCGTCATTTGATCGGGGCGGGGGCGGAAAGCGATGCAAGCGGCGATCCCCACCCGGCCGAGGGCGCTGGCCCTGGCGCTGGCCGTCGGTCTCGGTGGCTGCGGTGAGGCCCCGATGCCGGGGTTTCTGTCCGCGACCGGCGCCGGCGAGGACCCGCCGGCCGAGGTCACCCGCGGCGAGAGCAGCTTTGCCCAGGCCCAGGGCGACGAACGCTCTTTGATCATCGCCAGGCTGCTGGCGCGCGAGACGCTGCTGCAGCCGGGCTCGCCTTATGACGCAGTGGCCAAAGCAGCGCTGGCCGCCTCGCGCCGGTCGGCCGAGGCCGAACTGCAGGCCGCCAAGCTGCGCGCCGAAGCCAAGTCGAAGAACTGGCTGCCGTCGCTGTCGCCCGGGGTCAGCCTGACGAGCCTCGGCGATCTGGTGGCCTCGATCCTGCTCGAACAGGTGCTCTTCGACAACGGCCGCCGCAAGGCCGAACGCGCCTTTGCGGCCGCCGATGTCGAGGTCGCCGCGGTGACGCTGGCGATCGACCTCAACGACCGGGTCGAGACCGCGCTGGCACTCTACCTCACCGCCCTGCGCGGCGACGAGAAGGCCGCGCTTTTCACCCGCGCGCTCGGCCGCATGGCCGAATTCCGCCGCGTGGTGCAGGGCCGGGTCGACGGCGGCATCTCGGACCGCGCCGACCTGCGCGTGGTGATGAGCAAGATCGACGACATCGAGGCCGCGCGCACCACCGCCGAGGAAGCCGCCGCCGCCGCAAGGGTGGAACTCAACGCGATGACCGGGCATAGCTTCGCGCCCGGCTTTGCGCCGCTGACCCTGGCCAAGCCGCCCGCCGGCACGCGCCATCTCGACGTGCTTCTGGCCGAGGCCGAGGGCCGCCGCGCCGTCGCCCAGACCCGGGTGGAGCGTGCCGGGCTCTTGCCGAAGGTTGCGGCCACCGCCACCGTCACCGAGGACGGCACCAGCGGCGCCTTGACGCTCGACACCGACCAGCCGCTCGGCTTCGGCACCCCCGCCGCGCTGAAGGCGATCGCGGCGGCCGAAGACACCGCCACCCGCCGCGTCGCCGAGGCCGACGAGGACGCGCGCCGCGCCGAGGGCCGCCAGGCGCAGCGCCTGGCCTCGTTCCGCCGGCAAGAGGCCGAAGCCGCCGGCCTCGCCCGGCAAAGCCGCGAAACCTTCCGCCTGTTCCAGGCCCAGTTCAAGGCCGGCCAGCGCACCATCATGGACGTGGTCTCGATCTACGAGGAACTGGTGCAGCGCGAACAGGCCCATGTGGACGCCAAGTACCAGGTGATCCTGATCCAGCTCGAGATGGCCCGCGACCGCGGGCTCTTGGCCGACGGGGATAAGATATGAGTGCGACGACGTCAGAGGCGCCGGCCGGTGGACCAGCGGACAAGAGCGCGGCGAAGGCGCCGGCCAAGGCGGTCACCCTGACGCTCGCCCAGCCGCGCGCGCTCCAGACCGCCGGCCGGGCCGCCGATCTTGCGCCCGAACCCGCCAATCGGCCGAAACCCGTCGCCGTTGACATCGCTCCGCCGTCCCCGCCGCCGCAGTCCGACGAGCTTGCGATCCGCGACCTGGTCGAGGGCACCGCCGCCCGGATCCAGCACCGCGCCACCATCATCGCCACCTTCGCCGCCCTGAACGGCACCGAGGTGCAGGTGCGCGACGTGGCCGAATTCCTCTGGACCAACGCGCCCGGCGATCTGTCGATCAAGGCGCTGGCCCGGGCGCTCGACAGCACCGGCATCCGTCACAAGATCGCCCACCGCGCCGAGATCGCGCCCGGCACCTGGCCCGCGCTGACGATGATGACCAACGGCCAATGCGTGCTGGTCATGCGCCAGGACGGCGACACGCTGACGATCTTCGACACCACCTGTCCGGGCAACGAGGCCGAGGTGCCGGTCGAGGACTTCGCCCCGGTGTTTTCTGGCACCATCCTGACCGGCCGCACGCCGCTCAATGAGGTCGTGGCGCGCAACGTGCCGCAGCTCGACAACGCGCATTGGTTCTGGGGCGAGTTCCCGAAATACCGCCGCCAGGTGGCCGAGATCATGGCCGGGTCGCTGGTGGCCAACATGCTCGCCGTCGCGGTGGCGCTGTTTTCCTTGCAGGTCTACGACCGGGTGATCCCGCACCAATCCCAGGCGACGCTCTGGGTCCTGACCCTGGGCGTGGCGCTGGCGATCGGGCTCGAGGCGCTCCTGAAGCTCGCCCGCGCGCGGCTGACCGATGCGGCGGGGCGGCAGATCGAGCTGTCGGTGCAGCGAAACCTGATGCAGCGGCTCATTGGCATGCGGTCGGATCGCAAGCCGCTGCCGCCCTCTGGGCTGTTCGCGGCGATGCGCGAGTTCGGCTCGGTGCGCGAGTTCTTCACCTCCTCGACGCTCTCGACGCTCGCCGACGTGCCCTTCATCGCGGTGTTCCTTTTGCTGATCGGCTCGATCGCCGGGCCCATCGTCTGGGCCATCGTCGCCGGCGGCATCCTGATGCTCTTGCCGGCCTATTTCCTGCAAAAACGCATGATCGAACTGACGCGCCAGACCCAGGGCGCCAATGCCAAGGCCGGGCGGCTTCTGCACGAGGTGGTCACCGAGCTCGACACGCTCAAAACCCAACGCGGCGAAGAGCGTATGATGCAGGTCTGGCAGGAGCTCAACGAGCTTTCCAGCCACTCGACGGCCGAGCAGCGCAAGCTGTCCTCGCTCCTGACCTACTGGTCGCAGGCGGTGCAGCAGGGCACCTATATCTGCGCCGTGGTCCTCGGCACGTTCCTGGTCTTCGCCGGCGAATTCACCGTCGGCACGATCATCGCCACCGGCATCCTCACCAGCCGCACGCTGGCGCCCTTGACCACGCTTGCGGGCACCATGGCGCGGTGGGGCAATGTCAAGACCGCGCTCGAAGGGCTCGATTCGATCGCGCTGGCGCCGCAGGAGAAAGAGGCCGAACGGTCCTACCTGCGCCGCGAACGGCTGGAGGGCCGGTTCGAGATCCACGAGGCGACGTTCCGCTACGACGACGATAGCCCGCAGATCCTCGACATCCCCGGCATCGCGATCACGCCCGCTCAGCGGGTCGGCATCCTGGGCGTCAACGGCTCGGGCAAGTCGACGCTTCTGAAGGTGCTCTCGGGGCTTTACGCGCCGCAGACGGGCCGGGTGCTGGTCGACGGCACCGATATGGGCCAGATCGACCCGCGCGATCTGCGCCGCAACATCGGCTATCTCAGCCAGGAGGTCCGGCTGCTCGCGGGCTCGCTCCGCGACAACCTGAACCTGACGATGCTGGAGCGCGACGACGACCGGCTGATGGGCGCGCTCGACTTCGCCGGGCTCGGCGCGTTCGTGCGCGGCCACCCCAAGGGGCTCGACATGGAGATCCTCGACGGCGGGGCGGGTCTGTCGGTGGGCCAGCGCCAGTCGATCGGCTGGGCCCGGCTTTGGCTGCAGAACCCCGCCGTAGTGCTTCTGGACGAGCCCACCGCTGCGCTCGACCAGACGCTGGAACGTACGCTGGTCGCCCGCCTCGACACCTGGCTCCATGGCCGCACAACCGTCATCGCCACCCACCGGATGCCGATTTTGGGGCTGACCGACCGCACGCTGATCCTGCAGGCCGGGCGGCTGGTGGTCGACGGGCCGCGCGACGAGGTGCTGGCCCATCTCGCCGGCGCCGCCGCATGACGGCCGCCGCCGATACCGCGCTGGCCGAGGCAGGCCGCGGCGCCAGCCGGATCATCTATCTCGTGGGTCTGGCCTTCGCGCTGTTTCTCGGCTGGGCCGCCATCGCCTGGATCGACGAGATCGTGCGCGCCGAGGGCGAGGTGGTGTCGTCCTCGCGCGCCCAGATCGTGCAGAACCTCGAAGGCGGCATCCTGGCCGAGCTCTCGGTGCGTCAGGGCGACACGGTCGAGGCCGGGCAGGTGCTGGCCAAGCTGCAGGACACCAAGTTCCGCACCGCCGTCGACGACCTGCAGGACCAGATCGACGCGCTGGAGATCCGCCGGCTGCGGCTCGAGGCCGAACTCGCCGGCGCCTTCGATTTCGACGTGCCCGCGGCGCTGGCGCGGCGCACCCCGCATATCCTGACCTCGGAACGCGCGTTGCTCAGCGCCCGCCAGACCGACTATATCAGCCGCCGCGACGGCGCAGGGGCGATCTTGGCGCAATTGACCGATGAACTCGAAAACCTCGAACGGCTCTATGACCAGGACATCGTCGCGCTGATCGAGGTGAACCGCGCCAAGAAGGCGGCCAGCGATGCCGAGATCAAATACAACGAGATCCGCACGCAAGCCGAGCTGGACCTGGCCGAGGACTATTCCGCTACCCTGCAGGAGCTGACCTCGCTGCGCCAGGATATCCGGCTGGCGCAGGACCAGTTGGACCGCACAGTGATCACCTCGCCGATGACCGGCATCGTCAACGCGCTTGAGATCACCACGATCGGCGGCGTGGTGCGGCCCGGCGAGGAGATTTTGGAGATCATCCCCTTAGGCGAAGAGCTCTTCGTCGAGGCGCGGGTCAAGCCGGAGAACATCGCCAGCGTCGAGCGCGGGCAGCCGGCGACGGTGAAGTTGTCGGCCTACGACTACACGATTTACGGCACGCTGAAGGGGCGGGTCGACTTCGTATCGGCCGACACCTTCGAGGATGACCGCAACCCGCGCGCCGAGCCGTTTTATCGGGTCACCGTGAAGGTCGACATGGACAGTCTGACCGACCGGCAGCAGGAGATCGAGATCCGCCCCGGCATGCGGGCGACGGCCGAGCTGCAGACCGGGTCGAAGACCGTGCTGCAGTACCTTCTGAAGCCACTCTACAAGTCGCGCGAGGCATTCCGCGAGCCGTAAGGATCGAATCGCCTGCGGCGATCCGACCGGCTGGGGGGCCGGCCCCCCAGACCCCCCGAGATATTTTTGGCCAGATGAAGGGGCGGGCGAGGCTCCGTGTCTAGCCGGCGCGTTGCAGCAGGATGCGCAGGGTGCGGTCGAGGATGGTGCCGACCGAGACCGGGCGGTTGCCCATCGCGGCTTTCGACGAGATCACCGACACGAGCCGCGGCCGGGCGCCGCCCTGGACCGCGAAGACCGGCGCGCCAGAGGCGCCGAAGTCGACCTCGCAGTTCATCACGAGTATGTCGCCCTGGCGGGCCAGAACGTCGCAGGGATGCTGCAAAAGCGGCGTCGTCTTCTGCGCATGGGTGTAGGAGATCACGCCAAGCTCGTCGCCCTTGGCGGGCCGGGCATCGGTGGTGAAGGGGCGGATCTGGGTGCTGTCGATCGGGGCGTCCAGACGGACCAGCGCCAGATCGACGCTGGCGTCGTTCGCGCCCTTGTGGTTGTGACGGTAGCCCGGGTGCTGGACGATCTCGGTCACCGCACGCGTGGCCATCGCCGCGCCGCCGCTGAGCCCGGCCTCGAAACGGATCTTGCGCGCCTTCACCGGGCGCCCGCTCATCGGGTCGTACATGCAATGCGCGGCGGTCAGCACCATGTCGGGCGCGATCAGCGCACCGGTGCACATCGCGCGGTCGGCCATCGTCAGGCGGCCGACGGCCTCCCAGCCGGGGAGTTGCCGGGCGGATCTGGGCCCGTCTTGCGCCTGAGCAGCAGCAGGCACGACAAGTCCAAGGAAGAGGGCAGCTGTTATCGTTAGAACTTTCATACTTCCTCCAAGCGCCCCCGGACATGGACAATATCCAGGGGTGGGGCAGGATTTGGGTCCAAACGTGAACGGCAGCGGCAATCTCAAGGTTTGATTGTGGCGGGTTCCGGAACGGTGTCAAAGCTCCGCCCGGTTCGTTTCCGGATCGGCCTTGGTGCCGGCGCTTGCGACGCCTGTCGGTTTGGCCTAGGCCGACGCGGCACCGGTTCCGGAGAATTCGCCATGCCAAGCTTCGCCGTCCCGACAGCGCCACGCCCGCTGCTTCCCGTTTCCGGCGGTGGCGAAGTGCCGGTGCGCCGGGTCTATTGCATCGGCCGAAACTATGCCGAACACGCGCGCGAGATGGGCCACGATCCGGACCGCGAGCCGCCGTTCTTTTTCCAGAAAAACCCTGAGAATCTGGATACTTCAGGCATCTTTCCTTACCCGACGCATTCGACGGATGTGCATCACGAGATCGAACTGGCGGTGGTACTGCGGTCTGGAGGGCAGGACATTGCGGTAGAGGCCGCGCTAGACCACGTCTTCGGCTATGCGATTGCGCTCGACATGACCCGGCGCGATCTGCAGGCGGCGATGAAAAAGGCCGGGCGGCCCTGGGAGGTCGGCAAGGCGTTCGAACGCTCCGCCCCGGTGAGCGCGATCCGCCCTGCGGCCGAGATCGGCCATCCCGGCCGTGGCCGAATCACCTTGCAGGTCAATGACGAGACCCGACAGGACGGTGATTTGGCGCAGATGATCTGGTCTGTACCGGAGATGATCTCCGCCCTGTCGGAGTTTTTTGAACTAGCAGCGGGCGACGTGATCCTGACCGGCACGCCCGCCGGCGTTGGGCCGGTCCAGCGCGGCGACGCTCTGGAAGGTACGATCGAAGGGGTGGGGAACTTGAGCGTGCGGGTCGTCTGAAGCGGTGGCGATCGACCGCGCAGTATGGGATGTCTTCGGGGAATTGGGACATGGTTTGTGCGTGATATCGTTTTGAAGCTCGGCGTCGTTCTGGCGGGGCTCGCGGCCCTGAGTGGGCTGCTCTACCTGGTGCTTGGGGTTTGGAATCGGCTCTTCGGCGGCTGGCGGTCGGTGTTCTTTTGCTACGCCGGCAACGCCGCCTATCTGCGCCGCTACGCCCCGCCCGGCACCGTTGCGGCGTTCCGCTGGAGGCCGAGCCCGATCGGTGTGCTGCGCCAGGGCGACGGGCTGGGGCTGGTGCTGGCCGCGCCGATGGTCGAAGCGGATTTCCTCGACCCCGCCAACGCTGCGGCATTCCGGCGGTTCCAGCGGCGGCTGGGGCGCATTGCCCGGGTGATGGGCGTGCGGCAGATCCATATGGCGGGCATCCTGCCCGGGGTATTGTGCGGGCAGGCCGAGGTGCCGCTGCAGGATAGCCGCGAGGTCGTCGTGCGCTGCGTTCTGGCGGCGGCGGAGCAGCTGGTGGACCGGTGCTTCGGCGGCGTCTGGCCGCCTGTGATCCTGCTCGGCGGGGCGG